>JBKOWM010000022.1:0-4422 GCA_046724395.1 Actinomycetota bacterium
GCCCGGTCGAGGTACCTGCCGCCGTCGGAGAACGAGTCCGGCGTGACGTTCAGGATCCCCACGACGAGGGTGCGCTCCGAGCAGTCGAGCACGCGCTCGCCGACGCGCCAGATGGGACCGCCCACCCACCCATCGTAGCCGCGCCGACCCGACCTCAGTTCGGCACGTCGCTCGGGGAGACCACGATCTCTACGCGGGAGACCGAGTCCTCGTAATGCTGCACCCAGATCGTCTGGGTGAGAGGGTCGAAGGCGTAGGACTGGCCCTGCATGTTCTCGAAGTCGGCCCGGTCCGGGATGGTTCCGGATGCGACGATGGACCCCGAGGCGTCGATGTGCCAGATCAAGCGGTCGACGTCCGCCCCTGCCGACGAGACCACCCACACGCCTCCGGATCCGTCGGACACGAATGGGCCGCCGCAGCAGCCCGGTCCGGGCCTGACAGGGTCGCCAACGAGACGTGCGGACAGCGCATCGAATCGCTGCGTGCCCTCGTTCGTCCGGAACCAAACGGTCTCGGGGGACACACTCGGGATGTACGCCGAACTCGCGAACGGAAGAAGAACTTTGTCGATGAGGGCGCCGGTTCCGGGGTCGAGCCGATAGAGGGTGTCCACTTCGATGGGTCCGTGAGCATCGGGCTGTGTCCCGAGCACCCATACCGATCCGCCAGCCACGAACACCGTTTGCGACCACTGGCCCGGGATCGGGACCCGCCAGACCGTCGTATGGCCCTCGATCTCGACCTTTGCGAGCTCGAGGGAGCTCGCTCCGTCGACGAACATCAGGACGTACATCGCGTCGCCGTCCACCCATACGTCGTTGCCGAAGTCCTGGTCGCCCGGAAGCTCGATCTCGTCGGTGACCTCGTTCGTCGACGCGTCGATGCGCGTGACGAACGCATGGCAGCAGGTCTCGCCGCCGACCTCCCCGACGACCCAGACACTCCCGTTGGCGACGGTGATCCCGGCGCCGCCGAACTCCCAACCCGGTGCCGCTCTGACTCGGACCCTGGCCACCACTTCGCCCGTCTCAGGACTCAGTCGGATCACCTCACCTGCGCCCGAACCATCCTGATCCGGAGCCGTCATCCAGACGCCACCGCCGCCGACCGCGACAGCGCTCGGGAACGCGGCGACGCCTCGCGTGGTCGTGATATGGACTTGCACCGACCCAGGCTCCGAGATCGGCGGTGTCGGGGTGGGTGAGCTCATCCGCTCGATCGGGATGGGTTGCCAGGCGATGTCCCCGGCGACGCCAACACCAGGCGCGTCAGCGATCCGTGTGACGCCCGATCCATCGGGACGCATGACATACAGCGCGTCGTCTGGGCCGTAATCATGCTCCTTCTCGTTGGTCTTTCCCGCGAATGCGATCAGGGTCCCATCGGGCGACCATTCCGCTTCAAACGCGAAGCCGTCGTCAGGACCGAAGATCATGTGCTCATCGGAGCCGTCCGAATAGACGACCCAGATGCCCCAGTCCTCCTTCCGGATCGCGGCGAACACGATCTGCGAACCGTCGGGCGACCAGCTCGGCCAAAAGTCGCTGCCCCCGGTCGCCGTAGAGACCTGGCGGACGTCGGAGCCATCCGGGTTCATCGTGAAGATCGCGTCGTAGGCGGCCGGCACCGGGTTGCTCTCACGCACGAACGCGATCCTGCTCCCGTCCGGCGACCACACGGGCATGAACTCGGGGAGCGGATCGTCGGTGAGTCTAACGACATCTGTGCCGTCCGAATCCATGAGATAGATGTCCGTGGGACAGCCGAACTCGTGCGGATCCCCAGGCGTGCACTGCCCGATCGCGGGGTCGTAGCGGGTGCTTGAGAACAGGATCTTGGTCCCGTCCGGAGACCAGGACGCCCACGAGTCGTTGACCCCGTCCGTCAATCGGACGACGTCGTCTCCGTCCGGGTCGGCCGTCTCGATCCCGTACTCCCCGACGAGGAAGTTGTCGAACGCGATCCGCGTGCCATCTGGCGAGAAGTCGATCCGGGAGTAGTGGACCGGGCTGTCTTCCGGGAAGACGACATGCCTGTTTGTCCCGTCGGGCTGGATTGACTCGACGCTGCTCCGGCCATCGCCGCCACCGCTACGGAAGTAGATCGGACCGTTCGCCATTGCGCCGGGTGCCGGCAGTGGCTGTTCGGAGACGACTGGCTGCCACGACGGAGAGGTTGCATTCTTGGGCAGGCCGGGAATCGCGCGAACACCGGTGCCATCGGCATCCATCAGGTAGAGCGCCTCCCGTTCCGGCCCAACTGGAGCCATGAAGGCGATATGCAGGCCATCCGGCGACCACGAAGGCGACTGTGCGGCTGGTCGAACGCCGATTGGTCCTAGGTCCGATCCGTCGGCGTTCATCCTCCAAAGTCCGAAGCTCGCGCCAGCGGATGTCGAGCGAGCGAACGCGAGCGTGGCCGCGTCCGGAGACCAGGCAAGATCTGATGCCCACGTTGCACCGTCGAGCTCGATGGCCTCGGGCTTGGGGCCAGAGTCCTCAACTGGCCAGATGAACACGCTCACGGGGATGATCGCGCCGGCGCCCGATACCCTGACGAACGCGATGCGAGATCCATCCGGTGACCAGGCCGGCGACCCGTCCTGAACGCACTCCGGCGGGCCGCAATGTGTGAACGCTCGAGGGTTCGATCCACCGGCGCCGACGACCCAGATCTGATCGGCCTGCCCCGAAGCAGAGTGCGTGTAGGCGAGCCTGGAGCCATCAGGCGACCACGTCGGACCCCAACTCGAACCGGGACCACTGGTGAGTGCGTGCGCGCCGCTGCCATCGGCGTTGATGACCCAGATATCGGACGCGCCGTTGCTCTCCCGGACGACATAGGCAATCCGTTGGCCGTCAGGGGACCAGGCAGGGTCATCCGCCACCTGATCCGTGAGATCGGTGAGCATCGTCAGGTGTCCGCCATCAGGCTCGATCGTGTAGATGTTCCATGTGGTTTCGCCGACCCCGGCGAAGGCGATCCTGCCATCCGAGACTGCAGCAGCCGCACGCTTCGGATGCTCCGAACCGCCGAACGTCAGCGCCGCCACACCGAGCCCGGCAGCTGCAACCGCGAGAGCCACCAGGACTGCAAGAGCCCGCCGCGGCGTCGGAGGTGACGGGAGCGGCCGGGGCTCACGACCCTCGATGTCTCGCCACAACTCGGGGGGACGCGCTCGGCTGAGCGCCTCGAACCGACGGTCAAGGTCAGTCATCGTCTTCCTTCAAGAGTTCGCGGAGGCGCCGTCTGCCCCGCATCAGGTGCACCCGCACCGCCACCTCGGTCGAGCCAATGATCCGGGCGACCTCCTTCGACGGGTAGCCAGCGGCGTCGTGAAGGACGACCGACACCCGTTGCCGCTCGGATAGGGCACCGAGCGCAACGACCAGGTCGCGCGCCGGCTCCTCCATCTCGTACGAGCCAGCCGTCCCGAGCACCTCGTTCCTCCTCCGCTCCTTCAGCTCGCCCGCCGCGATCCGGAACGCCGCCCGCCAGACCCAGCGCTCCGGATCCCGGACGTCGTCGCCTCGCCTGAGTACCTGCGCGAACGCCTCCGCCACGGCATCGCTGGCGATCTCCGGGTCGCCCGAGAACGCCAGGAGCCCTCGCCAGATCCGATCGCCCCGTTTCCGGTACAGGCGCTCGATCCGGTCCGTGCCGGAGACGCCCGCAGGCACGTGATCCACGCTCGTCATGACAGGGTGGAAGACCGGCCGGAACGTGAACACGTTCCCCGAAAGGGCTACTTGCCGATGTGGTGCAGGGCCTCCTGGCGCGTCCGGGCGTCGTTGCGGAACAGGCCCCGGACGGCCGAGGTCACCGTGACCGAACCCGGCTTCTTCACGCCGCGCATCGTCATGCACAGGTGCTCGGCCTCGATCACGACGAACACGCCCCGCGGCTCGAGCGCCGCCTCGATCGTGTCGGCGATCTCGGTGGTGAGCCGCTCCTGCACCTGCGGGCGCTTGGCGAGGATGTCGACGACCCGCGCCACCTTCGACAAGCCGGTGATCCGCCCGTCCTTGTTCGGGATGTAGGCGACGTGCGCGTGGCCGTTGAACGGCAGCAGGTGGTGCTCGCACAGGCTCTGCAGCGGGATGTCCTTGACCATGATCATCTCGTCGAAGTTCGCTCCGGGCACCACCGTCGCGACCGGCGTGGGGTCGACCCCGACCCCCTCGAAGATCTCCCCGTACATGTCGGCGACCCGTCGGGGCGTGTCGACCACGCCCTCGCGATCGGGGTCGTCGCCGATCCCCTCCAGGATCATCCGCACGGCGGCCTCGATCTTCGCGCGGTCGATCTCGGCCATCAGGCGCTCACCAGCTCGTCGAGCGTCTCGGGCAGCTTCGACAGGTCTTCGAGCTCTGCGGCGCGCGGCAGATCGGAGCTCTCGCGCTGGCGATTGATCCAGAC
>JBKOWM010000102.1:0-14918 GCA_046724395.1 Actinomycetota bacterium
CTTCGTGACCGGATGCACCTCGAAGGCCATCGACCGATCCTACCGAGGTCCTTGGTCGCGGGTGCACGTCACTGCGCGTGTACCCGACTCCGAGCGGTTTCTGTCAGTTCAGCTGGCCAGGTCGGCGCGATCGCCCCCGTCGTCTCGCAGCATCGGCCAAGGGCAGGGGCAGCCCGGCGCGCTGCACGCGCCGACCGTCTCGTGCAGCCCGACGTAGTGATCGCAACGGTGGCAAGGCTCCTTCGCGATGTTCGCCGGCCAGCGGCGCCGGCCCGCGGCTACCGGGCGGGTCCAGCTCTGGTCGATGTCGCGCACATGGGCGGCACGGACATGTGTGAGGAGCGCTTCGGCCGGCACTACGTCGAGACACACCGGGCAGATGCTCGTCATGTCGCGTTGTTACCCGGCAGCGTGCCCGCGCAACGAGGACGAACGTCGTATTTCCGTCACCCCCAAATCGGGCTACACCGGGAGCGGCTCGCTACGCCGTTCGTCCGGCTGGCTCCGGTTGGCAAGGGGTGAGCCGGGGGACCCGTGCACGACGACGCGGCCGGTGTGTTGCACGGACCCTTCTCGGGCCCTCTAGGATGCGACCTGACGGACGACAGCGGTCGGCTTCGGTCGCGACGGTGGGGCGGCTCATGACTTCACATCTTGTTCGCCAGAGGCGTCGTGTGGATCTGGTCCTCATGATCACGGGCCTTGCAGTGCTCGTTGCCGGTGCCTTCCTGGCGAGACGAGGCGTCTACGGGTGGGAGGTCGTCATCTTCACCGCCGTCAACGACTTGCCCGGCAGCGTCAGCAGACTCCTCTGGATCTTCAACCAGTATGGGAACGCGGTGACGATCCCGGTGGCGACCGTCGTCGCGCTCGTCTTCAGAAAATGGACACTCGCGCTGACGCTCGCGATCACCGGCGTGACTGTGTACGTGCTCGCGAAGGTCGTCAAGGAGTTCGTCGCACGCGGCCGTCCGGCCGAGCTGCTCGAAGACGTCATCGAGCGTGAGGAGTTCGCCCCGGGGAGTCTCGGCTATCCATCCGGGCACGCTGCCGTCGCGTGGGCGATCACGCTCTTGATCGCGCCGTACGTCCGACGCGGGTGGCAGATGGCGGCTCTCGTCATGGCGATCCTCGTGCCGTTCGTTCGCATGTACGTGGGGGCACACCTCCCGCTCGACTTGATAGGTGGGGCGGCACTTGGCGTGGCGACCGCGTCCGCGGCGAACCTGCTCGTCGGCGTTCCTCGTCGTCGAGCACGCGCGGATGAGCGACCGATTCGAGCGGACGAGGACGCAATCGTTGCGGACATCTGACAAGGGCAGGGCATCGCGTTGACGCGAACGATTGCCGGGCGAGGGCGCGCCGCCGAGGGGGTCAAGTAGAACGCCACGACGACCGGCCGACCCAGAGATGTCCGAGAGCCGGTCGAAGGACACGGCGGATCGTGTCCACGGTCGCACACCCGTCGCCGTCATCGATATCGGGTCGAATTCGGGGCGGATTGTCGTCTTCGCCGTGACCGCGCAGGGTCACCTGGAGATCGTTGCCGAGGGTCGCTCGCCGCTTCGCCTCGCGCGGGAGATCGTCGCCCGGCCTCGGCTGGGGGACGCCGCCATCGCTCGCGTGATCGCCGCGCTCAAGGACTTCACGGCGATCGCGACGGCTTCTTCGGCGCGACGCGTCATCGTCGTCGCGACCTCGGCGGTCCGGGAGGCCGAGAACGGTTCTCGCCTCCTCGAGCGCGCCGAACAAGAGGCGGACGTCGACGTCGTCGTGATCGACGGGGAACAGGAAGCTCGTTACGGCTTCCTCGGCGCCGTCTACGGCATGCCGGCGGATCACGGGATGCTCGTCGACATCGGCGGAGGGAGCGTGGAGGCATCCTCCTTCCGGAACCGGGAATTTGTCCGATCGTGGACGCTGCCGCTCGGCGCGCTTCGCCTGAGTGCGACGTACCTTCGAAGCGACCCGCCTGCTGCCGACGACCTCGAACAGCTTCGCGAACATGTACGGCGCACCCTGCGGAATGCGGAGCTTCCCGCGCTCGTGTCGGACGAGCGTCTGATCGGCACGGGCGGAAGCATTCGAAACCTCGCGAAGATCGACCGGCAGAGTCGCACATACCCGATCCCACAAATCCACGGCTACCGGCTGATACGCGAGCGAGTTCGCGACATCGAGAGCATGCTCGGCTCGCGCACGAGCGCGCGGCGGAAAACGATCCGCGGCCTCAACGCCGATCGCGTTGACTCAATCGTCGGCGGAGCCGCCGCCACTCGAGCCATCATGGAGACGCTCGGCGCAGCGGAGCTCATGGTCTCCGGACAAGGCGTCCGAGAAGGCGTTGTTCACGATCTTCTGGGAAGGCCGCTGCCCGCCCCGGAGCAGGTCAGACGCGCGTCCGTCGCGGCGTTGGTCGCCCGATTCGCCTCGTGGGACGAGCGCCGAGCGGACCGTCGAACGGCCATCGCCCGCGACCTCTTGGACGCAATCGATCCCACCGCGGGGCGCAAGGTCAGGGAGCGGCTCGAGCAGGCGGCGACGATCATCGACATCGGCCGGAGCATCGACTACTACGATCGGGACGCCCACGCGGCCGATATCGTCACCGAGTCCGACCTTGCGGGTTTTTCGCACCGAAAGCTGGCGCTCCTGGCCGCGGTCATCCGCGCCGCCGGCCAGGACGGCTCCGTTCTGCGCATGTACCGTCCGCTCCTCGGTCCGGAGGACATGCCCGGTGTCTCGAGGGCCGCGGCGATTCTGTCAATGGCCGACGAGATCGAGCGTCGGGTCCCTCCCGAGGGTCGCCTTGCCGTTCGATGCGTTGTGAGGAAACGGGAGGTGCTGCTGGCGGCGCCGCTCTTCGATCCCTACCGGCAGGGCATCGTGGGCGAGCAATTTCGTCGAGCCTTCGGGAAACGCCTCGTCATCGATGCGAGGCCGTGAAGGGTTTCCAACATCAATCGCCGCGCAGGTCCCGTGGTCGACCGCTGGGTGCCCCCGCATCGTCTCCGCTGCCGTCATGTGACTCTTCGACGTTCGCCGATGCCCGAAGCGAGCGTCGTTTCGACCAGGCGTCGTCCGTCGCTCTCCTGAGTCCCAGGGCGTTCCACGATGCGAAATACAGGGCGAGCAGCCCGCCGACGGCGCCGACGTTGTGCCAGGCCCAGACGGAGAGGCCGAGCGCGGTTCCAACGGAGACGACGCGCGCCAGCCGCCCTGACTCGGCCACCTCCACACGCCGGAGCAGGGTCGCCGTAATCCTCCCGCCGTCGAGCGGCAGGACCGGAAGCAGGCTGATTCCCGCCCAGCACAGGCTGACCCACGCCGTATCGCGGACGATCGTCTGCATCGTGGGGGACGAGATCATCCCGGAGCGCGCGAGCGCGAGCGCGGGCAACCCCAGGAAGACAATCTGGGCGGCGGGTCCGGCCAGGCCGAGCGCGGCGTCCCTCAAGGCGCTCGCAGGCGGTTCCGAGGCATATGTCTGGCCGCCCATCGCATTCAGCACGACGCGAACCCGACCTCCGAAGGCGAGCGTCACGGCCGCGTGCGCGAGCTCATGGAACAGGAGCGAGAAGAGCACGACGGCGACCCATGCCGTGAGCAGGAGGCCGCTCGTGTGCATGCGGAATCCCAGCAGCAGCGCGATCAGGACGAAGGGGATTTCGATGCGGACCGGAATGGGGCCGACGCGGAACGACGCCGCCGGCACGTCGCGGATCGACCCTTGCCGATCGACGCCGGGTTGCGCTCCCTCTGTGCCCATTGAGGCGAGCATCGGTCCCGAAACGAACGTCCTTGAGGGGTCGGGCGCCGATCCGATGGCGCGACACGCCGTGCCGACCCGGCCGCCAGTCTTCTCGGGCCCCGCGGCCGCCGACGTCCGCATCGTCGGCCGGGAGGGACCTCAGTCCGACCCCGGCCGATCGGCGGTACGCACCGGAGTGGACAGGATCTCGTCGTCGCCTTTCACCACGAGCCACGCGATCGCCGCGTAGGGGAGTGGCGTAACGAACAGCGGCCACCACGCCTCGAGCGCGTCCGCCAGCGCGATCATCGCGAAGCCGATGAGGAACAGCAGGACGATGGCGGCCGTCCGGCGCGTTTGGCTCATGCATGCATCGTACGCGTCTCGCGCCGCGGGGGCGATCGCGATACGATCCGCGGTCGACGAGGGCGACCGCGAGGAGGTCGACGTGGCACGGGACGACATCGACAGCAAGCTGGCCGCCGTGCCGCTCTTCTCCGCTTGCACGCGCCGGGAGCTCGGCATCATCCGTCGAGGCGCCAAGGAGCTGTCGCACCGCGCCGGCACGGTCATCGCGCGCGAGGGCCAACGCGGCGTGGGGCTGTTTCTGATCGTCGAGGGGGAGTGCTCGGTTTCCATCGGGGGCAAGGAGAAGGCGACGCTCGGGCCGGGGCAGTTCTTCGGCGAGATCGCGCTCCTCGATGGCGGCCCGAGAACCGCGACCGTTACGGCCGTGACGGACGTACGCCTCTTCGGCCTGACCGAATGGGTCTTTCGCGGCCTGTTGGCCGAGCACCCGTCGATCGCGCTGAAAACGCTCGAAGCCGTTGCCGGGCGTTTGCGGTCGGTCGCGACCGAGGGCGTCTGATGTCTTCACGCTGACGCGGTCCGCGGATGGCCGACGTTCCCGACGAGGTCCGACGCCTGGCCGCCGAACGGGAGGAGCGCCGCCGCGCGAGGGATTACGCCGCCGCGGACGCGCTTCGCGATCGGATCGCCGATCTCGGATTCGGCATCGTCGACTCGCCGTCCGGCCCTTCGATCGAGCCGGTCGTGCGACGCGGGACAGATCGCTTGAATCCGAGTGAGGTCTCGTCGGCATTTGGACTCGAGCCGAGGTTCGACGTCTCGGTGCACTGGGTCGTCGAGGGCTGGCCGGACGACGTCGCCCGCGCCGTGGACGCGTTTCGCCGCTACGAGGGTGACCGCGACGTTCAGTACGTCGTGGCGAACGTCACGGGAGCGGCCGCCGATGCATTCGGCCCCGGCGTCGAGGTCGTGCCGCTCGTGGACGGCGTCGGGTGGGCGAGCGCCCTCAACGCCGGCCTTCGGCGGTCGCTCGGTCGCCTGGTGCTCGTCGCCGATGGCTCCGTCGAGCCGACCGGCGAGGTCTTCGGACCCATCGAGGACGCCCTGAGGGATACGAGCGTCGGTGTGTGCGGACCCTTCGGCATCGTCACGCCCGACCTGCGCGACTTCGAGGCGAGCCTCGGTCCGGACGTCGACGCCATCGAGGCGTACCTCATGGCGTTTCGCAGGGACGTGATCGCCGGCGTCGGAGGATTCGACGAGCGGTTCCGCTGGTACCGCTCGGCCGACATCGAGCTGTCGTTCCGTGTCAAGGACGCCGGCCTACGGGCCGTCGTCGTCGACGTTCCCGTCCGGCGGCACGAGCACCGGATGTGGAATCGGGCGTCGGACGACGAGCGCGAGCGGTGGTCGCGGCGGAACTTCAACCGGTTCCTGGATCGATTTCGCGGGCGATTCGATCTCACCGTGCGCGGGGCACCACCGGCTGGCCAGGCCCGCGAGAGCGAGCCGGGCGGGAGCCGTTAGATCGAGCCGGGGGGAGGCGGCGGCACGCCGGCGTCCTCGCCGCTGAGGACGATTTCGGGCCCCGTCGCGTGCTTCTTCTCGGGCTGGCCGTTTCCCGATTGCTTGGATCGTGCCTCGTCCGGCGTCGGGATCGCGCGACCGCCCGAGACGAACGCCATCAGGTCGTCTCCGTCGATGACCTCCGTCACCATGAGCAGATCCGACAGCTCGTCGAGCACCCGGCGGCGCCTCTGCAAGACCACCCGTGCACGATCGTGCGCCTCGTCGACGATGCGCTTGATCTCGTCGTCGACCGCCGCGGCAAGCTCCGGCGAGAGCTCGGGGCCGCCGCCGAAGAGGAAGCGGTCGCCCCGGCCGTCCGGCGAGAACGACAGGGGCCCGATGCGCTCGCTCATGCCGTACTCGACAACCATCGCCCGGGCGATCTCCGTCGCCCGCTGCAGATCGTTCTGCGCCCCGGTCGAGATCTGATTGAACGCGATCTCCTCGGCGGTCCGACCGCCGAGAAGGATCGCGAGCCGGTCCTTGAGCTCCGGCTCGGTCAGCAGATACCGGTCCTCGAGCGGTCGCTGCATCGTCATGCCGAGCGCCGCAGCTCCGCGCGGAATGATCGACACGCGGTGGACCGGGTCGGCAGTCGGCATGTCGAGAGCGACGAGGGCGTGCCCCATCTCGTGCTTCGCGACGATACCGCGCTCCTTCTCGTTGATGACGCGGCTCTTGCGCTCGAGACCCGCCGTCACGCGGTCGATGGCCTCCTCGAGCTCCTCCATCATCACGGAATTCTTTTCGGCCCGAGCCGCCAGGAGCGCGGCCTCGTTCACGATGTTCGCCAGGTCCGCGCCCGTGAACCCGGGTGTCCGCGCGGCGAGGACGCGCAACTCGACGCTGGGGTCCATCGCGACTCCGCGCGCGTGGACGCGGAGGATCGCCTCGCGCCCCCGCAGATCCGGACGATCGACGACGACCTGGCGGTCGAACCGGCCGGGTCGGGTCAGCGCCGAATCGAGGACGTCCGGCCGGTTCGTCGCCGCCATGATGATGACGCCCTTGGACGAGTCGAACCCGTCCATCTCGACGAGGAGCTGGTTTAGGGTCTGCTCCCGCTCGTCGTGCGCGCCGAAGCCGGCGCCCATGGCCCCGCCGCGTCCCTTGCCGATGGTGTCGATCTCGTCGATGAACACGAGCGCCGGCGCCTTTTCCTTGGCCTGCTGGAAGAGCTCCCGCACGCGCGCCGCTCCGAGGCCGACGAACATCTCCACGAACTCCGAGCCCGACATGAAGAAGAACGGCACGTTCGCCTCGCCCGCCACCGCGCGAGCGAGCAACGTCTTGCCGCACCCGGGAGGTCCGAGGAGGAGCACGCCCTTCGGGATCCGTCCGCCGAGTCGTTGGTACTTCTTCGGGTGTTTGAGGAAGTCGACGATCTCGCGGAGCTCCTCGACGGCCTCGTCGAGGCCGGCGACGTCCGAGAACGTCGTCCTCATCTCTTTTCGGTCGTAGATCTTCACGCGGTTTCGCCCGAGGTTCAGCGCCGCCGACGTCTGTGCCCCGCTCATCCTGCGGATCAGGAAGAACCACAGCAGACCGAAGAGCAGCAGTGGCGCGACCCAGCCCAGAAGGAAGCTCGAGAACGTGTTCGGCTGGACACCCTTGACCCCGATGGCGTTGGCCCGCATGTCCTTCGTCAGCTCGGTTGTGTCATAGCCGGGCGGCATTGGGCTCGTGAATGCGATGTCGCCGCCCTCGCCGCGGTACACCCCGGACACCGACGTATCGGAGACGGAGACGTCGCCGACGATCTGTCCCGATTCCGCCTTGCGCAGGAAATCCGTGAACACGATCGTCGTCGGGCGCGGCGAGGCGACGTAATTGAAGAGGATGAGGACGAGCAGGAAGGCGGCGACCCAGACCCATGGCGACGCGCGCAGCCGGCGCGGCTCCCCCGACGAGCCGCCGCCGAAGTCGAACCCGCCCCACCGGCGACGGTCGTTGTTGTTGTTCGCCATCGACCCATCTTCGCACCCGGTCGGCCACCTGACAGCCCCGGGCCGTCCCGGGATACTGATCCGATGGCCAGCAGCCGGTCGGCGCCGGTGGAAGATGCCGCCCTGAGGGAGCGGTTCGAGCGCGACGTCCTCCCGCTGCTGCCGAACCTGTACTCGGCGGCCCTGCGGTTGACCCGGAATCCGGCCGACGCCGAGGACCTCGTTCAGGAGACATACCTGCGCGCGTACCGGGGGTTCTCCAGCTTCCAAGAAGGGACGAACCTACGCGCCTGGATGTACCGGATCCTGACCAACACCTTTATCAACACCTATCGAAAGAAGCAGAGGCAGCCGCAGACAGTCAGCGACGAGGACATCGAGGAGTGGTACCTGTACGACCGCCTGGGCGGGTCTGCCGCAGAGGAGTCGGCCGAGGCCTCGGTCCTGGATCGGATCCCCGACGAGGACGTACAGCGGGCGCTCGACGCCCTGCCCGAGCAGTTCCGGATGGCGGTCTGGCTCGCCGACGTCGAGGGGTTTTCGTACAAGGAGATCGCGGAGATCCTCGATGTCCCGATCGGGACCGTCATGTCGCGGCTCCACCGGGGAAGGAAGTCGCTGCAGAAGGCGTTGTGGGAAACGGTACGGGAGCGTGGACTTGTCAGCGATTGACTGCGAAGAGGTTCTCCGGCGGCTCGAGCTCTACCTCGACGGTGAGCTCTCGGGCGGCGTCTGCATCGAGATCGAGGAGCACCTGGTCACGTGTGGCCCGTGTACCGGTCACTCGGACTTCCAGCGCAGGCTGAAGGCCGTCCTCCGGGCGAAGTGCGGGTGCCAAGAGGTGCCGGCCCACGTGCTCGAGCGCGTCCGCGTGGTGCTCGAGCGCGAGTCCCCTGAGGGCTGAGCGCTCGCCTTCGGGCGAACCCTGTCCCCGCGTGCGCCGAATCCTCCACGAGGAGGCGTGCGATGAAGGGAACCCGGCCCGGAAGGCTCCCGCCGCCGTCCAGACGAGGCGGAAGCGAGGGCCGCATCTGCTCGCAACCGGGGTGCGACACGCAGCTGTCGCGATACAACGCCGGTGACCGGTGCTGGCAGCATGCAGACGCGACATTCCCGAACTTCCGGGGCAAACGCGTGTCGGACGCCCCCGGCTGACCGTTCCGCGCCACCCCTCCCGAAGCGCGGAACGCTCGAGAACGGCCCGGACCAAGGGCCGTTCTCCGTTCTGGCCCTCCCGGTACGATGCGGACCTGTCGCGGAGCGGCGTCATTGATCGGGAGAGAGGACGCATGGCAGTGGTTTCGCATCTGCTCGCCGGGTGGAGGCATTGAGTGTGGACGAGCTCGGCATCGTGCTCGGCGTCTGGGCGCATCCCGACGACGAGGCGTACCTGTCGGCCGGCCTGATGGCGCGGGCGGTCCGCAACGGCTCGCGGGTCGTATGCGTTACGGCAACACGAGGTGAGGGCGGCTCTATGGACGAGGACGCCTGGCCGCCCGAGACCATGGCGGAGGTCCGGACGAAGGAGCTCGAGCGCTCCCTCGCCGTCCTTGGCGTGGACGAGCACGTGTGGCTCGATCTTCCCGACATCGATATGGAAACGGCGCTTCCGGAGGAGGGGTGCGAGCGGGTCGTCGAGATCGTCCGCAAAGTGCAGCCCGACACGATCCTGACGTTCGGGACGGACGGAATGACGACGCACGAGGCGCACAAGTCGGTATGCCGTTGGTCCACGCGCGCTCTGCATGAGTCGGGCAAACCCGGTTCCCGCGTGCTCTACGCCGCCGTGACGAGAGACTGGGCCGAGGAGTTCCTGCCGATCTGGGAACCGTTCGAGGTGTTTCGGCCGGGCGCACCCGATGTGTTCTCCGAAGAGGATCTCGTCGTCGACTACCGGTTGCCGCCGGAGATCAACGAGGTGAAGGTCAGGGCGATCCTGGAGCACGAGAGCCAGGTTCGGGCGATCTTCGAGGCCGTCGGCGAGGACGTCTGGTGGCGGCAGATGTCGCGAGAGATGTTCCGCCTCGGCGAGGTCCGGTCGTGACCGGACGGCGGCGCCCGTGATCGCGATGGCGCTGCTCGGCGCGGGCGAGTTCGATCCATGGTCGGAGGTCGTGGATCGGTGGGCGCTCGCACAGGACGCGGCCGACGACACGAGGGTCGCCCTCGACGGGCGGGTCGTGATCCTGCCGACCGCGTCGGCGCCGGAGGGCGACGAGATCTTCGACGGCTGGGCGGCGAAGGGTCTCGAGCATTACGCGAGCCTTGGCATCTCCGCCGAGGCCCTCGCGCTGAAGACACGGGAGGACGCGCACAGCGTCGAACTGATCGAACGTCTTCGCGGGGCGTCGGTTGTGTATTTCTCGGGGGGGAACCCGTTCTACCTCGCCGAGACGCTCAGGAGGACGCCCTTCTGGCGGACGCTTCTCGAGGAGCTGGACCGCGGGACGGTGTACGTCGGGTGCAGCGCCGGCGTCGCGGCGCTCACGGAGACGACGTTCGACGCGTCGGTCGGCGACCTCCGCAGCGACCGGGCGTGGAAGCCGGGACTCGGGTTCGTCCGCGGGCTGCTCTTCGCTCCGCATTGGGACACGGCCGACCAGTGGTTTCCCGGCGCGACCCGGCTGATCGCGTCGTCGGTCAAGCCGGGCGACGTCCTCGTCGGACAGGACGAGAACACGGCGATGATCGGCGACGGGAGCGAGTGGTCGGTTGTGGGCGAGTCCGGCATCCACGTGCGGCAAAACGGCACGTGGGCGCACTACTCGGCCGGCGACGCGTTCAGCCTGCCTCTCGAGTTCGAGCGTTAGCATCGCCCCATGGCCGCCGCCAGGTCGCGGAAGGCGGCCCTCGCCCGGAACTCGCCGGCCGAGGAGCGCGCGCCTGAGATCGTCCGGATCCTGTCCAGGGCGTATCCCGATGCAAGGGTCGCGCTGCGATTCTCGAACCCGCTCGAGATGCTGTTCGCGACGATCCTGTCGGCGCAAACGACCGACGAGGGCGTAAACCGCGTGACGGAGACGCTCTTTGGGAAGTACCGGTCGGCGGAGGATTACCTCGCGGTTCCGGAGTCGGAGCTCGCGGCCGACATCAAGCCGACCGGTTTTTACAACCAGAAGACGCGTTCGCTGCGGGGCTCGGCGCAGCGAATGGTCGACGTCTACGGCGGGAAGGTCCCCGACACGATGGAGGATCTCCTCACGTTGCCGGGCGTCGCGCGCAAGACGGCGAACATCGTTCTCGGTAACGCGTTTGGAAAGGTCGAGGGCATCGCGGTGGACACGCACGTCCGTCGCGTCTCGCGCCGACTCGGTTTCACCGACGCCGAGGACCCGGACAAAATCGAGCAGGATCTCATGCGGTTGATCCCCCGCAAGCGGTGGTTCGATTTCACATACGTTCTGATCGACCACGGCCGCGCCGTATGCGTGGCCCGGACGCCGAAGTGCGAGATCTGTCCCGTGAATCACCTGTGTCCGTCGAGCCGCGTGTGAGGTCGTGACCGAGCGGGCGTTCGCGGACGACGCGTTCCCGGTCGTCGTCGCGCACCGCGGCGCGTCCTCGACGCGGCCGGAGAACACGTTGCCGGCGTTCGCCGAGGCGATCGACCTCGGGGCGCCGGTCATAGAGCTGGACGTTCGACTGACGGCGGACGGCCACGCCGTGGTGATCCACGACGCCAACGTCTCGAGGACGACGGACGGCGCAGGGCTCGTCCACGACCTCACGCTGGAGCGCATCCGCGAGCTCGACGCGGGCGATGAGGACCACCCGGCGCACGTGCCGATGTTGGGTGAGGTCCTCGAACTCGCCTCCGGGCGCGCGGGCGTCGCGATCGAGATCAAGAACCTTCCGGGCGACCCCGGGTATCGACCCGACGACGAGCCGTCGGTCGATGCGGTTGTGGACGAGCTCGACCGCGTTGGCTTCGACGGTCCGGTCCTCGTCATATCGTTCAATCCGCGCTCCGTCGCGTCAGCTCGGGCAACCGGCTCGGGTGTTCTCACGGGGCTCCTCACGACCGATGCGGTGGCGCCCGACGACGGCCTCGCGTTCGCGGCCGAGCAGGGCCACGACTTCCTGCTGCCGGGCTCGCGCGGTCTGCTTGCCGCCGGGCTCGATATCGTCGAGCGCGCTCACGCCGCCGACGTCCGCCTGGGCACCTGGACGGTCGACGATCGTCGGACGTTCGCCCGGCTCGTCGACGCGGGCGTCGACGCGGTGGCGACGAACGATCCGGCGATGGGACTCAGCGTCGTTGCCGAGCGACGGCATTCCTGAGGTGTTCCGGCGCGTCCCCGACCGCATGCGGCCCGCGCTCGACGCTTTTCGGGCCGTCGTCACCGACGTCGAGCGTGCGCAGCTGGCCCTGACCGACGCCATCCCGACGACGCGCCTGCCCGGCCGACCGCTGGCCGAGGCGCTGGCGTCGTTCGACGACGCCCTCGCCGATGCCGAGACGTCGATGCCCGCGTGGCGCCTCGCCGAGCTCGACGATGAGTGGCGCTCGTGCTCGGAGGGCATCGCCGACGCGCGTCGCGAGGGAGCGCGCCTGCGGCTGCGTCCGCAAGCCCCGGGTGGGTTCGAGGAGCTGGTCGGCGTGGTCGCCGACGTGCTGGCTCCGCTCGACGCCTTCCATCTTGCGGCCGATCGGTTCCGCCTCCTGGCGCGCGGCCGATAGCGACGGACCGGCTCCGTCTTGGGGCGCTACGTGGGGCTCGGCGTCGGACTCGTCGAGGCCGAGACCGTCGGTGTCGGCGACGCGGTCGGGCCCGTCGCCGGCTCCACGCGTAGCGGGAGCTCGGCGGGAAGCGCCGCCTTCCCGTCCCGCTGGCGCGCCTCGATGATCACGCGATAGCTCCCGATCGTCGTCGGCGTGGCCTCCCACCGGACATCGAGCCGCGTACCGACCTGCCGCGGAACGTTCCAGAGCGTCGTTCCCGTCGGATCGATGATCGAGACCGACCACACGAGCGTTCGGGAGCCGCGGGCGACGATTCGCACGGAAACCGGAACGGCGACGACGACCGATGCCGCGGACAGGTGTGGGGCGTAGAGCTTTGGCAGCCCGATTCGGGAGGCCACGTCGCGGATCCGCGGCAGGAGCGCGTAGAGCCGCGCGCCCGGGCAATCCGTCAGACCCGTATCGCGATGTCCGGAGATCGCGTGCAACCGGACGACCGTTCCGCGCCGGTAGCGCGTCGTCGATCCGCCGCCCGATGTCATCGATTGGCGGCTCGAGGGGTTCACATGCGCGACGTCCAGCCGCCACGCAAGCAGACGCTCGAGCGCGCGGATGGCGGCGGGCGGGGGAGCTGCTACGTCGAACGCGCCCATCACGGCGACCGAGAACGCGCCGGTGTTGAACCCCATCTGGGCGGCCCCGATCACGTTGTTCGTGATCCCACCCGAGCGGCCCTCGAACACGTCGCCGTAACGATCGACCAGGAAGTTGTAGCCGATGTCGCACCAGCCGCGAACCTGCGTGTGGTAGGCGTATATCCCACGGACGACGTCGTCGGCCTGCGCACGCGTATAGGAGTTCGAGCCCGCCGTGTGGTGAACGAACGCGTTCGTCAGGAACGGCGCGACGTCTGGCGTGCAGTTCATGAGTCCAGGGTTCGCGCCCCATCGTTCCCGCGAGATGATGCGCGGACGCGGCGTCAACGCCTCGGCGGTCGGCATCCACGAGCCGTCCTCGAGCGACGGACCGGCTTCGGGGGGGCCGGTGCCTGGTCCGGCGGCGGTCCCGCTCGTGTTCAGGAAGATCGCGCGCAACGAGGCGATCGAGCTGACGCGCGGAAGCTCGAGGCCGACCCGCACGCATCGCGAGCCGCCGGTCCAGAGGTAGTCCGATCCGCCAGAGGCGCTCGCCTCCTCCGTTCCCACGTCGGGCCCCGCCTCGGCGTCGAGTCGCACCGCCGGGCCGAGTGACCCCCGCCGATCGCCAGTCGCGACGATCAGGTGCGGCGAGCGCCCGAGCCGCTGCGTCCACGTGAACGCCACGCCGTCGAACCAGATGGATGAGCACGTCGTGACGGCGCGCGTATGCGCTCGCGCGATCGCCCGCAGCGCGCCGCCCTCGGCGACCCCCATTCGCCCGCGTTCGAGTGCCGAGAGCGCGATGGACGTCGTTCGCACGATGGCGTCGGGTGCGGCGGACGAGGGGACCGTCGGCACGCCGAGCAACACCATGCTCCCGACGCAGAGCACGAGGAGGGCGCGCAACGGTGCGCGACGCGGGCGGCGGCGCTCGGCCATGGCGACGACGGTCCCTTGTACACGCCTCGTCTAGATCCCGCAACCACGCACTACCATCAGCGCGTGACCCGCCCGAGCTTCGCCGCGCCCGCCGACTGCGTCGACGTCCTTGCGAGCGAGTGCGCCACGCTCTCCACCGTCGTTCTGCGGCTGGAGGAGGACGACTTCGGCCGCGCAACGCGCTGTCCGCCGTGGGACGTGAAGGCTCTCCTGGCCCACGTCTGGCGCGGCGTGGACCGGATCGCCGTCTACACGGCCGCCCCACCCCCGGACGAACCCGATAGCGACGCGATCTCGTATTTCCGACGCGGCTACGACCCGATCGTCGAAGCATCGGATGTCGCCGACCGGGCCATTGAGGTGGCGGCGAGGTTCGCGACCGGCGTCGACCTCGCCCGCGACTTCGACGATCGATGGCGGCAAGTCGCGGATGCCGCACGGACGATGCCACGCGAGCGGCTCGTGCGAACGTTCGGTCCGTGCCTTCGCCTCGACGAGTACGTCTGCACGCGCGTCCTCGAGGTCTCCGTGCACGGCCTCGACCTCGCGCACGCCCTCGGCCGCGAGCCGTGGCTCACACCGAGCGCCGCCGCGCTCGTCCGCGGGATGCTCGTTGCGATGCTCGGGGCCGAGCCGCCGCCCGAGCTCGGATGGGGCGACGCCCCGTTTTTCGAGACGGCGACCGGCCGCCGCCCACCGACCGCAGAGGAACGCCGGATCCTCGGACGGCTGGCGGACGAGCTGCCGTTGTTCTCGTGACGCGGCGGGACGCTCTCGCGGCCTTGAGCGCGGAGGTGATCGAGTGCCGGCGATGTCCGCGGCTTGTCGCGTGGCGGGAGGA
This sequence comes from Actinomycetota bacterium, assembly GCA_046724395.1. Taxonomy (GTDB): domain Bacteria; phylum Actinomycetota; class UBA4738; order UBA4738; family HRBIN12; genus DATAEU01. Next base: position 14,678 of record JBKOWM010000102.1, read on the forward strand.
GGTCGCCCGGACGAGGACGGCCCGATTCGCCGACCAGGAGTACTGGGGCAGGCCCGTCCCCGGGTGGGGCGACCCGCGCGCTCGAATCATGATCGTCGGACTCGCGCCGGCGGCGCATGGCGGCAACCGGACGGGCCGCATCTTCACCGGCGATCGATCGGGTGACTTCCTCTTCGCGTCGCTCCACCGCATCGGACTCGCGAACCGTGCCGAGTCGGTTTCCCGCGACGACGGGCTCCTC
>JBKOWM010000030.1:0-19909 GCA_046724395.1 Actinomycetota bacterium
GCCGGACTGCCCGGCCGTCGGTGCCGAAGGGCACCCGCGGAGCATCACGCTCGCGCTGAAGAAGCACCTCGTCGCGAAGGGTAAGGTCACCTCGACAGAGGACCCGGCCTTCACCGCGTGCGTGGCGAGCGTCCCGGTGAAGGTCCAGCGCCGCAAGTCCGGGCACTGGAAGACCGTCGGGTCGACCACGACGAACGACACCGGTGCATACAAGAAGCGGATCAAGGACAAGCCGGGCAAGTATCGGGCCCTGGCTCCGAAGGTCGACGTGGGCGAGCCTGCGGAGACCTGCGCGAAGGCCAAGTCCCGTACGGTGAAGAACACCTAAGCCTTCGTTTCACGAGGCTGTGAAAGAGCCGGCCCTTCGGGGCCGGCTCTTTCTGTTCTTTCTGCTCACACGTACTGAGCCCGACAATCGCGCCAGGATCGAACGAGCGTCGGCACGACGCGCGACCGTCCGGGTGAGGAGGATGCCTACCGCGCGGGGCAGGCTGAGTTCGCGGGGGAGTCCACCCTGATGTCCTTGGGGAGCTCGACCCACGCGTGCTTCGTGAACCCGATCACCGTGTAGGTGACGAGGACCCGCGAGTACGTCGTGTAGGCACCCGCGGGGAAGCGGGCGCAATTGCCGAAGCGCGTCCGGATGACGATCCATCGGCGGTCGCCGCCCGACACCGTGAACGGAAGAAACTTCGCAAGGTTCGGGTCCGTTGCCGCCAGGCTGCCGGCGTACCGCTTCGACGCGGTCTGCTGCTTGACGGGGATCAGCAGCTCATTCTTGCCGGTCATCTGGATCCGCAGCACCTTGACGGGGAGCGGCCCGTCGTTCGCCAGGAGGAAGCCGAGCGAGAACGTTCCACCGCTCCTGTACTCCACTCGAAGAACATTCGCGTTGGACTGCGTCGATGCCCCGGTCGCGAAGTTCGCCGTCGAGAGGGGCTGGAACCGAGCGGCCAACAGGACGGTTCCGAGAACCGCGGAGAAGAGCACCAGGTACGCGACGACGCTCCAGACGAGCGATTTCCACCCCGGCGCCGCGTCGAACGCGACGGCCGTGCCAGGCGACTTCCGGCCGACAGCCATACGCTCGCTCCTTGCCAGCATGAGTCGGCGAGCGGGATCGAAAACCTGAGGGTGATTTTTGGATCCGGATCGTCGGTAGCCCGTCGGGCCGACGCTACATCGGTCCCGCCCGCCGCCCGATACACAGGGGATGCGTCTTCAACCTCGCCTGGGCGTGGTCGTGATCGAGCCGCTTCCCGTCGTTCGGGCGGCGCTCACACTCATGATCGGGGACCAGCCAGACATGGAGGTCGTCGCCCAGGCGGGGACGGCCGAGGTTGCCCTCGATGAGATCGCGCGGATACGCCGCGACAACGTCGGCGTCCTCGTCGGGTTGGGGCTCGAGGGCGAGCGCGACTCCTACTGGTTGATCAAGGAGGTCCGGGAGCGCCATCCCGGTCTCCCCGTCATGGCCTGTGGCGCGAACGCCGATCCGCTGTCGATCTCCCGAGCTCTGTTCTCCGGCGCCGACGCGTTCCTGGACAAGAGCTGCGATCCCGCTCAGTTCATCGAGTCGCTGCGGCGCGGAGCGTCGGGCGAGATGGCGATCGCCGGACGTCCGACGGAGTGGGTCGGCGCGATCGCCGACGGCATCGAACGGCGCCGCCTCGTCGAGACGGTCCTCACCGATCGGGAGCGCGAGGTCCTGCGCGTCGCGGCCGAGGGGCTCACGGCCCGTCAGATCGCCAGGCGCCTCGGCGTTCGCGAGCGGACGGTGACGACGCACTTCAGCCGTATCTACGCGAAGCTCGGCGTGACGACGCGCGTCGCCGCCATCCGGCTGGCGACCGACGCGGGCCTCGTCTCCGCCGGAACGCCCGACTAGGAGGAGACTCGTGGCGACGTCGGCGACGCAGATCCGGCTCCGTGCTCTGGTGCTCTTCATCTGGCTCGTCGTCGGCATCTTCGTCATCAGCACCTATACCTGGAGCCACTACGAAGGGCCGCCGTACACGCGCCGCAGCTGGCCGCAGCTCGGCCGCGACATCCTGTTCTGCCTCAAGGTCGGCGATTCCGATCCGGGCGTCTCGGTCTCGGCTTCGTTCGCAGAGTCGGCCGCGACGCGCCCATCACCCGTCGACTGCGATCCGGACTCGTGAAGAGGGACGTCGCTCGGCACCTCCGTGTGGCCAGACGCCGAGCCTCACGCGACCACGTCGTACGTAGAAGTGCAGACGCCGAGCCCGTGGAAAGCGGCATACCCGCGCTCGCGTCGCTCCCATACCCTCCGGAGCAAGGCGTCGAGGAAGGTTCGGCGCCGGGTTCCATCGAAGGGAGGTGAACGAATGTTCCTCGCTCTCTACGTGAAGGGTCAGACCCTCATCGCTGACATGCGCAACAAGATGCGCCGGGAGGACGGTGCGGTCGCCACGGAGTACGCGTTGCTGCTCGTTCTGATCGCGCTCGCGATCATCGTCGCGGCTGCGGCTCTTGGTACCGCGATCGCCGGTGTCTTCGACAAGGGATCGAGCACCCTCGGTGGTGTTCAGCCCAACACCTAAACCATGCAATGAAGCAGAGCGGCCTGTCGGCCGCTCACTCTCGAGGTCGGGGAGAGTGAGGGGCCGACAGAAGTCGGTCACGTGGGCGAAGGCGGAGGCAGCGCACGTATGAGAGGAATCAGGGACCGCATCGCGCGGGAGGAGGGAGTGGCGGCCGTCGAGTTCGCCATCATCCTGCCGGTTCTGGCTCTGCTCCTGTTCGGCATCCTCGAGTTCGGACGGGTCTGGAGCCAGTACCAGGTGTATCAGGGGGCGGCCAGGGAAGGCGCCAGGTGCGCAGCAGTCGCCTCGACAAGCGAGTGCGACCCGCTCACCGAGGTCCAGGCCGCGGCCGAGCCGTACGAGGTCGCAGGGCCCGTCTCGATGACGGTGGACGGCGGCCCAGCGCCGGATGGATGCGGCGATCAGGACGCCGGCAAGGACGTCCAGGTCTCGTGGGACCAGCCTCTCCAGCTCAACATCCCGTTCTGGAACAACGTGACCGTTACCCCGACCATCAAGGCGGTGTTCCGATGCGAGTGAGGCGAGTCGGCCTGATTCGACTGCGTGAGGAGCGCGGAGCGGTCGCGGCGATGGTGGCGATCTCCCTGCTCTGCTTGCTCGGCATGCTCGTTCTCACGTTCGACCTCGGACGCGGCGTCGCGCTCAAGCGGAACATGGTGAACGCGGCCGACGCCGGCGCCCTTGCCGCGGCGAGGGAGTGTGGCCTCGCGAACGGGCCCGGCGCCGCGAGTGGCGCTGCCGACGAGCTCGTCACGGACAACAACGATGCGGCCGAGGTGGCGAACATCGAGTTCGACGACGAGGCACAGTGCAGCGGCATCCCGAGCGGCGGGAAGAGCCAGGTCACGGTGACGTCCAGCGTTCCGCAGGACTACTTCTTCGCGCAGATCTTCGGGTTCGACGAGGGCACCGTCGTGGCCTCCGCCACCGCGGAGTACACGACCGGCGCGGCGAACCCGGTTCCGCTCAAGCTCGACCAGCTCAAGGTGGAAGAGTGCAACGACGGCAAGCAGCCGGGCTACACGGGCGCGGAGTGCTACTTCGTCTTCGAGAAGGTCGGCAAGGGCAGCCAGCGCGGCTGGCTCGACTTCCCCGAAGGCTGGCCGATCCAGGGCGTCGACAGCAACCCGAAGTCCTGCACGTCCCAGGCGGGCGGCTCGAGGGACATGGTCGACTACATCAACAGCATGGGCGGACTCGGCGATGCGAGCTCGGGTTCCTTCCGGCCGAAGCTGTGGGATCCGGCTCCGACGTACGTGTGCGCCGCGGGTGGAGTGCCTGCGGACGCCGACGCCGCCGTGGTCGACTGGCTGAACAAGGTCGCGGACATGGAGCCGCCGCCGGCCGTGAACTTCCCGGTCGTGGCGTGCAACGGACAGGGCGCGCCGTGCTACCCGTGGATCACCAAGACGGGTAGCGAGGCCTACCCGGTCGTGAGGTTCCAGGGCTTCCGGGTCGTGAACTCCTGGCGGGGGCAGGCCGCCCGCAAGCAGGCGAACTGCAACTTCCAGACCAAGGGCCGCTCGGACGTGTTCTGCATCCAGCTCGCGGTTGCCGGCCCCGATGACCCCACGATCGGCGGGGCCGTCGAGGTTCGGCTCGTCAAGTAGGGCTTGGCCGACGACGCGAAGCACCTCACCGACAAAGCCTCGGCCTCCCGGGGGCCGAAGGAACTGAGCGACGACTAAAGCTCGGCCGACCGGGGGCCGATTGACCTGAGCGACAAGGCACAGGGGGGATCGTGATGAAGGGTAGAGGGCTCGTCGTCGCCCTGGCATTGATTCTGGCCACGCTGGCGACCGCAGGAGTGTTCTTGTACTCGCGCGGCGTGCAGGAACAGGCGAACAAGGTTGGGACCGTGGTTCCGGTCGTCGTGTCCAAGGTCGACATTCCGGCCAGGACCGACATGAACTCGCTGATCGAGGACGACCAGTTCAGGATCATCCAGGTTCCCGAGACCGCCAAGGTCGACGGCGCCATCACCTCGGTCGACCAGCTCGCGGACAAGAACAACGCCGTCGCGATCCTGGCCGGCGAGCAGATTCCCGAGGCCCGCATCACCGGCAACGTCGCCGGCGGGGCTCTGAGCATTCCCGAGGGCATGGAGGCCATTACCGTCTCGCTGGACGCGCCTCGCGGTGTCGCCGGCGCGATCAACGTCGGTGACCAGGTCACGATCTACGCGACGTTCCGCGGCGACCGGGCATCGGGCAAGGACACCATGACGGCCGTCCTGGTCCCGACGGCGCAGTTGCTCGCCGTGTACCGCCCGATCGCGTCCTCCACCTTCGGTGAAGGCGACTCGCAGGCGCAGGGTGAGCAGCTCCCCGGGACGGTGACCGTCACGGTGGCGCTCTCGCCGGAGGACGCGCAGCACTTCGTGTTCTCGATGGAGTCGGGCACGGTCTGGTTCGGCCTGCTGCCGCCGCGCGCGGAGGGCCAGTCCCTGAAGCCGGTGACGCTCGCCCAGGTCGTCAAGTGATCCAGCAGCAGATCATCGCAGTGGGGACGCCGCAGACGTTCCGCGCTGCCCTCGCCCGCTCGCTCGAGGTCGAGCTCGACGCAGTCGGCTGGGTGCAGAGCGTCGTCGCGGCCGAGGAGGTCCTCGTGGACGCCGGCCAGACGGCCCACGTCCTGGTGCTCTCGCCGGAGGTGAGGGAGCCCGACGCGCTCGGTCTGGCCGAGTTCGTCGGCCGGGTCGCCCCGATGACCGCGGTCATCGTGGTCCGGGAGAAGTCGTGGAACGGGCTCCTCCCCGCCGCCATGCGAGCCGGGATCAGGGACGTGGTCGACTTGACCCGGGGGACCGAGGAGCTCCGCGACGCCGTCGAGCGGGCCCTGCTGTGGGCGGACAACGTCACCAACGTCGTCGGGCAGAAGGCGGCGGCCGCGCCGAAGCACCGCGGGTCCGTCATCTCGGTGTTCGCGTCGAAGGGCGGGGTCGGAAAGACCTTCCTGACGACGAACCTGGCGGCCGCCCTTGCCGACCTGTCCAAGCAGGAGACCGCGGTGACCGACCTCGACGTCAACATGGGAGACGTCTTCTCCTACTTCGGGCGTGAGCCAGTGAAGTCCATGGAGGACCTGCTCTCCCTGGGCGACGGCGCCGAGCCCGAGGCCGTGTTCGCAAACGGCACGAAGCTCGACGAGCACCTATGGGGCTTCGGCGCCCTGCCGGACCCCTCGGCGTCTCCGCCGAGTGGAGAGGCCGTCGGGAAGTTCCTGCGGGTGCTCCGCGAGAACTTCGCGTTCATCGTCGTCGACGCCTCGGCCGCTTATACGGACCTGGCGCTCGCGTGCTTCGACCTGTCGGACGCGATCTGCCTCGTCGCCATGCTCGACGTGGTCGGCGTCAAGCACCTGTCCAAGGCGCTCGAGACGCTGCTCACGATCGGCGTGCCGCGCGAGCGGTTCCGGATCGTCCTCAATCGTGCGGACAGCCGCGTGGGCCTGGACGTCTCCGACGTCGAGCGGGTCATGAAGATCCAGGTGGACGGCATGATCCCGTCGAGCCGCCTTGTTCCCACGTGTCTCAACAAGGGGAGGCCCGTCGTCCTCGAGGTGCCGAGCGCCGACGTCTCCGACAGCATCTTCCGCTTCGCCTCGCGGTTCGTCGGCGTGCCGACGGCCGTGGGGGGCGACGTCACGGTGGCGCCGTCCGAGGGGAAGCGTCGCCTCTTCAAGCGGTAGGAGGAGAAGGACATGTCGCTCGCAGATCGACTCGCCAACGCATCGCCGAAGGACCGGATCGCCGAGACGCGCAACCGGGTCCAGGAGCGGCTCGTGGAGACGCTCGGCCCCCGGCTGTACGACGCCACGCTCTCGGACTCCGAGCTCGAGGGTCTCGTCCACCAGCGCCTTCGTGAGCTGCTGGACGAGGAGGAGTCTGCCCTCTCGCCGCAGGAGAAGCTGCTGATCGTCCGTCAGATCGGCGACAGCGTGCTGGGTCTCGGCCCGCTCGAGCCCTTCACGCGCGACCCCGACGTCACCGAGGTCATGGTGAACGGCTGGAACAGCATCTACGTCGAGCGCGCCGGCAAGATCTACTGGACGGGCGCGAAGTTCCACGACGACGGGCAGCTGCGCCGGATCATCGACAAGATCGTGGCCCGGGTCGGACGACGAGTGGACGAGTCCTCGCCGTACGTCGACGCGCGCCTGCCCGACGGCTCGCGGGTGAACGCGATCATCCCGCCGCTCGCGATCGACGGCGCGTGCCTCACGATCCGGAGGTTCTCCGCCGAGCCGTATCGGGCGGAGGACCTCGTCTCGTTCGGGACGATGAGCCGGCAGACCGTGGAGTTCCTTGACGCTTGCGTCCGCGGTCGGCTGAACATCCTGGTGTCCGGAGGAACGGGCGCCGGCAAGACGACGACGCTGAACGTCCTGTCGTCGTTTCTGCCCGACGACGAGCGCATCATCACCATCGAGGACTCGGCAGAGCTCCGTCTCCAGCAGCCGCACATCGTGCGCCTTGAATCCCGGCCGCCGAACATCGAGGGCCGCGGCGAGGTCAGCATCCGCGACCTGGTTCGAAACGCCCTGCGTATGCGACCCGACCGCATCGTCGTCGGCGAGGTTCGAGGCGGCGAAGCGATGGACATGATGCAGGCGATGAACACCGGCCACGACGGCTCGATCTCGACGGTCCACTCGAACTCGCCGCGCGACGCGCTGTCGCGCGTCGAGACGATGATGCTGATGGCCGGGATGGACCTCGGGGTCCGGGCGATCCGGGAGCAGATCTCCTCGGCGCTGCACCTCATCGTCCACCAGGCTCGTATGAAGGACGGCGTCCGCCGCATCACGCACATCACCGAGGTCGAGGGCATGGAGGGCGACGTCATCGCCCTGTCCGACCTGTTCAAGTTCGACTACAGCGCCGGGATCGACGACGAGGGCAGGTTCCGCGGGTCGCTGCAGGCGACCGGCCTGCGTCCCAAGTTCACGGAGTATCTGGCCGAGCGCGGGATCAAGATGGAGTCCGAGGTGTTCGCTCCGGGGGGTGGCCGCCGATGATCCACGAGTTTCAGAAGCTGTTCGGCACCGACGCCTGGCTCACGCTCGTCCTGGGGGCGGCGTTCGGGGCGACGTTCCTGCTGGCCGTTCTGGTCCTGTCGGTTAGGGCCAAGGGCCAGCAGCGACGGAGCCTGGCCGGCCTGATGGGTCGGGGCAGGAAACGCCCGGCCAACGAGGTCGCGTGGATGCCCGAGGGGCTCGCCCAGGCCGGAGAGAGGCTCGCCTCGGCGAGCGGTGTGAGCGGGGGGCTCGACGCCAAGCTCGAGCAGGCCGGGCTGCCGGTGAAGGCCGGCGAGTTCGTCGGCTTGATGGTCGCGTGCGCGATGGCGGGCGGGATCCTCGGGGCGATCATCGCGCCGAACGTCCTTGCGATCGTGCTGCTGGCGATCATCGGAAGCATCATCCCCTGGGTCTGGCTGACGCGGTCGCGCAGCCAGCGACAGAAGGCGATGTCAGAACAACTCGCCGACGTCCTGTCGATCCTGGCGAGCTCGCTGCGCGCGGGACACAGCTTCCTGCAGGCGCTCGACCAGGTGGCCAACGAGATCAAGGAGCCGTCGGCGGGGGAGTTTCATCGGGTCGTCTCGGAGATCCGCCTGGGGCGCTCGGTCGACGACGCGATGGTCGAGATGGCCGATCGCATCGGCAGCGAGGACATGAAGTGGGCCGTCATGGCCGTCAACATCCAACGGCAGGTCGGTGGAAACCTCGCCGAGGTACTGGACATCGTCGCCAACACCGTTCGCGAGCGCGCGTATGTCCACCGGCAGGTGCGCGTCCTGTCGGCGGAGGGCCGGATCTCGATCGCGATCCTGTCGTTCCTGCCGTTCGGCATCTTCTTCTACCTGCTCCTCGTGAACCCCACCTATCTCGCCCCGCTGTTCTCCACGACCTTCGGGCTCATCCTGCTCGCCGCGGGGGGAAGCCTGATGGCACTGGGAATCTTCGTGATGACAAGGATCGTGAAGATCGATGTTTAACAATCAGGTTTGGCTCGCCATCGCTCTCGTCGGGACGTTCCTGACGATCTTCCTGCTCGGCCTGGTCGTCGACATGGTCCTGAACTCGCGACGCCGCTACGTCTCGGTGCTGCGTACGCAGGTCGGCGACTCGGCCGGCGCCATCGCCAACCTTCGGCAGGAGCAGCTCAAGAAGTCCGCCCTCGAGCGGCTCATCTTCCCCTTCGCGGGCAAGGTGATCGGCGTCATCACGCGCCGGACGCAGCTCGATCTGTACAAGCGCACGAACCGTCTCATCGTTCTGGCGGGGAACCCGCCGGCGCTCACGGCGGAGCGGATCGTGGCGTTCAAGATCGTCGGCGGGATCGCCGGCTTCGTGCTCGGGCTGCTGGCCGCTCCGCTGCTGCCGTTCCAGGGCATGGTGTGGACCGTGGCCACGGTTGCGCTGCTCACGATCACCGGCTACACGCTTCCGAGCGCGGGCGTCTCGGCGCGTGCATCGAAACGGCAGAAGGAGATCCGCAAGGCGATGTCCGACACGATGGACCTGCTGACGATCAGCGTCGAGGCCGGCCTGGGATTCGACGCCGCGCTCGCGCAGGTCGTCCGCAACGTCCCCGGCCCGCTCTCGGAGGAGATCGCGCGAATGCTCCAGGAGATGCAGATCGGCGTGAGCCGCGCCGATGCGCTCCGTCACGTGAACGACCGGACGGAGGTCCCCGAGCTCGACGGGTTTGTGCTGTCGATGATCCAGGCCGACAAGTACGGCGTCGGTGTCGCGAAGGTCCTTCGGGCTCAGTCGACGGAGCTTCGTCAGAAGCGCCGTCAGCGCGCGGAGGAGCAGGCGCAGAAGGTTCCGATGAAGCTCCTGTTCCCCATGATCTTCATGATCCTTCCCGCGCTGTTCATCGTGATCCTGGGCCCCGGCGCCATCAAGGTCTTCGACCTCTTCTTCAAGTAGAAGCAACCGCCGAACCCGCCGCCCGAGCAGGCCACCCCTGCTCGGTTCGGCGGGGCGCCGGCTGTACCCTTGCGCCGCCATGAAGGTCGCCTACCAGGGGGAGCCGGGCGCGTTCAGCGAGGCCGCCGTGCTCGTGGCGTTCCCGGACGCCGAGCCGCTGCCGTGCGAGACCGTGCGCATCGCCTTCTCGCGGGTGACGAGCGCCGAGGCGGACGCCGGCGTCGTTCCCGTCGAGAACTCGCAGGCGGGATCGGTCAACGAGACGTACGACCTGCTTTTGAACAGCTCGCTGGTGCGGATCGTCGGCGAGGTCGTGGTCCGCGTCGATCACGCCCTCCTCGCCCCGGCCGGCGCGCGCCTGGAGCAGATCCGCCGCGTGTACTCGCACTGGCAGGCGCTCGCCCAGAGCGAGGACTTCCTCGCCTCGTTGCGCGTCGAGACCATCGCCGTGCACGACACGGCCGGCGCCGCCCGGATCGTGGCCGAGCGTGGCCGCGTCGACGAGGCCGCCGTCGCGAGCGTCGAGGCGGGGGCCCGGCTCGGGCTCGCCGTCCTAGCCGAGCGCATCCAGACGCACCCCGACAACTTCACGAAGTTCGCCGTCATCGGCACGCGCGACGCATCGCTGGGCTCGCCCGACAAGACGTCGCTGGTCATGGCGGTGCACGACCGGCCGGGTTCGCTCCTCGCCTCCCTCAAGCCGTTCGCCGAGCACGGCATCAACATGACGAAGCTCGAGTCGCGCCCACGACGCGGCGCGCCGTTCGAGTACGTGTTCTACCTCGACGTCGAGCGGGCTGAGGACGACCAGGGGCTCCGAGCGGCGCTCGACGAGGTGCGCCTGCACACGTCGATGCTGAAGACGCTCGGCTCGTATCCTGGCTCGAAGGGCCCCGTCTGAGTCGCGGCGTAGCGGTCGCTACGCGCCGACGACCTGAGAGAAGACCGGAAGCGAGCGGATCTGGTCCGTGCGCCACACCACCATCGCCACGCCGACGGCGATCAACGCCGCGACGCCGACCACGGCGACGAACCGGCGCGTCGATGGCGTGCCAAATCCCTCCAGCGCGAAGCCGGCCACGATCCCGGCGACGAGCCCGCCCACGTGGGCCCGCCAGTCGATGCTCCCGAACGAGAGCGCGAGAACGGCGTTCAACACGATGATCGTCAGGGCCCAGCGCAGGTTCACCGCCGACGCGGGGAGGTCCCGCCGCCGGAAGTGGTAGACGATGAACGCGCCGAAGATGCCGAAGACGGCGCCCGATGCACCGACGCCCACGACGTTCGCGGGGCCGAACGCGTAGGACGTGGCGCTTGCCAGGAACCCGGTGAGGAAGAACAGGATCACGTAGCGAGCCGTGCCGTACGTGTCGTCGACGGCCTGGCCCAGGAGCCACAGGGCGTAGGCGTTGAAGGCGATGTGGATCAGCCCCTGGTGCAGGAACATCGCGGTGAACAACCGCCAGTACTGGCCAGCGGCGATGAGGTAGGGCTGCATCGCGCCGAGTTCGATCAGCGTCTTCGTGCCCGGTCCGTAGAACAGCGCGTTCGGGCCGCCCATCGCGATCTCGAGGACGAAGCCGACGAGCATCGCGAAAAGCAGGACCTTCGTCGCCGTCAGCGATCGGACTCGCAGGCGCCGCCTCCCGGGGCCGCGCCGGAACTCGCGGCGGGCCCGCTCGACGCACTCCGGGCACTGGTAGCCGACGGGAGCAGGGACCATGCAGTCGGGGCAGATCGGACGGCTGCACCGCGTGCAGTGGACGCCGGTCCCGGCGTTCGGATGCCGGTAGCAGTACTCGATCGAGGGCGGAGCCGGCGTGAGGCCGGTCGGCTGATCTGGATTCACGACTCCATGCTACGGGCTCGGCCGGTTGTGATCGGCACGCCTCGGCGCATCGGCACCGTCAGCGCATCGGCGGCAGGCCGTCGAGCTCGCGCGCGACCTGGCTCGGATCGAAGAGGCTCGACCAGCGGTCGAGGATCCGTCCGTTCGAGCCGATCAGATAGAGCCACGGCTCGGTCAGGTCGTTGTTCCGTAGGAGCCAGTCGGCCGCCGCCCGGTTGATCACCGGCGGCTCCGCGTTGTAGTCGCGATAGATCTCGACGTGGATGAAGACCGCCCGGTCCTTGTAGCGGCGCCACAACGCGTCGACCGCGTCGGTGACCGGGCCGCAGAACTGGCTCATGCAGTACACGGGCGTCGCGAACACCGCCACGATCGGTCGATGCTGCCGAAGGGCCTCGGCGATCGTCCAGGTGTGGAGCTCCGGGTCGGGGATCCGTCCCTCCGTGACGGCCCGCGAGTCGATCGCGGCCCGAGGTACCCCCTTCGAACGGATCGTCAGGTTCTGGGTCGGCAGCGCCCGGTCTCCCGGCGCGGGAAGGGCCGGCCGGTCCGCGACGCCGAAGGCCACGGTGGCGTGGCGGGCGGAGCCGCCCACGTCGGCCGTCACCGCGACCTGCCAGAACCCCGCCCGATCGAACCTCACGCCCTCCGCCTCGTACACGCCCCTGGCCCGATCGGGCTGCGTCGTGCGGACCGCGTCGCCCCCGGCCGGCGTTCCGGGCGTGGGGATGTAGTGGGCCGCCAGCGCGGGGCCTGGGGTCGGGGAGGAGACCTCGTCGCTCGACGTTCCGAGGAAGGAGAACCGAAACGACACGGTGCCGAAGCTCAGGAGCCTGCCGTCGTCCAGCGGCAGGCCGACGCTCACGCGCTGCGGCGCCCGGGCGTACAGGTCCGTCGACGCGATGATCGCGCGCACGGCCGGACGGACGGGCGTCGGCGAGGCGGCGTCGCCGGACGACGAGGCGCACGCAGACGCGACGGCGGTTACGGACGCGACGACGGCTGCGGCGGCGACGGATCGCGTTCTCACGGACCAATCTTCTCCGCGCGCAACGTGTTCGTCAGACCGACGTCGTCGCGAGCCAGCCCTCCAGCCGCAGCAGATACTCCTTGCGCCACTCGCTGCCGCCGTACTTTCCGATGCCCCCACCGGTCGGCACGACGCGATGGCACGGCACGACGATCGGGATCGGGTTGTCGTGCAGGGCGTTCCCGGCGGCGCGGGCCGCCCGAGCGCTCCCCGCGCGCCTGGCGACCTCCCCGTACGTCGAGACCGCGCCATAGGGGATCCGAGCCGTCTGCTCGAGCACCCGGCGGCCGAACCCGGCAGGCGCCAGCCGCCAGTCGAGCGAGAGCGCGAACGTTCGGCGCCTGCCCTCGAAGTACTCGTCGAGCTGGCGCCGGGCGCGATCGACCGCCTTGGGGTCCTCGAGAACCCGCGGCGAGATGGCGTCGGCGAGCTCCTGGAGAAGGTGCTCCAGCGGCTCCTCGGGGAAGCCGACGCGGACGAGGCCTTCCGAGGTCGCCGCGAGGATCAGGCGGCCCGTCGGCGTGTCGACCTCCGCGTAGGCGACGTCCTCCAGACGCGCACGCCGGGCGCGCTCGAGCAGCGCCTCGGCCGCACGGCGGGATGCCCGCTCGACGTCCACTTCCGCGTCGATCCGCATCGAATCCCTCATGTCGCAACCCCCTGGGCGAGCCGTGTCCGCAGCTTCCTGCGTCCCTCGTACGCGCTCGCGCGCGCCGCGTCCTCTGACACGCCGAGCGACCGCGCGACCTCCGCGTACGTGAGGTCGAGCACGTAGCGCTGGACGACGGCATCGCGCTGCATCGGTGGCAGGGCACGAACGGCGTCCCACAGCGACGGGTCGAGCTGTCCCTCGGCCTCGGCGGTCCCGGTGTCCGGCACCCGGTCCGTTGGCAGCGCTCGCCGGGCGCGCGCACGCGCGTGATCGATCGCCTTGCGGGAGGCGATGGTGAGGATCCATGCGCGAAGGCCGCCGTCGTCGCGGACGTCCGGGTACGCGCGGAGTGCCGCGAGGAACGTTTCCTGAAAGCAGTCGTCCGCCTCCTGATGGCCGACGGTCGCGACCAGGTACCGATACACCACGGCCCGGTGCTCCTCGAGGAAGCGCGAGAACGGCGGTGGTCTCATCGACGGATAGAACGATCGGCGACCGCCGCGTGTGAGACCGTCACGAGGCTCTCACACCACCGGCCAGGGGTACGGGCGCCCCGGACCGGGCTTCGGATAGGTGCCTGCGCGCAGCAGCCGCTGCGTACGGGCCTCCAGGGCGACGACCTCCGCGGGCGAGAGAAGCGGCCCGAGCGCCCGCGGCAGCGACGAGCCGGAGAACGCGCCGAGGAGCCGCCGCATCCCGTCGCCCACGGGCTCGTCGAGCGGCTGGCCGGCGAACTCCCAGATCACCGTCCGAAGCTTCGGCGCGGCGTGAAAGCAGACGCCGTGATCCACGACGAACAGGTCGCCCGCCTCGGACTCCAGGCAGTGTCCTGCCTTGCGGTCGGCGTTGTTCACGACCGCGTCGAATGCGGCGACCGGGCGGAAGTCGTCGAGCCTCGTCTCGGCGAGGGTGAAGTACTGCTGCTCGGCCTCGAACGGGACGAACAGCTGGACGCTGCCGATGCCCTCGGGGCCCTCCCGAAGCACCGTCGGAGGGACGGTCGGCCAACCGATCGCCTTCGACAGGACGTATGCGGCGACCTCCCGCTGGCACAGCGTGCCCTCCGGGAAGTCCCACAGGGGCGCCTCCCCGGCGCGCGGCTTGTAGACCACGAGGACGTCGTCGGCATCCTTGGCCCGCGCGAGGAACGTGTAGTTGGACGACCGGGGCAGCAGGCCGAGGATCTCGAGCTCAGAGCGTTCGAGGACCGGGAGCACGTCCCGCTCGGCGAGCGTCGTCACGGCGTCGGGCTCCCGTGACCGTTCATCGCCGGACACGTGTGACCGGCCGGGTCGAGCGGGTTGCCGCAGAACTGACACAGCGGTCGGCCGGCCGCGACCACGACGGCGCCGTGTCGCGCGAGCGACAGCATCTGCTCGCGCGTCGCCCAGACGCGCACGCGCTGCGTTCTCGCCTCGGGCTCGGCTACCGTTTCGGCCGGCGTGCGGGACTCCTCCTCCTCCTCCTCCTCCTCCTCCTCGTCCTTCTCGTCGGCGTCCTCGGGAACCAGCTCCTCGACCTCGAGCAGGACCAGGTCGAGGTCCTCGTGGTAGCCGAGCGAGAGTCGTCCGACTCGCCACGCGGGCTCGAGTGGCTCCTCGAGCCCTCCCCCGGAATCGGGGACCACCTCCGTCGCGCGTTCCAGTCGGCCGAGAAGCTCCTCGATCGACGACGCGAGCAGGCGCAGCTGATCCTTCTCCAGGATCACGGATACGACCTCGGGGCCGCTTCGCATCTGCAGGTAGAACGTCCGGCTGCCCGGCTCCCCCACGGCGTCGGCCGTGATCCGATCGACCTGCTCGAGATCCATCGCCCTATCCTCGCACTCGGCGCGACCTCGTCCCCGACCCTGCGCGGCCCTCGCGCCGGCCGGGCCGACGCCGCGCCGCGGGGACGAGGTGTGCCAGTTCGTCGGTTTGGTTCACCTTGACGACGCGCGGCGGGCCTCCGCTCAGCGCGACGATCGAGACCGAGCACGGGTCGATCACGAGCCGTTGGAAGGCGTCCTGATGCATCCCGGCGAAGTGGGCAAGCGCGAGCTTGATGACGTCGGCGTGCGAGACGACCACCGCGAGCCCCTCGGGATGCGCATCGGCGATGCGGAGCAGCTCCGTGACGGCGCGTTCCTGCACCTCGAGAAAGCTCTCCCCGTCGGGAAAACGCACGTTCGATGGCGTCAGCTGCACGAGACGCCACAGCCGCGTCCGCCGCAGCTGCGCGAGGCTTCGCCCAGTCCAGGCGCCGAACCGCACCTCGCCGAGGTCGGGGCGAACGCGGATCGCCAGGCGCAGCCTGCGCCCGAGCGGTTCGGCCGTCTGTCGGCATCGCTCGAGCGGACTCGAGTAGATCGCCTGGATCGCCAGCGGCGCCAACCGGTCGGCGAGCGCGTCCGCCTGCGCCCGGCCGGCATCCGACAGCGGGAATCCCGGCTGCCAGCCGGTGAGCCTCGTCCCCGTCACGCTCGTGAGCCCATGCCGCACGAGGACGAGGACGGTCATCGGCGCAGAATAGCCGCGCGAGCGAGACGCTCCGCCTATGCTCGACGTGCCCGTACGAGAGGGCGTCGCCGCTGGTGGGAACACCGAAGCGAGAACGGGTGTTCACTGTCCAGCCCGGTACGGGGATGGTGAGCGATCGACATCAAGAGGTGCGTGACGTGCGGCGACGAGCTGCACCCGGAGCGAGCGAAGAAGTACGACTACTGCACGAAATCGGAGTGCCGGCGCCGGAACGCGCGGGGCCTGCGTATGGCCGCCGTCGGCGTCAACAAGGCGGCGGACCAGTTCGTCGTGCTCGACGAGAAGACGCAGAATGAGGCCGCGAGCGGCCGGTACAAGAAGGTGCCCGACTCGGTGGCGGCGGCCGGAAGCGGGCCGCGCCCTCGGGAGGCCGTGGGGCGAACGCCGCCGCCCGAGGTGGTTCCCTCGTCCTCAGCGAGATCCCGGGCGCGACCGTGGAGCGCGGCGCAGGAACGTCTCGCCGTGACCTATCGGGACATGGGGCTCACGCCCGATGCTATCGCCCGCAAGCTCGGCGTCAGCGCCCGACTCGTGACGCAGATGCTCCTCGGTCACGACCCGTCCAGGCGGCCGGCCTAGTCCGGCGCTCGTACGCTTCGTCGTCGTGACGAACCGCGTCAGCTCTTCGACCGCGTCGAAACCTCGGCGTCCACCGGCGACGCCCGCGCCGAGGCGCGCGCGCCTCACCTCCACGATCGTGGCGGTCGCGGTGTTCGGCGCCGCCGTCTTCGCGATCGCCACGTACGCCCGACGCATTTCGACGCTGTCGGCAACGGAGTCGGCGCGTCTGCCGGGGATGCTGACGACGCGGGCACCGTGGCCGAGCAACACCGCGCTGCTCGGCGAGCGCCTCGACCGCCTGGGGCTTCCGCCGGCCGGCGGGATCGAGCACGTGCACGTCTTCCTGGCGATCTTCGTGGACGGTCGGCGCGTTGCGATCCCCGCGAACATCGGCCTCACGGCGGCGACGGAGGCGGCGCTGCACGTCCACGCGGGCGAACCCGGGATCGTCCACGTGGAGTCCCTGGTTCCGTTCTGGCGGCCGACGCTCGGCGAGTTCTTCGACGTCTGGGGCGTGCGGCTGTCCTCGAACTGTCTCGGCGGTTACTGCTCCGCGGGAGACGCCCGGCTCGTGGTCTTCGTCGACGGCAAGCGGGTAGCGGATGATCCACGCAGCGTGCCGTTGATCGACCGGACGACCATCACGATCGCGTTCGGTTCACCGGGGAACGTTCCGGACCCGCTCCCGAGCTACGACTGGCCGTCGTAGACGATTCCGCGATTCGAGGCCTCGCTCGTCGCCGCAGATGGCGATGTCGAATTGTTTCGAAGCGCGCTACGGACGGCGAGCCCCGACGCTGACATCTCGCCGGGGCTCGTTCCCCCCTTTAGCAGAAGATGCTCACACCGCCGGGACCGATCACCAGCCCGACGATGATTAGAACGATGCCGGCGAGGATGCCTCCGCGGATCAGCGTCACGATGCCCGCGATCACGAGGATCACCGCGATGATCCACAGGATGAAGCTGACGCCGCCGCTGCATTTCCCCGCCGCTAGCAGAGCGAGTTCCACCTGACCTCCCTTCCGAGGCAACGGGCATTTCCGATACGACCGGCCCCTTGTACCCGCTTGTCCGCCCTGCGATGCACGCGGTTTCGGAGCCGCGTCATCCCCCCTCGGTCGTGCTCGGGCGGTGACTCTCCGCCAGGCGGCGGGCGAGCACGGTCATCACGCCAAGCGCGACGCTCGGTCGTTCGCGGAGGATGCTGCGGAACTCCCGGTGCCCGAGCCGAAGCGTTCGGACCGACCCGGTCGCGACCAACGACGCGAACCGCGGCTCGTGCGTGATGATCGCCATCTCGCCGACGACGTCCCCGGCGGACCGCCGGGCGAGCTCGATCTCGGCTCCGGAACCTCCGCCGCGTACGACGCGGATCTCGCCGTCGACCACGATGAAGAGGTCCTCGCCGGCGTCCCCCTCGGCGGCGAGGATCTCGCCGTCGAGGTAGGTTCGCTCCTCCGACATCGTGGCGATCCGATCGAGCTCCGACGGCGCGAGTTCGCTGAAGAACGTGATCCTTCGCAGGAACAGGATTCGTTCGATCGACGAAAGCGTCGTCACCCCCTCGGCCACGGTCCCTCCTTCTGTCTTCGAGCGGATTGCCTCCGCGCATCGTTTGATCAGCCCGTCGGGGTCGCGAAGGACGAGCGGCAGCCACTCGTGGTGACCGTCCTTCGAGGGCAGCGGCTCCCACAGCGCGATCAGTGGGCGAACGAGTGCAGCGTCGCCGGCCGACTCCAGTGTCTCGAGCGCGGTGGCGACCAGGCCGGGTCCGCCGTCGAGACGCTCGAGGGCTGCTTCCATCTCGGCGCGTCTCGAGGCGATCAGCGTGATGGCCCACAAGCCCGCGCGTGCGGTGCGTCGTCCCCGCTCCAGCACGGTGTCGCGGAGTAGGGCGCTGACATCGTCGTCGACGGGGATGCGCAGGGCCAGGTCGCGATCGGCGGACGACCGCGCGGCCGTCGATTCGACGAAGGCTCGAATGCGGCGGTCGTCCTCGACCCGATCGAGCGCGCGCACGGCGATCACCGCGGCGTCGACCGTGCGGCCGTCGGTGAGGGACTCGAGGACGTCGTCGGTGCAGCCGGCGAGCGCGAGCGCCCTCCCGGCGGCGGAGCGTACGAGCGGATCGTCGTGGCCGAGAGCCGATCGAGCGCGTTCGGCGGCGCGATCGGGAGCGGCCCGGGCGAACAGTTCGAGCGCGGCTGCGCGCACATCCGGGCTCGGGTCATCCAGAAGGCTGGAGGCGTGGATCGCGGCTCGATCGGGTGGGGCAAGGCCCAGCTGCTGGATCGCCTCCAGACGGGTTCTGTCGTTCGCAGCGGCCAGAAGCGCCCGAAGACGCGAGTCGGCGCGGTCGTCGCCCCACGTCAGGGCGCGCGCGGCGGCCGCGGCGGCGACGGCTCCGTCCTCGTCGTCGACGCGGGACGAGAGCGCCTTGCGCTGCTCGTCGACGGCCGGATCGAGCGCCCGCGCGACGGCAAGGCGGACGACGGAGTCGTCATCGTCGATGGCATCGGCGAACTCGCTCGGACGAGCCTCGACCGGCAGGTCGGCGAGCAGTTGAACGGCGAGGCGGCGCTCCCGCACCTCCGGCGAGCGGATCGCGCCTTCGAGGACGGCGACGGCGTCCGCGTCGACGGGCGGCGGAACGGGAGCACGGTTGGACGGCTCGAACACCTGCGGCCGCCCCTCGCGGAGGGCGTCGACGAGCGCCCCCGTGTAGGACCGCCTGATGCCGACCGTCGTCACCAGCGTGAGGACGGCCGCGACGAGCCCGATGATCGCGAAACCCCGAAGGGTCATGACGTTCTGTCCGACCAGGGCGACGACGCCGGCGATAACGGTCCCCACCTGTGTCGGTCCGCCGTTGAGAAACGCCCGGGTCTGGTCTCGGCGCGACTCAGGGATGACGTTCGTGAGCGTCTCCCAGCCGGGAGAGGCGACCCCCTGCAGCCAGGTCCCGATCGTGAACCGAAGGCCGACGAGCGTCACGAATCCCGTCGTGACGAGGAGGACGCCGAACGCCGCGATGTACAGGGCCGGCAGCACCACGACCATCGTCGCGATCCCGAACCACGCGAAGAGGCGATTCGTGAGCAGCATCGACACGACGAACGCGGCGGCGGTCACGCCGGCCCAGAAGAGCCCGAAGAACCCCGCGAGGTCGTCCGCGTCGGGGAAGCGGTCGCTGGCCGCTTGTGCATACGGAAGGTACAGCGAGTAGAAGAGGATGGAGAACAGCACGGCGGCGACGGTCATCCACACGAGGAGCCGGGATCGCCGGACGAACGCGAAGGACGAGACGAGGTCGCGCAGGGGCGAGGTGCGCCGGCGAAGACCATCCGGCTCGCCCCGCGACCGGCGGCCCAGGACGACTCGCGAGAACACGTAACCGGCGGCCAGGCCGCCCGCCCACACGAGCAGCAGGTTCTGCGCGCCGATCGCGGCGGCGAGCGGTGGCGTGACCAGCCCTCCGACCACCGAGCCCAGGATGCCTCCGCCGGCGAAGATCGGAAACAGCCGCTTCGCCTGCCGGGTGTCGACGACCGCGCCGGCGGTTCCCCACAACGACACGGCGAGAACGAGCGTGGCAACGGCCACCGTTACCCACAGAACGGCATAGATCCACCGAGCGCCCGTGAGCAGGATCGCGCGTTCGATGACGACGATCACGCCCAACACAAGCGGCGTCGCGAGGTACGCGCGACGATGGCCGACCGTCCCGAGAGCCGCCGTCAGTCCCAGCATCACCACGAACGTCGTGGCGCCCTGCACGAGGTATATCAG
>JBKOWM010000100.1:0-19471 GCA_046724395.1 Actinomycetota bacterium
TCGGCCGTGGCGACGATCGCCCACATCTCGGATCCCCACGTCGGCTCTCCGTACTTCGTGCCGAACCTCATGAACCGCGTCATCGTCGAGCTGAACGAACTCGGCCCCGATGCCGTCATCTGCAGCGGCGATCTCACGAACGAGGGCTACCGGCAGGAGTTCAAGAACTGGATGGCCTATGCGGAGCGCATCGAGGCGCCTCTGTACACCGTCCCGGGAAACCACGATGCGCGCAACGTGGGGTATCTCCACTTCGAGGAGCTGATCGGTCCCCGGCGTTGGGCGGCGGACGTCGCCGGCATTCGGATCGTGGGTGCCGATTCCAGCGAGCCGGACCTCAACGAAGGGCAGATCGGGCGCGAGCAATACGAATGGCTCCGGGAGGAGTTCGATGTGGGCGCCGACCTCAAGGTGTTCGCCCTCCACCATCACCTGCTCCCGGTACCCGGCACCGGCCGAGAGCGCAGCATCGTTGCCGATGCGGGCGACCTGCTCGAGGTGCTGATCGCCGCGGGCGTGAACATCGTGCTCTCCGGGCACAAGCACGTTCCGTACGTGTGGCGGCTGGAGGACCTGTACGTGGCGAACGCCGGCACGGTCTCGTCGCTGCGCCTCCGCGGATATACGAAGCCGTGCTACAACGTCCTGCGGTTCGAGGGTGACGAGGTGATGATCACCCGTCGGTTCCCGTTCGGCGGCGACAACGTGATCGCACACTTCTCCCTGTCGACGGGCGAGTAGTTCCAACGCACCTTCGAGCCACCGGTCCAGCCGGCGGCGGCCCACGCGGACGACTGATCGCCCCCCGAGGGAACGGAGGACCGCCGCATGAGGGTCGTCGCGCTCGTCGACGGTGAGCACTACCCGTCCGTGACGCGGTGGGGGATCGACGTCGCGCGCGGCGCCGGTCTCGACACCGTCGCGGCTCTGTTCCTCGGCGGGACGGAGAAGCTGACGGCCGCGGGGTTGCCGGATATCGGCATCCGGGTCGTCGAGGTCGGCGTCGATGCGGCACGTGCACTCTCCCGGGCGATCGATGAGCTTCGTCCCGACGCCGTCCTGGATCTGTCCGACGATCCCGTGCTGTCGACCGACGATCGCCTGCTGCTGGTGTCCGTAGCGCTCTCCAAGGGCGTCAGCTACCTCGGCGGCGACTTTCGATTCGATCCGCCCATCACGGAGCCTCGGCTCGAGGTCCCGACCGTGGCGGTGATCGGCACCGGCAAGCGCACGGGCAAGACGGCGGTGGCCGGGCACACGGCGCGCAGGGCCGAGCGCCGAGGGCTTCGCCCCGCCATCGTCGCGATGGGCCGCGGTGGCCCCGCCGAGGCGACGTCGGTCTCCGCCGGCGGCCTCGGCCTCGCCGACCTCACAGCCGTGGTCGAGCGCGGCGAGCACGCCGCCTCCGACTATCTCGAGGACGCGGTCACCACCGGCGTCGCGACGGTGGGCGCAAGACGCGTGGGCGGCGGCCTGGCGGGAGCGCCGTTCGCGACCAACGTGGCGGAAGCCGCGGGGGTCGCCGTCGGTCAGGGAGCCGGTCTCGTCGTGCTCGAGGGGAGCGGCTCCTCCGTGCCCACCGTGCCGTGGGATGCCGGCGTGCTCGTGGTGCCGGCGTCGACCGCCGCCTCACGGCTGGCGGCCGGCCTCGGCCGCTATCGACTGTTGCTATCGGACCTGGTCGTCATTACAATGGGTCGGAGCCCACAGGCCGGGCCCGAGAACCTCTCCGCTCTGCGATCCCTCGTCCAGCGAACCCGCGATGACGCCCGGCTCATCGTTACGGACTTCGAACCGGTGCCGCTGGCCGATGTGCAGGGTAGGGACGCGTTCTTCGCCACAACGGCTTCGCCCGCGACAGCCGAAAGGCTGGTCGCCTCGATCGAGGCGCGCTGGGGATGCCGGGTGGTCGGGTGGAGCGCCCGCCTGGGCGACCGCGCCGGGCTGGCACGGGACATGGATGAGGTGGAGGGGTTCGACGTGCTCCTCACGGAGCTCAAGGCCGCGGCGGTTGACGTCGCGGCGCGGCGCGCCGAGGCGGCCGGCGCGGGCGTCGTTTTCGTCGACAACCGCCCCGTCGGCATCGACGTCGACGTGGACGAGGAGATCGACCGCGTGATCGAGATGGCGGTCGAGCGCGGCGCGACGCGATGACCCATTCAGATCGGGAGCCCAGACACGAGATGACGAGGGAGCCGCGCAGCCCGTACATCCTGATCTCGGGTCGCGAGACCGGGCTGCCCTATTCGAAGGGGCTGATGGCTTCACAGGTGACGGTGACGGGCCTCTCGCCGTTTCGGGCGTACGAGGTCGCCGAGGCGATCGAGGACCGGCTCGTTCGAAGCGCGCGAGACTCGATCTCGGTCGAGGATCTCGACGAGCTCACCGCGGACGTGATCGACGAGTTGGCCGGCGACCGGTACGCCAGGAACTTCCGCCGCTGGCGCGAGGTCGAGGCGCTCGAGACCCCGCTCGTCGTGCTGATCGGCGGGACGACTGGCGTCGGCAAATCCACGCTGGCGACGCAGCTTGCGGCGCGGCTCGGGATCGTGCGCGTCGTCGCGACCGATGCCGTCCGGGAGGTCATGCGGGCGATGTTGTCGGATCGTCTGATGCCGACCCTTCACCGCTCCTCGTTCGAGGCCGGTGAGGCGCTGCGCGAGCCCGAGCGCGATGCGGTGGTGGTCGGATTCCGCGAGCAGACCGCGGCCGTCACCGTGGGCGTGGGCGCGCTCCTGAGGCGCGCCGCCGTTGAGGGGATGAGCATGATCATCGAGGGGGCGCACGTCGTCCCGGGGTTCGTCGACGCGGCGTCGCCGACCAACGCCATCGTCGCCGTTCCGGTCGTCGTGACGGTGGAGGAGGAGGACGTTCATCGCACGCACTTCCTGGCCCGCTCGGCCGATCATGCTGGGCGCCCCGCGACGCGCTACCTGGAGGGATTCGACAGCATCCGGCGGGTACAGCGGTACATCAAGAGCCAGGCGCTCTCGCACGGGGTTCCGGTGATTCCCAACTACAACTTCGATCAGACGCTCGCCGCGCTCCTGGACCTCGTGATGGAGCGCGTCACGGAGCGGGCGGCAGAAGCAGGCAGCGTCGCGGCGGCGGGAGCCAGGAAAGGCGGGAGCCAGGAAAGGATGACGGCATCATGAGGTTGTTCCTCGACACGGCAAGCATCGACGACATCCGCGAGGTCAACTCGTGGGGCGTCCTGTCCGGCGTGACGACGAACCCGAGCCTCGTCGGCAAGGAGCACCGCAATCCCGAGGAGGTCTGGAAGACGATCCTCGAGGAGGTGCACGGCGACGTCTCGCTCGAGACCACGGAGCCGGAGGCCGATGCGATGTACAAGCAAGGCGTCGAGCTGGCCCAGAAGGGACCGAACGCGGTCGTCAAGGTCCCGATGACGCCCGACGGGCTCAAGGCGGGCCGCCGACTGACCGACGAGGGAATCAGGATCAACGTAACGCTCGTGTTCTCGCCGGCGCAGGCGATCCTCGCCGCCGAGGTCGGCGCGTACATCGTTTCGCCGTTTATCGGGCGCATAGACGACGCGGCCGCCGACGGGATGCACGCGCTTCGGCAGATCTGCGAGATCTACGACGTTCAGGGGTATGAGACCGAGGTCCTCGCGGCGTCGCTCCGACACCCCATGCACGTCGTTGACGCGGCGCTCGCGGGCGCGGACATCGCGACTCTGCCATACGACGTGTTCACAAAACTGGTGAAGCATCCGCTGACCGACGTCGGACTGAAGCGGTTCGGCGCGGACTGGGAAGCCCTCCAGACAGAACTGACGAAGGGAGGGGCCTAGTTGGCACCCGAAACGATGGAACGGAGCGCACTCGAGGGCAAGGTTTCCTCGGAGCTCCACGCGCTGGCGGACGACCTCGGCCTTCCCGGCCACCAGCGACTCAAGAAGGCCGAGCTGATCGACCGCATTCTCGAACACACGAACGGAGCGGTGTCGAACGGTGAACGCACTGCTCCGGGCGCCGGCACGGCGGACGAGACGGTCCGCGCCGACTCGGGGGGCACATCCGCGCCGATGACGACCCCGGTTGATGCGGCGACGGCACAGTCCACGACGACGGCACAGTCCACGACGACGGCCGAGTCCACGACGACGGCCGAACGCAATGGCGACGCGGGTGGACGGGTCGACGCTCCCCCCGAGCGGTCGTCCGCGCCGCGAACCGACGACCGGGTGCGCGACGGCGATCGTGTTCGCGACGACCGGCCGGCCCGGGAGGATCGCACACCGCGAGATGTCGTGCGCCAGGACCGTCCAGACGGCCGACCCGACGGTGGTCGAGGACCGGACGGCGGACGCCGCCGGCTCTCGCGCGAGGAGCGCCGCCGGCAGCGCGAGGACCGCCGGCAGCGAGAGATGGAGATGCGTGAGGAGGAGATCGCGTCGGCTCCCACGGCGACCGGGCTTCTCGACATCCTGCCCGAGGGATACGGCTTCCTTCGCACCGGCGGCTACCTGCCGGGGCCGACAGACATCTATGTCTCGTTGTCGCAGGTGCGGCGGTTCATGCTCCGCAAGGGCGACACCGTCACGGGCAAGGTCCGTCAGCCGAAGGACAACGAGAAGTACTGGGCGCTGCTGCAGATCGAAACCGTGAACGGGCTCGACCCGCAGGCGGCCCAGCAGCGGCCGCAGTTCGACAAGCTGACGCCGCTGTTTCCCGACGAGCGGTTCCGGCTGGAAACGGGGCCGACGGACGCGACCGGGCGGATCATCGACATGATCGCGCCGATCGGCAAGGGCCAGCGCGGAATGGTCGTCTCGCCTCCGAAGGCGGGCAAAACCACCGTCCTGAAGAACATCGCGAACGGAATCATCCAGTCGAGCCCCGAGACTCACCTCATGGTCCTGCTCGTCGACGAGCGGCCCGAGGAGGTCACGGACTGGCAGCGGACGGTGCAGCCGGCCGAGGTCGTGTACTCGACCTTCGACAAGCCAC
Organism: Actinomycetota bacterium; assembly: GCA_046724395.1. GTDB lineage: Bacteria > Actinomycetota > UBA4738 > UBA4738 > HRBIN12 > DATAEU01. Next base: position 4,977 of record JBKOWM010000100.1, read on the forward strand.
CGGACCAGCACATCCAGGTGACCGAGCTCGTCCTCGAGCGCGCCAAGCGGCTGGCCGAGACGGGCCAGGACGTCGCGATCATTCTCGACTCGATCACCCGGCTCGCCCGCGCCTACAACCTGGCGGCGCCCGCCTCTGGCAAGATCCTGTCGGGCGGCATCGACTCGACGGCGCTCTATCCGCCCCGGCGCTTCTTCGGCGCCGCGCGGAATATCGAGGAGGGCGGAAGCGTCACGATCATCGCCAGCGCCCTCGTCGAGACGGGATCCCGAATGGACGAGGGGATCTTCGAGGAGTTCAAGGGCACGGGCAACATGGAGATCCGGCTCGACCGCCAGCTCGCCGAGAAGCGCATCTTCCCGGCGATCAACGTCGAGGCGTCGAGCACCCGGAAGGAGGAGCTGCTGCTGCCGGCCGGGGAGCTCGCGCTCGTGTGGCGGCTGCGCCGGGTGCTCCACGCGCTCGAGCCGGCGGCCGCGCTCGAACTCCTCGTCGACAAGATCCGCGCGACGAAGTCCAACGACCAGTTCTTGAAGGAGATCGCCAAGGCCCCCGCGTAGGGGCCCGGAGGGTGGGGGTGAAGAGCAAGCGCGAAGGGCGTGAGCGATAGCCCCCACGCAGGGTGGCAAGGGGAGACAAGCCGATGAAGCAGGGGATCCATCCGGAGTACCGCATCGCTACCGTGCACTGCGCGTGCGGCAATACGTTCCAGACGCGTTCGACGAAGTCCGAGCTACGGGTCGAGGTCTGCTCCAACTGCCATCCCTTCTACACCGGGAAGCAGAAACTCCTCGACGCGGGGGGTCGGGTGGAGCGGTTCCAGCGGAAGTACGCGAACCGTCCGCAGCCGACGCGCTCCCCGGTCGCCGAGGCGCAGGCCACGACGCGAGACGCGGCCGCGGCCGAGCAGGCCGACGCCTGACCCGGGCTCGCACCGTGAGGGAGCGCGCGCCGGCGCACCCGCGTCACTCCTACGGCGGACAGGCCGTGATGGAGGGCGTCATGATGCGCGGGCGCGACGTCTGGGCGATCGCCGTTCGCCGACCGGACGAGACGATCCATCTGGAGTCGCATCCGATCCGGTCGATTGCGGATCGATACCGCATCCTGCGAAGGCCCGGGTTCCGCGGGGTGATCGCGCTCGGACAAGCGATCACGATCGGATTCCGCGCGCTGTCGGTCTCCGCAACACAGGCGTCTCCGGACGAGGAGCAGCTCTCCTCGCGGCAGATGGCACTCTCGATGGGCGTCGCGTTCGTCGTATTCATCGGGATCTTCATCGTCGCGCCCGCGGTCGCGTTCCGCTGGGTCGGCGGCCACGTCGGCTCGAGCGTCGCCGTGAACGTTCTCGAAGGCCTCTTCCGCGTCGCGCTCTTCCTCGCGTACCTCGTGCTGATCGGTCGCACTCGCGAGATCCGGCGCGTGTTCGAGTACCACGGCGCCGAGCACAAGACGATCGCCGCCTACGAACACGATGAGCCGCTCACGCCGGACATCGTCGACCGGTACTCGACGCTCCACGTTCGGTGCGGGACGAACTTCCTGTTGATCGTCATGATCCTTACGATTCTGGTCTTCGCGCTGTTCGGTGACCCGGGAATCTGGTGGCGGATCGGCTCGCGCATCGTCGCGATCCCGCTCATCGCGGGCGTCGCCTACGAGTTGCTGCGCCTCGGCGCTCGATTCGAGGGGTCGGGCGTCATGCGCACCTTGATGGCTCCCGGACTATGGCTCCAGAAGATCACGACGCAGCCGCCCGACCGGTCGCAGATCGAGGTGGCGATTTCGGCGTTTCGCGAGGTGCTCCGGGCCGAGACCGCCGGCGATCCCGAACCGTCGCCGCAGGTCGCGAGCGCAAGATCGGTCCCTTCGACTCGTTGCATCCCGGGCCCCGAGGCTTAACATTGGCCGCCAGGCCCTTCCCCGATCCCCAGGAGGCTTCCCGATGTCCTCGACGGAGCTGGACCTTCCGGTGCTCGTGACCCCCGAGCAGATCCGTCGCCGTGAGTTCGTGACGACGCGTCGCGGTTACGACGTCGAACAGGTGAGGGACTATCTCGAGCAGGTCGCGCGCCAGGTCGAGCAGATGGACGCGATGTTGCGAACCGCCAAGCTGCGGGCCGGCGAGGAAAGCGGACACTCGTCCTCCCGCGTGGATCCCTACGAACAGCTGTCGCGGCGGTTCGCCGAGGTCCTGCGCGCGACGGACCGCGAAGCGGATCGACTCCGACGGGAGGCCAAGGACGAGGCAGACCGCATCGTCCGTGAGGCTCGCGCGGACGCGGACCGTATCAGGCTCGACGCGCAGACGCGCGCGGAGCACGCGCGCGACGATGCCGAACGCGCTCTTCGCGAGGCGCGGGAGCGGGCCGACCGAACGATGTCCGGGCTCGCCTCGCGTCGAGCAGCGCTCGTCGAGCAGCTTTCGGCGATGCAGGAGCGGTTGCTCGGCGTCGCGCGCGAACTCGAGGAGACGATCGAGCGGCCGGAGAACGACGCCGAGGTCGTCGCCTCGCTCGAGGGCGCGGCCGACCGTGACGCGGCCGCTGGCGCCGAGCGTGACCGGACCGTCGATGGCGCTCACGGTGGCGCAGAGCCGACGCCCGGCACCCCCGCGCAGGGTGCGACCGATCCCGGCGCGGCCGATCGGCCCCCGTCCCAGCGTCCGGCGGGCACGGGCGGCGTGATCGACCTCCGCGACCCGGACGCAGTGGCCGAGGAGCTATGGTCCTCTTCCGACCCGGACGACCTGCGGATTCCGGAGATCCCCCCGCTGGACCTCGACTGGGACGACGACAGCCGCACCTGAGCCGAGGCGCGGTCCCGCCCGAGCGGCCGTCGCGGATAATCGGCGCATGGACGTTATCGACCGCCTCGACGAGCTGGAGCGCCGCTTCGACGATCTCTCCAGACAGATGTCCTCGCCCGCCGTCGCCTCCGATCCCGATCGCATTCGCCGGCTCGGCAAGGACCTCGCCGAGCTCCAGGACGTGGTCGCGCCGTACCGCGAGTACAAGGAGGCGATGCGCGAGGCCGACGAGGCGACCTCGCTCGCGAGGAAGGAAACCGACGCCGAGATGGCCGCGTTCCTCCGCGACGAGGCGCAGGCAGCTGGCACGAGGGTCGAGGAGCTTCGCAGTCGTCTCGAGGCGCTTCTCGTGCCGAAAGACCCCAACGACGAGCGGGACGTCGTGGTCGAGATCCGGGCCGGTGCCGGGGGGCAGGAGGCGGCGCTGTGGGCGGGTGAGCTGCTCGAGCTCTATCGACGCTTCGCCGAGCGTCACCATTACAAGACCGAGGGGCTGAGCGCGTCGCCGTCGGATCTCGGCGGGTTCAAGGAGGTGGTGCTCGAGGTCCGTGGCAAGGGCGCGTACTCGCGACTGAAGCACGAGTCCGGCGTCCACCGCGTCCAGCGCGTCCCGGTCACCGAATCACAGGGTCGCGTCCACACCTCGACCGCGACGGTTGCGGTCCTGCCGGAGGCCGACGAGGTCGACGTCGAGATCAGACCGGAGGATCTCGAGATCGACGTCTTCCGCTCCTCCGGGCCGGGCGGTCAGTCGGTCAACACGACGGACTCCGCGGTGCGGATCACGCACAAACCGACCGGCATCGTCGTCGGATCGCAGGAGGAGCGCTCGCAGCTGCAGAACCGGGAGAAGGCGATGCGCTACCTCCGCGCGCGGCTGTTGCACCGCGCACAGGAGGAGGCGGCAGCGAAGGAGGCGGCCGCCAGGCGCTCGCAGGTCGGCACGGGGGAGCGGGCCGAGAAGATCCGCACCTACAACTTTCCCGAGAATCGTGTGACGGACCACCGCGTGAAGTTGACGGTCCACCAGCTGCAGAATGTCCTCGCGGGCGACATCGACTCGTTCGTCGACGCGCTCCTCGCCGCGGAGCGCGCCGAGCAGCTGGCGGGCAACGGTCGGGCGTGACGTGCGGCCGGCCGAGGTCGTTCGTCGCGCCACCGACTATCTAGCGCGTCACGACGTCGCAAGCCCTCGCGAGACCGCCGAAGTCCTGATGACCATGGTCCTGGACACCGACCGCGCGTCGATGTACGCGAGAACGCAGTGGCTCGACGCGCGCGAGGCCCGGATGTTCGGCCGTGCGATCTGCCAGCGTTGCGCCGGTGTTCCGCTGCAGCATCTCACCGGAGAGCAGTCGTTCCGTCGAATATCGCTCGACGTGCGTCCGGGCGTGTTCATTCCCCGCCCGGAGACCGAGATCCTCGTCGAGGCGGCGCTCGAGCGCCTCGGGCAGGCCGAAGATCCCGTCATCGTCGACGTCGGGACGGGGACGGGAGCGATCGCTCTCGCCCTGAAGGACGAACGACCGGACGCGCGCGTGTTCGCAACGGACATCTCGGTCGAGGCCACCGAGCTCGCGAGGTCGAACGCCGCGCACCTCGGCCTCGAGGTGACCGTCCTGGATGGGTACTTGCTCGATCCTCTGCCCGCGCAGCTCCGGGGCTGGCTCGATCTCGTCGTGAGCAATCCCCCCTACGTAACGCCCCAGGAATACGAGGACCTTCCTGCCGAGGTGCGCGCCGACCCCGCCTCGGCCCTCATAGGAGGCGTCGAGGTGTATGACGCGCTCGCCCACGACGCCGCTCGCTGGCTCCGCGACGGCGGCGTCCTGGCGGTTGAGATCGGCGCGTCACACGCACCGGCCGTCGCCGATGTCCTCGCGCGCCGGTTCGCGGGCATCGAGGTGCGTCCGGACCTCGCAGGCCGCGACCGCGTCGTGCTCGCGCGCCGGCCGTGAGCGACCGAATCGAGGCCGCCGCGGCGGCGGCGCTCGCCGGAGGACTGATCGTGCTGCCGACAGACACGGTCTACGGAATCGGGACGCGTCCGGACGACCCGGCCGCGACGGCGCGCCTGTTCGAGGCGAAAGGTCGTCCTCGCGAGCTCGAGCTGCCCGTTCTCGTCGCCTCGCGAGAAGCAGCCGAGCGGATCGCGCTCTTCGACGACCGGGCCGCGGCGCTCGCTCAAACGCACTGGCCCGGTGCCCTCACGATCGTGCTCCGGCGCGCCGATTCGAGCCGAACGTGGGACCTGGGCGGCGATCCGCGGACCGTTGGCGTGCGGATTCCGGACCATCGACTCGCGCTCGCCGTGCTGTCTCGCACCGGACCGCTCGCCGTCACGAGCGCGAATCGATCGGGCGAGGCCACGCCCGGATCGTGCGACGACCTCGTGGCGATATTCGGCGACGCGGTGAAAATCTATGTCTGTCAGCCCGACGCACCCTCGGGCGTGGCCTCGACCGTCGTCGATCTCACCGGCGACGCGCCGCGGGTGCTGCGACAGGGAAACGTCGCGGTCGGATCGACCACGGGGTCTGGGCTGAAGAAGCGAGCGCGAAGCCGCGAGCGTTAGCCTCCACGGTCCTCGACGCAGCGAGAGGTTCCAACCCAGAGCGATGCTAGACTCCGCGCGATCCCGAATGGCCGGCATTCTCGTCGTGTGCACCGGAAATATCTGTCGCTCGCCGATGGCCGAAGCCTTCCTTCGGCGCGCGCTCGTGGAGCGCCTCGGCAATGCCGCCCCGCCGGTCCGATCCGCTGGCGTCATCGGCAGCCCGGGTGGTCCCGCCATGGAGGAGTCCGTCCGCGCCGCGGCCGAACGCGGAGCCGACATCTCGACGCACGTCGCCGCCCGGCTGGACGCGGCCCACGTCGCCGACGCCGATCTCATCGTGACGATGGCGGGAGAGCATCGCGACGCCATATCGCGCGCGGCACCCGATCACGCAAGGAAGACGTTCACGCTCAAAGAGGTCGTGCGGCTGCTCGAGCATTCGCCGCCGCCGGCGCACGGCCTCGATGTTGGCGCTGCGGCCGCTCACGCCGACGAGCTCCGCCGGGGGCGGGTCCTCGCTCGTGGATACGACGACGATGTCGTCGATCCCCTCGGATCGTCGCTCGCCACGTATCGGGCCGTGGCTTTGGAGCTCGACGAGTGGTGCGAGCGCCTGGCCGCTGCACTCGCAGGCCGAGTGCAGGCAACCGCCGGCGCCGAGGGGGAGTAAGAGGTGCGGATCGCGATCGCATCCGACCACGCCGGCTACGCTCTGAAGGAGCAGCTGAAAGACTTCCTCGCGGGTGGTGGACACGAGGTCCGCGACCTCGGGACACACGCCGGTGAGCCGGTCGATTACCCGGACATCTGCGCGGACGCCGCGAGAACGCTCGCGCGCGGGGAGGTCGATCGCGCCGTCCTCGTCGGCGGCTCTGGGCAGGGTGAGCAGATCGTCGCGAACAAGATCCACGGGATCCGGGCGGCCCTATGCAACGACCTGTACGCGGCGCGTTTCTCTCGAGCGCACAACGACGCGAACATCGTCACGCTCGGGGCGCGGGTGATCGCTGCGGAGCTCGCGCGCGAGATCCTCGCGGTGTGGTTCTCGACACCGTTCGACGGCGGACGGCACGCCCGACGAGTCGAACGAATCGGTCAAATCGAACGGGGTGAGGCATGAGCGGGTTCGTGGCCGACTGGGAGGCTCTTCGCGCAACCGATCCCGAGATCGCCGACGCGCTGGAAGGCGAGCTGCGGCGGGAGCGAACGACGCTGCGACTGATCGCGTCGGAGAACTACACGACGCCCTCGGTCCTGGCGGCCGTCGCGTCGACGCTGACCAACAAGTACGCGGAGGGGTACCCCGGCCGCCGGTACTACGGCGGGTGCGAGTGGGTCGACGTCGTCGAGACCCTGGCCATCGACCGGGCGAAGCGCCTGCTCGGGGCCGAGCACGCGAACGTCCAGCCGCACGCGGGCGCGCAGGCGAATCTCGCCGTGTTCGGCGCGTTCCTTGATCCCCGCTCGGATGGCGCCGTCCTCGGGATGTCGCTCGCACACGGCGGCCACCTGACGCACGGGTCGCCGGTCAACGTCTCCGGCAAATGGTTCAGGTTCGTGCCGTACGAGGTCGAAGCCGACACCGAGGTGCTCGACATGGACCGCGTGCGCGACCTGGCGCATGAGCATCGGCCGCGGATCGTGCTGACCGGTTACACGGCGTATCCGCGCACGATCGATTTCCGCGCCTTCCGCGACATCGCCGACGAGGTCGGCGCGATTCTGTGGGTCGACGCGTCTCATTTCATCGGCCTCTCGGCGGGTGGCGCGTACCCGAACCCGACGCGATACGCCGACGTCGTCACCTTCACGACGCACAAGACGCTCCGCGGGCCGCGGGGGGCGGCGATCGTGTGCCGAGAGGAATATGCCAAGGCCATCGACAAGGCGGTCTTCCCGATGATGCAGGGCGGGCCGCTCGAGCACGTCGTCGCGGCCAAGGCGGTCGCGTTCAAACAGGCGATGACGCCAGAGTTCCGTGCCTATGCCGCCCGAACGGTGCGGACCGCCCGGGCGCTCGCCGTCGGGCTCGAGAACGAAGGCGTCCGGGTCATCTCGGGGGGGACCGACTCGCACCTCGTCCTTGCCGACGTCCGCCCCGTGGGCATCACCGGCCGCCGGGCGGAGGCCGTGTGCGACGAGGTCGGCATCGCGCTGAACAAGAACTCGATACCGTTCGACCCGATGCCGCCGCTCGATCCGTCGGGTATCCGTGTCGGGACCGCGGCGCCCGCGACCCTCGGCATGGATGAGGCCGAGATGAAGGAGGTCGCGGCGATCGTCGGCGAGGCGCTGCGGGGGGCAGAGGACGAAGGCGCAAAGGCCGCATGCCGGTCGCGAGTCGCGGAGTTGATGTCGCGCTTCCCGGTCTACCCGGGCTGACGGGATCGCCCCCGGGGTACCATCTTGCGGACGTGCTGTCCTATCTGGTCGTCGCCGGCGTCGCCGCCGTCGTGACGTTCGGCGCCACCCCCGTCGTCCGGTCCCTGTCGATCCGTCTGGGATGGATCGATCGGCCTTCCGACCGGAAGGTCCACCCGAAGCCCACACCAACCGCCGGCGGCGTCGCCATCTTTGCCGGCGTCGCCGTGGCGATCGTGACGTCGCGGCTGCTCCCCGCGCTGCGGACCATCCACGAGGCCAGCTCCGACCAGGATGCGGCGCTCGCCGCCGCGATCGTCATCGTGGTGGTCGGGTTGATGGACGACGCCAAGGGCCTGTCGCCACTGGGGAAACTGGCCGGGCAGATCCTCGCGGCCGGCGTTCTCGTCCTGCTCGGCGTTCAGCTGCTGTACTTCTACTTCCCCGGCGCCGACACCGTCGTGCTGACCCCCGACCTCTCGGTCGAGCTCACGGTCCTGTGGATCGTTGCGATGATCAACGCGGTCAACCTCGTTGACGGACTCGACGGGCTCGCCGCCGGGATGGTGGCAATCGCCGCGATCGCGTTCTTCATCTACATGCAACAGACCGCCGGCGTCGACGGGCGGGCATCGACCGCGGCCCTGCTCTCGGCGGTCGTGGCCGGCTCGGCGATCGGGTTCCTGCCGTGGAACCTGCATCCGGCGCGGATCTTCATGGGCGATACGGGATCGATGTTGCTCGGGCTGCTGATGGCCGTGGCGACGATCAGCGGGGTGGGCCGATGGAACATCGGACCGAGTGCTGGCGACTTCGCCGTCTTTGCGATCCCGATCGTCGTCCCGCTGCTCGTGCTCGCCGTTCCGCTCCTCGACGTGCTCCTGGCGATCGTGCGCCGCGTGCGGCGAGGGATCGGAATTGGTCACGCCGACAAGCAGCACATCCATCATCGCCTGCTGGACATCGGGCACTCGCACCGGCAGGCGGTGTTCCTGATGTATCTGTGGAGCGCGCTGATCTCGGCGTGCGCGCTCACCATCGCGTTCATCGACGGCGGCACTCTGGTGCTGTCGGTGGTGGTCGTCGCCGTCGTCTCGGCGGCAGTCCTTCCCCGACTCGTCCGGGACCGGACGCCGCACGGGAGCGATCGCGCCCTCCGGCCTTCGGACGTGTCATCGAACGGGCACGGTGGCGCTCCAGCCGGCAACGCGACGCCGCCGGCCGTTCAGGACACCGTGTGAACGGACCCCGTTCGCGGAGTCCATCCGCCCCGGTTGGCCGCTTCGTACAACTCACCGGAGGGCGCTCATCGAACGGCCGGTCGCCGGGCGCTCGCCGGGGGTGATGATGCGCCGCCCGCTGGGGCATAATCAGGCTTCCTGAACGCCATTCAGGCAGCCGGTCGGAAGGGAGCAGCGGCCTTGCCGGACGTCGACGTCCGCCTCGAGCGGGTCACGAAGGACTTCGGGGAGACGGTCGCCGTGGACGACCTGACCCTCGACATCAACGAGAACGAGTTCTTCAGCCTGCTCGGTCCGTCCGGATGCGGAAAGACGACCACGCTGCGAATGATCGGCGGGTTCGAAGAGCCGACCCGCGGGACCATCTACCTCGGTGGAAGGGATGTCACCGACCTGCCTCCGTACAAGCGCGACGTGAACACGGTCTTCCAGTCGTATGCGCTGTTTCCCCATCTCGACGTGTACGAGAACGTCGCGTTCGGCATGCGGCGACAGAAGGTCGCCAAGGACCAGATCGACCGGCGAGTCGGCGAGTCGCTCGCGCTCGTCGAAATGACCGGATTCGAGCGCCGAAAGCCGGGGCAGCTCTCGGGGGGCCAGCAGCAACGCGTCGCGCTCGCGCGCGCCCTCGTCAACCGGCCCAAGGTCCTGCTCCTGGACGAGCCGCTCGGCGCGCTCGATCTCAAGCTTCGCAAGCAGATGCAGCTCGAGCTGAAGCGCATCCAGCAGGAGGTCGGCATCACGTTCATCTACGTCACGCACGACCAGGAAGAAGCGATGACGATGTCGAATCGGCTGGCCGTCTTGCGCCACGGGCACATCGAGCAGCTCGGGCCGCCGGAGGAGGTCTACGAGAGTCCGGACACTGAGTTCGTCGCCGGGTTCCTGGGCGCGTCGAACCTGCTCGATGGCGAGCTCAAGGAGCAGCGCGACGCTCAGACCGTCATCCTGCTGTCCGGGGGGACGAGCGTCACGCTGCCAACGGACCGCGCGCCGTTTCGGGTGGGATCGCAGGTCAAGGTGGGCGTGCGACCGGAGAAGATCACGATCGCGGCCGACGACGGCGCCGAACCGGGCCCGGGGCGGAACAGCGTGACGGGACTGCTGCGGATGTCGACGTACATCGGCGTGAGCCACCAGTACAAGGTCGAGGGGCCGCTCGGCGCGCCCCTCACGGTATGGGTCCAGAACCTGGGGTCGGCGCCGCCACCCCAGCCCGGAGACCGCGTGCGACTGTCGTGGAAATGGGAGCACACGTTCGCGGTGCTCCCTCAGGAGGATCTTGCCCTGGAGGAGGGAGACGAATGACCGAGCGTGACGATCGCCCGTTCGTCGAGGCGCAGCGGATGCAGGAGATCCTGCGGCGGCGACTGACGCGACGCAGCTTGTTGAAGGGTGCAGGGACCGGTGCGAGCGCGCTCGGCCTGGGAGCGATCCTGGCCGCGTGTGCCGGCAACGAAGGCGCCGGTGGCGGCGCCACGCAGAGCACAAACGCTGGCGCCGTCTTCTCCGGCGAGCCCGGTGACACGGTCGAGTTTGCCAACTGGCCCCTGTACCTGGACCAGGCCAAGGACAGCAACGGCGACGTCTACCACCCGTCGTTGCGCGTCTTCGAGAAGGAGACCGGCATCCACGTCGACTATCAGGACGTGATCCAGGACAACGCGGAGTTCTTCGGAAAGCTGCGGCCGCAGCTCGAGGCCGGCGATCCGACCGGCTGGGACATCATCGTGATCACCAACGGGACCGAGTTCACGGCGCTCGTGCAGAACAACTGGGTGTACCCGCTCGATGCGAGCAAGCACCCCAACTTCGACGCCAACGCCCAGGACTGGGCCAAGGACCCGTACTACGACCCGAACAATGAGCACTCGATGGCGTGGCAGTCGGGCATCACGGGCATCGGCGTCAACAAGGACCTCGTCAAGGCGCCCGTTACGAAGATGGACGATCTGGCGAACCCGGACATCGTCGGGACCGACTCGGTCGGGATGCTGAAGTCCGACATGCCGGACTTTGTGATGATCAATCTCGGCATCGACCCCAAAACGTCCGGACCGGACGAGTGGAGGGAAGCGGCCGCGTGGCTGCAGAAGCAGCGCGACTCCGGGACCGTGCGGCAGTACTACACGCAGGGGTACATCGACGACCTGACCGGCGGGAACCTGTCGGCGACGATGGCGTGGTCGGGCGATGTGCTGTACAACGCGCTGTGGGCCGGCTACACGAACCTCGACTTCGTGTTCCCGCAAGACGGCGCGCTGCTGTGGATCGACAACATGCTCGTCCCGGTCGGCGCCGGCAACCCCGTCGGCGCGATGCAGGTCATGGACTTCTACTACCGTCCGGAGATCGCCACGATGGTGACCGAGTGGGTGCTGTACATGTCGCCCGCCAAGGGCGTAGCCGATCTCATTCTGGAGGACGCGCAGAAGGCCGAGGACAAGGGCTGGAAGGGGTACGCGAACAAGCTCTACGGCACGGCAGAGAGCCCGTATCTCTTCCCCGGCGAGGAGTTTCTGTCGAAGACGTCGTTCGGCCGGCAGCTCAAGACGGACGAGGAAGTGGAGGAGTGGAACAGTATCTTCCTGCCGATCTCGCAGGGCTGAGCGGGCGCCGATGGTTGCGTCTACACACGGGCGGAGCCTGACCGGACCGGGCGAGGTCCCGGAGCAGGCTCCGCCCGCGCGGGAGAGCTCGTACGCACTGAGCTCGCGCCGTCGTCGGGTGGCGTACTACCTGCTGGCGCCGGCCGGGATCTGGCTCCTGCTGTTCCTGGTCGTGCCGCTCATCATCCTCGTGTACACCTCGCTACAGAGCGGTGGTTTGTTCTCCGGCGGTTTCCACTTCTCGTGGGCCTTCTCGAACTACACGGACGGGCTCAGCCAGTACTCCAAGTTCTTCGTCCGGGCGATCGAATACTCGGCGATCGTGACGATCGTCGCTCTGGTCCTCGCGTACCCGATGACCTACTGGATCGCCTTCTACGGCGGGAAGTGGAAGACGTCGCTGCTGCTGTTGATCCTCGTGCCGTTCTTCGTCTCGTTCGTCATCCGGACGATCCAGTGGAAGTTCCTGCTCGCCGACAACGGGTTGATCTTCGGTCCCCTGAAGAACCTCGGTCTTGTGCCCGACTCGTTCCACGTCCTGGCCACCCCGTTCGCCGTGGTGGCGGGCATCACGTACAACTACATCCCCTTCACGGCGCTACCCCTGTACGTTGCCCTCGAGCGGATCGACAAGAGCCTGGTCGAGGCGGCCAAAGACCTGTATTCCAGTCAGTTCGAGGCGTTTCGCCGCGTGGTCTGGCCGCTGTCGCTGCCTGGGGTGTTCGCCGCGTTCCTGCTGACGTTCGTTCCGGCGACGGGCGACTACATCAATGTCGACGTACTTGGGGGGCCGGGCACGACCATGATCGGCAACATCATCCAGACGCAGTTTCTCGTTCAGAACAACTACCCGGGCGCGGCGGCGATGTCGGTCGTGCTGATGGTCGGGATGCTCATCCTCGGAACGATCTACGCGCGAATCCTCGGGACGGAGGATCCGGCGCTGGCGGGCGCTCCGGCGGCATGAGCGCCGTCACCGTTGCCGAGACGCGGCCGCGAACGCGGGACGACCTCCCGCCGGTCAATCGGCCGCACAAGCGCGTCACTCGGTTCATCCTGCCGGTCTTTACGTTCCTGATGATCTTCTATCTGACCAGCCCCGTGTTCGTGATGATCCTGTTCGGCTTCAACGACCTGCCGGGGTCCAACGAGCGGCAGACGCCGCGCTTCTACGGGTTCACCCTCGACTGGTACAGGAACATCCTGAACGTCGGCGGGCTCGAGACGGCCATCAGGAACTCGCTCTTCGTCGGCCCCACCAGCGCGCTCGTCGCGACGATCCTCGGGACGCTGCTCGGGCTTGCGCTCGGGCGCTACTGGTTCCGCGGGCGCGGGGCCGTGGCCTTCGTGATCTTCCTCGCGATCGCGGTCCCCGAGATCGTCCTCGGCTCGTCGCTCCTCTCGATGTTCGTGCAACTCGGGGACATCCCCGTCATCGGTCCGACGCTTGCGAACATCCTGCCGCTCGGGTTGCCCACCATCCTGGTCTCGCACATCGGCTTCAGCATCGCGTTCGTCGCGGTCACCGTTCGAGCTCGCGTGCAAGGCCTCGATCGATCGCTCGAGGACGCGGCGCAGGACCTGTTCGCAAGTCCAACTACCGCCTTCTTCAAGGTCACGCTGCCGCTCATCGCGCCGGCGATCCTCGCGGGCTTTCTGCTGGCGTTCGTCCTGTCGCTGGACGACTTCGTCATCACGAACTTCGTCTCGGGACAGACGACGATGTTTCCCACGTGGGTCTACGGCGCGACGCGCATCGGGCTCCCGCCACAGGTCAACGTGATCGGCACGCTCCTGTTCGCCGGCGGCATCCTGGCCGCAGTCGCCAACGTGGTCGTCCAACGTCGCCGCGCGTAACGGGGACGCGGCCCCGCCCCCCGTTGTTCCGGCGTCACGGCTGGCGTCGACAGCCGTGTCGCGGGCGGGTTCAAATTGTGAAAGTTTTCACAAGAAGGGCCCTTATGCCCCGTCTACCTGCGGAAACACCGCCCCGAGCGCTTTGACGCACGCCGAGCCCCGCCGATACACTCTTGCGGCCGATGGCGCCCACACGACCTGGCGACGCGTGGAGCGGCATGGGCACCGGATGGGCGATCACCTCAACGTTGATCGGCGGCATCGTCGTCTGCGGCCTTATCGGTTTCGTGATCGACCGACTGGTCGGAACGGATTCCATCCTTACCGCGGTCGGGATCGTGCTCGGCGCGGCGGCGGGGATCTATCTCGTGTACCTGAAATGGGGCAAGGAGAACGGTGAGCGTCGAACCTGAGCGCCGGCTGGCAGGTCGTGTCTCCCGGTGGGCAGTCCCCGCGTTCGGCCTCGCATTCGCCGCGGGCGCGATCGTCGGCGGACGCGACGCGGCCTGGTCGGCGACGATCGGGGTCGCCGTCGTCTTCTTGAACCTCAACGCCTACGCGTGGTCGCTCGCGTGGGCGGCAAGGATCTCGCCGATCGCCCTGTTCGCGGTTGGCACGGGCGGGTACGTCGTCCGCCTGGCGCTGATCGCGCTCCTGTTGGTGCTGCTCGACCGACTCGCCTGGTTCTCGGCGCTGGCCTTCGCGCTCGCGGTCGTTCCATCGACGGCATTCGTGCTCGCATACGAGCTGCGCCTGTTGGCCGGCCGGTTCACCTCCGAGCTGTGGACGATCCCGTCCACGGAGGGGAGGCCGGCCCCGTGATCTGCGGCGCGGAGCTTCCCGGCGTCGTCTCGGCGTTCGAGCCGCCGACGACCAAGGACTTCGTCTGGGGGTGCTGGGGCGGTTCCGTCAGGATCCTCGGCATCCCATTCTGCATGAACTTCATCTACTTCCTGCTGCTGCTCACGTTCTTGGTCTTCGTCGTCCTGTTCTGGGCCGCCTTCCGCAAGCCGCAGATCGTGCCGGGCAAGCTGCAGGCGCTGATGGAGATGGGGATCGAG
>JBKOWM010000110.1:0-14217 GCA_046724395.1 Actinomycetota bacterium
CCGCAGTCCGGTCCGCCGCCGCAGTCCGGTCCGCCACCGCAGTCCGGTCCGCCACCGCAGTCCGGTCCGCCACCGCAGTCCGGTCCGCCACCGCAGTCCGGTCCGCCACCGCAGTCCGGTCCGCCACCGCAGTCCGGTCCGCCACCGGATGCCGGCGCGCCTGCGAACACGGGACCTGCGCCGGGCGCTTCGGCTCCGAACAACCAGGCGTCGAACGGCCCGGCCGGCAACTGACCTCGCAGCCACGGCGAGTGTCGTACGCGGCGCTGCGATAGCGGCCGCCTACAATCCGATGGTCAGCGGCCCGCGCGGCGCGTCCCGGATGGCCGACTTGCGCATCGGAGTCGTCTTCTGCGGGGCGACTCGAAAGGGATCAGACGGAGCATTTGTATGGTTGGCCCTGTCGTCGAGGAGCTCGAGGCGCGCGACCGAGGCCTGCTCCGTCGCCGCGCGATGCCGGCGTTCACGCAACCGATGCTCGCTACGTTGCACAAACGCGCGTTCTCGGACCCCGACTGGATCTTCGAGACGAAGTTCGACGGTCAGCGCTCTCTCCTTTGGCGGCGCGGGCCGTCCGTCCGGCTGATCACGAGGAACGAGAAGGACCGGACGTCCCACTACCCGGAGCTCGCCGAGGCCGTCCTCCGCGCCGGGTCGCCGCCGCTCATCGCCGACGGTGAGATCGTGGCCTTCGAGCGGGACGTCACGTCGTTCTCACGGCTGCAGGAGCGTATGCAGAACGCGCATCCCAGTGTTGTGCAGATCGCGGCCGTTCCGGTCGTCTTCTACCTCTTCGACCTCATCTGGTTCGACGGGTACGACCTGTCGGCCCTCCCGGTCACCGCTCGAAAATCGCTGCTTCGCCGAGCGATCACCTTCGAGGACCCGATCCGGTTCTCCGACCACCTCGACGAGGAAGGCGAGGCCGCGTTCGAGGAGGCCTGCCGCAGGGGCTGGGAGGGCCTCGTAGCAAAGCACGCTTCGTCGCCGTACGTCCACGGAAGATCTCGCGAGTGGCTGAAGCTGAAGTGCCTGAACGAGCAGGAGTTCGTCGTCGTCGGTTGGACTGATCCGCGTGGCAACCGAACCGGACTTGGAGCGCTCCTGGTCGGGTACCACGACGACGGACGCCTACGGTTCGCCGGCAAGGTCGGCACGGGATTCAGCGACCGCGAGCTCGCACGGCTGCTCGGCCGACTCGTAGCGCTCGAACGGCCCACGCCGCCAGTCGTCGATGCGACGGGCCTCCCGCGAAAAGGTGTCCACTGGCTGCGCCCAGCGCTCGTCGCGCAGATCGGGTTCAGCGAGTGGACACAGGACGGGAAGCTGCGACAGCCGCGGTACCTCGGACTTCGCGATGACAAACCGCCGGAGCAGGTCGTCCGCGAGGGCGCCTGAGGGACCGTTCAGACCGTCGATCCAGCCGGCGCACAGCGCCGCATCTACGTCACGTCCTGGCGCTGCAGGGTGAGGCCCGCGACCAATGCAAGGCCCACCACATACCCGAGAAGGACCACGGCGGCCTGCGTCCCCGCCACCACGGCCGTCACCCCCGGCGTTCCGCCGGGTTGGTCGAGCGTCGGGGCGCCGAGCGAGGCCACGAGCGACCCGGCGTTGGTCCCGGGGAGCGCCCGTTGGAGAACGTCAAGAAACGAGACCACGCTCGCGAAGCCGCGGATCAGGTTCTCGACCGCAAGCGCCCAGACCAGGCCGAGACCCACCGCCAGCGACGTGCTTCGGAGCAGGACACCGAGCGCGGCGCCGACGAGGGCCCATGTCGCCAACACGAGCCAGCCCGCCGCGACGCCGCGGCCGAGGTCGAAGAGCGACGGCCACTCCCGCTGGCGGTCCTCGACAGTGGCGATCACCCCGCCCCACACGCCGTTCAACACGAAGACGACCACGACAAGCGCGAGGATCAACGACGCGATCGCGAGAAGTTTGGCCGCGAGGATGGCGAGTCGGCGCGGGCGCTGAGTCACGATCGTCTTCAGCGTCCCCCAGCCGTACTCGCTCGCGACGACGAGCGATCCGATGATGAGCGCGAGAGCGCCGGCGAACATCGGGAACCCGCCCAGCGTGTTCGGAACGAGTCTTGCCGGCAGGACATCGGCGAGGAGCTGGGCCCTGGTCTCTCCCGCGGCGAATCCACTTCCGCCGCCGCCCCGGTAGCCCACGTACGGGATGAGGTATCCGAACACCTGCGGCAGCACGAGAAATACGGTCGCGAGCACCCACATTGCCGGCCACTTCACCAGCTTCAGCATCTCGGCTCGATAGCTACCGTGCATGGTTCGGTCCGTCCTCATCCGTGCTCATCCGTTAGTTCCAGAAACACGTCCTCCAGGGTCCGCTCGACGGGGCGGACCTCGCTGACCGCCACCCCCGCCAGGACGAGGTCTCGCGTGATGCGCGGCGCATCCTGCGGGTCGGACCGGAGGCGCAGCGTCCCGTCGAGCTCCTCGACTCGTCCGGCCCCGACGAGCTGCTCGGCCCTCATCCGTGCCGCGGCGAGCGGCTCGGCGCGAACGAGGATCGATCGGCGGCCACGCATCTCGTCGACGGAGCCCTCGGCGATCATCCGACCGTGCGCTATGACCCCGACGCGGTCGCAGAGCTGCTCGACCTCGCCCAGCAGATGGCTCGACAGCAGCACCGTCCGTTCACCGGACCCCAGCCGTCTAACGAGCGAGCGCATCTCGGCCATGCCGGCCGGATCGAGCCCGTTCGTCGGCTCGTCCAGAATGAGCAGGTCCGGATCCTTGAGCAGCGCTGCGGCGACGCCCAGCCGCTGACGCATCCCCTGGGAGTACGTTCGGTATCGAGCGCGTGCCCGAGACAGGAGATCGACCGTATCGAGCGCCTGCTCGATCCGATCCTCGGCGAGGCCGGCCGCACGAACCAGCACCCTCAGGTTGTCGCGACCTGATAGATACGGATAGAAGGCCGGCTCCTCGACGAGGGCGCCCACTCGGAGAAGTCCCGCGGGATCGCCCGGCGCGCGTCCGAGGACCGTCACCGAGCCGGAGGTCGGACGGACCAGCCCGAGCAGCATCCGAAGGGTCGTACTCTTTCCGGCGCCGTTCGGACCTAGGAACCCGTAAACCTCGCCCTTCCTCACCGACAGGTTCAAGCCGTCGACGGCCCGAACGTTCCCGGCGTATACCTTGGTAAGACCCTTGCTCCGGATCGCGTCCTCGGATCCGACTGATTCGATTGCGCTCCGAGCACTCGGCCTCGCCGTGCCCTCCATGGCGTCCACTCCGTCCTCGACGTCTCGACGATCATCGTGCGCGAGCTCGACGGGAAGGACGTCGGCCACACGGTTGCTTCCCGCCTCCGCCCGGGGGCGTAGCCGCGGATCCGCAGCTACATCGCGCGCCGTAGCGCGGACGGCATCGGCCGGGCGACGCCGCCGATGCGGGGGGCGGACTAGCGTGTGGCCGTGATCTCGGCAGAGGAAGCCGAACGGCTCGTCGATGAGCGGCCGCGCTGGTGGCGCGGTTGGCAGGCGGATCTCGCCATCGCGGTCGTGGTCGGACTTCTGCAGCTCCTCGGAACCCATTTCGCGGCGACCGGACAGCCCGAGCGCGACGACCTTGACCTACTTGCATACGCGCTGTTGGCCGCCGGCCCGGCCGCACTCGTGTTTCGTCGCCGATTCCCCGTTGGCGTGTACCTCGTCGTGTTCGTCAGCGACCTGGCCTACTGGCTCACGGACTACCCCAGGGGCCCGATCTTCGTCTCGCTGATCGTCGCGCTGTTCACTCTCGTCATCACCGGGCATCGGTGGGCGGCGATCGCCGGTATCGTCGTCGGATACATCGCCTTCGGGTGGCTGCCCTGGCTCCTGGGACAGGAGCCCGCTCCCAGTGTCGTGGCGGCCACGGGACTGGGGGCGTGGCTGCTCGTGCTGCTGTTCACCGCCGAGTTCGTCCGGCTGCGGCGGGACCGAGCGTACGAAGCGGTTCGAAAGCGAGCCGAGGACGCCCGAAACAGAGCAACCGAGGAGCGTCTGCGCATCGCCCGCGAGCTCCATGACGCGCTCGGACACCAGCTGTCGCTCATCAACGTGCAGGCGGGCGTGGCCCTGCACATCAACGAGGAGCTTCCAGAACAGGCCAGGTCGGCGCTCGGCGCCATCACCGACGCGAGCAAGGAGGCGCTGACCGAGCTTCGCTCCGTTCTGGACATCCTGCGACGGGGCGACGAACAGGCGCCGCGCTCACCGGTGCCGTCGCTGAGCCGGCTGGACGGGCTCGTGTCGCAGGCACGAGCGGCCGGCCTCGACATCACGACGGAGGTCACCGGCGAGCCGCGACCGCTGCCGTTCGGCGTGGACGTCGCCGCGTTCCGCATCGTCCAGGAGGCGCTCACGAACGTCTCCCGACACGCCGGCGAGGCCAGGGCAAGGCTTCGAATCTCATACGCCGAGCGCGACCTCACCCTTCAGGTCGAGGACGACGGACCCGGTGTGGGGCCTATTGCGAAGGCGGGGGTGGGACGGGGAATCGTCGGCATGCGGGAGCGGGCGGCGGCGTTCGGCGGCGAGCTGGAAGCCGGGCCGCGTCCCGACGGCGGGTTTCGGGTGCGAGCCCGGCTTCCGCTGGATGGAGTCGCATGATCCGTGTCGTCCTGGCGGACGACCAGGGTCTGGTACGCGCAGGCTTTCGCGCGCTGCTCGACGCGGAGGATGACATCCAGGTCGTCGGCGAGGCGAACGACGGCGAGGAGGCGATCCGGCTCGCCGAGCGCCTGCAGCCGGACGTCGTGCTCATGGACATCCGCATGCCGGGCACGGACGGTCTAGAGGCGACGCGGAGGATCGTCCGCGATGCGCACCTCGACGGCGTGCGGATCGTCATCCTCACGACGTTCGACGTCGATGAGTACGTATTCGAGGCGCTTCGGGTCGGAGCGAGCGGATTCCTCGTCAAGGACACCGATCCGAGCGACCTCGTCCAGGGTGTGCGCGCCGTCGCTCGCGGCGACGCGCTTCTGTCTCCAGCCGTGACGCGGAAACTGATCTCGGCGTTCACGGACCCCGGAGGACCGCGCCTCCCAACAGGCTCCGGGTCCGACCGGGTTCTTGCCACCGTGATGTTCAGCGACATCGTCTCCTCGACGGAGCGCGCGGCGGCGATCGGTGATCGCCGTTGGCGAGACCTGTTGGACCGCCACGACGCGCTGATCCGCCAGGAGCTCGCTTCGCACGGAGGCCGTGAGGTCAAGACGACGGGCGACGGGTTCCTCGCCGTGTTCGACGCGCCCGCGCGCGCGATCCGTTGCGCCGTCGCCATGCGTGACGCGCTTCGCGGTGAGGGGATCGAGATCCGCGTCGGGGTGCACTCGGGCGAGGTCGAGTTGCGCGGGAACGACGTGGGCGGAATCGCCGTCAACGTCGGCGCCCGCGTCTCGGCGGCCGCCGCGCCGGGCGAGATCGTCGTCTCGAGCACGGTCCGCGACCTGGTGACGGGCTCAGGCATCGCGTTCGAGGATCGAGGAGAGCACGCGCTCAAGGGGGTACCGGACACGTGGCGCCTCTTCGCGATCGCTGGTAGCGGGTCCGGATGACCGGGCCGGTGTCGGCATCGGTCATGAGAAGGGTTCGATGATCCGCGTCGTGTTGGCGGACGACCAGGCGCTCGTCCGCGCCGGCTTCCGTTCCCTGCTCGACGCGCAACAGGACATCGAGGTCGTCGGCGAGGCGGCCGGCGGCGAGGAAGCCGTTCGGATGGCCGCCGAGCTCAGGCCGGACCTCGTGCTGATGGACGTTCGGATGCCCGGGATGGATGGCCTGGCCGCCACGCGGTCGATCGCCACCGACCAGCGCCTGGCCGGAGTGCGAGTGGTCATCCTCACCACATTTGGGGTGGACGAGTACGTCTTCGAGGCCATCAGGTCGGGCGCGAGCGGATTCCTCGTCAAGGACACCGAGCCGGCGGAGCTCCTGCAGGCTGTCCGCGTCGTCGCCGCGGGCGACGCGCTCCTGTCGCCCGCCGTCACCCGGCGGCTCATCCAGGAGTTCGCCGCTCATGCAAAGGACCCGGGCTCGAGCGCCGAGCTCGACCAATTGACGGATCGCGAGCGGGAGGTGATGGCGCTGGTCGCCGAGGGCCTCTCGAACGGCGAGATCGCTCAGCGGCTCTACGTGAGTCCCGCCACCGCGAAGACGCACGTGAGCCGGGCCATGACCAAGCTTGGAGCCCGCGACCGGGCGCAGCTCGTCGTCATCGCCTACGAGTCCGGTTTGGTCCGGCCCGGCTGGCTCGACTGACGTCTACGTCGTCGCGGTACCTCGCTCCGTACTCCCGGGGTCGTAACCAGAACGCGGCGCCGTCACCCCTCGGCGCAGCACCGACCGCGCCGGCCGGCCGATGCGAACGGTGTCGATTCATCCGACCATGTAGTGGGTGCCCAGCGGAAGGCCGACGACGGAGGTCTCAGATGCAAACGCACTCGAATCCGAACACGCCGCTCGAGGACAGGGTCGGGATCGTCACGGGGGCGAGCCGGGGGATCGGCGCCGCGACCGCTGTCGCGCTAGCCGAGGCGGGCGCGGCCGTCGCCGTTGCGGCGCGAAGCGCCGACCGACTCGACGAGATCGTCGCGCGAATAGAGACCGACGGGGGTCGAGCGCTCGCCGTGCCGACGGATGTCGGCGACGCCGACTCCGTCCGCTCGCTCGTCGAGCGAACACTCGCCACGTTCGGACGGCTCGACCTGGCCGTCAACAACGCCGCCGGAGGCGGCGCGCCGCCCACTCCGCTAGCCGACCTCTCCCTCGAGGCGTACGACTCGGCGGTCGCGATCACCCTTCGCAGTGTGTTCGTCTCGATGAAGTTCGAGGTCGAGGCGATGCTCCGGCAGCCGGGCGGCGGCGCGATCGTCAACATGGCGTCGACAGCGGGACTCGAGGCGGTCGGCGGTCTCGCCGGCTACGTCTCGGCCAAGCACGGCGTGATCGGTCTCACGAAGACCGCAGCGCTCGACTACGGCGACCGGAACATCCGCGTCAACGCGCTCGCCCCGGGGCCGATCCTGACCGAGAATCTGGCTCGCGCCGGCGACGAGGCACAGCATCAGGCGGCCATGGCGATGCCGCTGAAACGGGTCGGTCGCGCCGAGGAGGTGGCGAGCGCAGTCGTTTGGCTCTGTTCGGATGCGGCGTCCTTCATCACCGGCGCTACGCTGCCGATCGACGGCGGAAAGCTCGCCGGAGTCCCGCCCTTCAACGTGAGCTCGGACCGGAGGCTCTTCGGCGGCGATCGTCGATGAGCGAGAACGGAAGGACGATCGCCGGCGGATACCGAGCCGTACGTGGGAGGTGGGAACCACCGCATTCTGTCGGCGCTTGGCCCACGAACGGCCGCTCCGGATGACCTACTCGTACGCGATAGCCTCGAGCACGTTCAGCTTCGCGGCACGACGTGCCGGCCAGATCGCGGCAAGCACCCCGATGACGGCCGCGACGACCAGCGTGAGGAGAAGCTGACCGACCGGAAGCGCGAACCGGTCGATGCCGACGTCGGACAAGGCGCGCTGCATCGCCCACCCGAACAGGACCCCGACGGCTACTCCGAGGATGGCTCCGAGAACGGCGATGATCACCGCCTCCACACGCACCATGCGCTTGACCTGCCGGCGGCTCATTCCCACCGCCCGCAAGAGACCGAGCTCGCGGACGCGCTCGTAGATCGACAGACCGAGCGTGTTGATGATGCCGAATGCCGAGATCAGTACGGAGAGGAACAGGAGGACGTACACGATCGCGAAGACCTGGTTGACCTGCGAGAGGTACTGCTCCTTCGTCTGAGCCTGATTGTTCACCTCTACATTCGGATAGTTCCGGTTCACGAGGTTCTCGACACTCGCGCGGGCTTTCGCTTGGTCCACGCCGGGCGCGTACTTGACGAAGACGGTCGAGTCGAACTGCTGAGCGACATTCTGCTCGAATGTGTCGATCGACACCGCATAATCGCCCAGCAGCGAGTTCGGCTCGAAAATCCCGACGACCTTTAGCTGCTGGACACCCGTGCTTGCGAAGGACATATCGACGGTGCCTCCGACGGTGAAGCCCTTCGACTGTGCTTCCGTGCGCGAGACGACGACGGAATCGGGCTGTGACAACGCGTTGATCGAGCCGTCCGTCATCTCGATGTTCGCCACCTGCGTGAACGTCGACGGATCCACGGCGACGGGGAACGTATCCGACGACCCGACTCTTGCTGCCCCCGATCGGAGTGGCGAGACCACGGAGAAATCCGGATCGTGCTCCAGATCCCTCGCGAGCTGCGGTGAGAACGGCGCGAATTGCGATGCGGTCAACATCAAATCCGACCGAAGGGTTCGGTCCAGCACGGCCGACACGGACGACTTGAGCGATGCCGCGAACACCGCCACAAACGTCACCAGGCCAAGGCCGATCATGAGCGCGGCAGCCGTCGACGCTGTGCGTCGTGGGTTCCTGTTCGCATTCTCGCTGCCGAGCTTGCCCGACACGCGCCGGCGGAACGGCTGGCCCAAGATCGAAGAGATCGGCCCAGCGACGAGCGGCGACAGCATCGCGACGCCGATGAACGTCAACGCCGCGCCCGCGCCCACCACGTACCCGGCGTTCGAGACGCCCCCGAAGAGTCCGGCGAACAGCGCAGCCACGCCGGCGACGGCGATCAGGGATCCGATAATCACGCGGCGGCGGATCGTGGCGCTTGGGCCGGCCGTCTCCCGCAGTGCCTCGACCGGCGCGACGCGAGAGCCGCGACGGGCCGGGGCGAGCCCGGCCGCCACGGTGATCGCCGTGCCGAGCACGAGCGCGACGACGACGGTGCGCGGGGCCACAACGAGTGCCGTGGCGGGCAGCTTGAGGCCCAGGCCCCCGAGGAGCGCCTTCAGGGCCACCGCCAGCCCGATGCCCACGCCCACGCCGGCGATCGACGCGACGAGACCTACGACGACCGCCTCGACGAGGACGGACGCCATCACCTGTGTTCTGCTCGCGCCGAGCGCTCGGAACAGCGCGAGCTCGCGGCTTCGCTGTGTCACGACGATGTTGAAGGTGTTGAAAATGATGAACGCACCGACGAACAGCGCGACGAAACCGAACACGAGCAACCCGGTCCGAACGAAGCCGAGGCCCTCGTTCACTTGATCCTGCTGCTCCTTCGCGGCGGTCTCCCCGGTGACGGCCTGGTACCCCTTCGGCAGAATCGTCGAGATTCGCGACGCGAGCTGGTTCGGCGTCACGTCCTGCTCGGCCTTCACGTAGATGAAATCGAACTCCCCTTCACGGTCGAACAGGCGCTGTGCCGTCGGAAGGTCGAAGATGGCCAGCGTCGCGCCGAGCAGGCTGTTGGAGGTGGCGAACTTCACGATGCCCGAGATGGTGAACTCATCGGCGGCCGTAGAGGTCGTCACACGCACGCGCTGCCCAACCGAGAGGTCGTGATCCTCGGCCGTCCCGGCGTCGACGGCGACCTCGTCGGGGCCAGCCGGCGGCGAGCCGGCCGCGAACGTCAGCGACGTGACGTCGGGGTCCCAGGAGTTCCCGATGGTCGGAGCGCCGCCGTTCTGGATCGTTTTTCCCGTGGCGGGATCGACGATCTGCGCGAGCCCGGCGACGTCTCCGTCGGCCGCCTCCACCCCGGGCACGGCCTTGACCTTGGGAAGAAGCGACTCGGCGACGGGGTTGCGCTCGGATCCTCCTCCGGGGTTTCCGCTAGCGGCCGAGGGCGTGTACGCCTGTTGCGCCTGCACAACGACGCTCGTCCCCTTGAAGACGTCGCCGAAGAGCTTGTCGAAGCTGTCGAGGGCCGTATCCGTGAGAACGAACGTGCCGGCGGTGAAGCCGACCCCTAAGACGACCGCGAGCGCCGTCAAGACGAGACGGAGCTTCCGGGCGAGCACGCTCTTGAGCGCCGCGCGCAGCACAGGCTCGCTCCTCAGACCTCGAGGGACTTGAGCCGATCGAGGACGAGTTCCGACGTCGGACTTCGCATCTCGTCGACGATTTCGCCGTCGACGAGGAAGACGATGCGGTCGGCTCGGCTCGCAGCCGTCGGGTCGTGTGTCACCATCACGATCGTTTGGTCGTGCTTGTCGACCGCGGATCGCAGGAAAGATAGAAGCTCCTCACCCGACCGAGAGTCGAGGTTCCCGGTCGGCTCGTCGGCGAAGACGATTGCCGGCCTGCTGAGGAGCGCTCGGGCGCCAGCGACCCGCTGCTGCTGCCCGCCCGAGAGCTCCGCGGGCTTGTGCCGCAGCCGATCGCGTAGCCCGATCGTGTCGACGACCTCATCGAACCACGCTCGTTCGACGTCTCGCCCGGCGATGTCGATGGGCAGGGTGATGTTCTCCTCGGCCGTGAGCGTCGGAATGAGGTTGAACGCCTGGAACACGAAGCCGACCTTGTCGCGACGCAGGCGCGTCAAATCTTTGTCCGAGAGCGTTGTCAGATCGATGTCGCCGATGTAAACGGAACCGGCGGTCGGCCGGTCCAATCCCGCTAGGCAGTGCAGCAACGTAGATTTTCCCGAGCCCGAGGGTCCCATGATCGCCGAGAACTCCCCCGCGCCGAACGAGACGTCGACGCTTCTCAGGGCCTCAACGGCCGTGTCGCCGTGCCCGAAGACCTTGACGAGCCCAATGGCTCGCGCAGCGGCGCGTGTCGTCACGTCGACCATCGACCCCCCTTTGGTTCGGTATTGCGCGCAGTGCGGCCATGCTCTGCTGGAACGCCTCTCGAACCTACCACCTCGCGGAACCGCGGTCGGCGATACACCGCACGTATGGGGTGGACGACCTCGATTCGGCGTCGCTGTACGACCGCATCGCACAAGGCAACCTCAGTCGGACGGGATGACGACGTCGGCGTGCAGCCGATCTTGTCGGGGCGAGGAGCTCGGCGTAACCGCAAAGCGGGCGCCGCAGTACTGCGGCGCCCGCGCCCTGCGGCGTGGTGCGTCAACCGAGCGACACCGCCACTCGCTCGAGCTTGTCCATCGCCTCCTGCATGCCACCTTCCATGCCGGTCTCGATGATCGCGTCGCGCACCTCGCGAGTCTGGCACTCGACCAGGGTCGTGAGGGTGGTGCGGCCTTCCGCCTCGGCGAACGTCGTCGTGTTCACGGTGGCGTCGTCCTCGGTCGCGTCCGGAACACCCTCGAACAGCTCCGTCATGACGAGCCGCTCGTCCGGAACGACCTCGAGGTACGTGCCGTGAAAGGCGACGTCGAATCCGTCGTTCGCCCGCATCACGTATCGCCAACGTCCGCCGACCCGGACGTCTGCCTCGACGCTGGTGACCTCCCCCCGTTCACCGCTCCACCATCGCCGGACGAGCTCGGGTTCGGTGTAGGCGCGATAGACAAGGTGTCGCGGGGCATCGAAGTCGCGGGCGATCAGGATCTGTGTCTCACCCGGGAGCGTCACGGTCGCCTTCCCGCTACTCACCGTCGACCCCATCTGGTTCCTCCTTCCGCTTGAGATCCTCCAGGACCCGGTCGAGCCGCTCGAAACGCTCGGACCACGTGTCCTCGTACCGCTTGACCCAGTCATGGATCGGCTTCAGGTTGCGTCCGTTTACGCGATAGATCCTCCTCCTCCCGTCGTCGCGCGCTTCCACGAGGCCGACCTCCCTCAGGACCCGCAGGTGCTTGGAGACCTGCGGCTGTGCCACACCGAGCCGCTCGACGATGTCGTTGACGGGCCGCTCCCCGGACTCGAGCAGGTCGAGGATCTCGCGTCGCCTCGGCTCGGCGACCGCGTTGAACGCGTCCGCCGTGGTCGTCGCCCGTGCCATCGTGCCGACCATACATTCCCATATAGACATATGTCAACGAGCGGGCGCACCGCATGGCACCGTTCGCTCGCGAGGGTAAGGTCCCCGTCGTGTCGGAGGACCGGTCCTACGTCGAGGAGAACGACCGTGAGCGGGAACGTCTTCGGGCGCTGGTCGACCGAATCGGCGAAGACGAACTCCGCGCTCCCGTGAACGACTACTGGACGGTCGCGGGCGTGCTCGGCCACATCGCATTTTGGGACGCTCGGGTGCTGTCGCTGGCGGGGAAGCTGCGGCGAGGCGAGGACTTCAGCCCGTCCGACAGCGAGCCCGAGGATGTCGACTGGATCAACGACGCGTCCCGGCCCCTGATCCACGCCATCCCGCCCGTCGAGGCGGCGCGGCTCGCGCTCCGCATCGCGCAGGAGACCGACGACCTCGTGGCGACGCTCCCCCCAGGACGCCTGTCACCCATCGACCCGGACAGCCCGCTGTACGCGCTTCGCGCCGCCCACCGGAGCGAGCACCTGGACGACGTCGAGGCGGCCCTTCGCACGGCTCGGCGACCCTGACGCCAAGGATCAGTCGGGCAGCAGCGGGACCGTCAGGCCAGTGTCCCGGCCCAGGAGGACTGCGCGGGCGACCGCGCCCGCCCCGAACCGCTCGCGAACCCGGTCGAGCACGGCGTCGAGGGCATCGGCGTGCGCGTAATCGAACGGGAGCGCCAGCTGGATGGCCGCGTCGGCGTTGAGATTGCCGAACGTGAGCCCGATGAGCGTGATGCCGTTTCTCCGGATCGTCGGCTCCGCCACTGCGAGGAGTCCGCGGGCCGTGGCGAGGAGGGTGGGGGTCTCGGCCGTCGCCTCGGGGAGGGTATGCGACCGTGTCGCGCGTGAGAAGTCGTCGAATCGTAGACGAAGGGTCACCGTACGAGTCACCCGATGCGCGGCCCGGAGACGGCGGCCGAGCCGGTCGACGAGCGCGACCAGGTCGGCGTCGAGGGATTCCATCGATCGCGGACGGCGTCCTAGCGCCCTCTGCGTTCCGATCGAGCCCCGCCGCCGTCCGACCTGCACGGGACGGGGGTCGCGATTGTGCGCGAGCGCATGGATATGCCGGCCGGCCGCCCGCCCCAGGACGTTCATGAGCGTCTTCTCGCCCAGCCCGGCGACCTGACCGACGGTGGTGATGGCCCGCTCGCGAAGCTTCGCCGCGGTGACCGGTCCGACGCCCCAAAGCCGCTCGACGGGCAGGGCGTGCAGGAACTCGAGCTCGTGCTCCGGTGCAACGACCAAGAGTCCGTCGGGTTTTGCGACGCCGCTCGCGACCTTGGCCAGGAACTTGGTCCTCGCGACCCCGACGGAGACAGGGAGCCCGACGCGCTCGCGGATCTCCCGGCGCAGCCTCCGGGCGATCTCGACCGGCGTCCCCGAGATGCGCCGGAGGCCGCCGACGTCGAGGAACGCCTCGTCGATCGAAAGCCCCTCCACGAACGGCGTGGTGTCCGCGAAGACCCGGAACAGCGCCTCGCTCGCCTCGCTATAGACCTCCATCCGCGGTCGGACCACGACCGCGTGTGGGCACAACCGGCGCGCCTGCGCTCCTCCCATGGGCGTCGCGATGCCGTAGGCCTTCGCCTCGTAGCTCGCGGCGAGCACGACCCCGGCCCCGACGATGACGGGACGACCGCGAAGCGACGGGTCGTCCCGCTGCTCGACCGATGCGTAGAACGAGTCGACATCGGCATGAAGGATCGTCCCCTCGTCCCTCACGAGCGGATCGTCGCACTCAGGTCCGACAGGCAGCCACGATCCCGACCAGCCAGACCGCTCGCCGGTACGATCGGAGGATGCCGATCCGCCTCACCAACGAGGCTCGGGCGCTCCTCGAGAGCGACGCCGTCGCGAGCATCGTCACGATCGACCGGGACGGCGCGCCCCACGTCACCGCCGCGTGGGTAGGGGTCGACGGCGACGACATCGTGTTCGCGACGCTGCCCGATCAGCGGAAGCTCGAAAACCTGCGCCGCGACCCGCGGATCGCCATCTCGGTCCCGTCGACGACCACCAACGCGTGGGGCCTGCTGCAGTACCTCGTGGTGTACGGAACGGCGCGCGTGACCGAGGGCGGCGCCGCCCAGATGCTGCAGCGCCTCGCGAGGACGTATCTGGGACCGGACGCCGTGTTCCCCGCGATGCCCGACCCGCCGCCCGGATTCGTGACGCGGGTCACGCCGGAGCGTCTCGGCGGTGTGGGGCCGTGGAACGCCGAATAGCGACCGTCGAACGGGCTCGAGTCATGCCCGTCGGCTAGTGGACGACCTGCCAGACCACAGCCCAGACGATGACGGCCACGCAAAGACACGCGACGATGAACACGCCCTCGGCGAGCGCGCTGCGATCACCGCTGTCGTGAACGACCTTCGCCACGAGCGCACA
>JBKOWM010000038.1:0-13529 GCA_046724395.1 Actinomycetota bacterium
GGTGGGCGCAGCGATGGGAGACCGAGGGCGTCTATCGGTATGACCGTTCGCAGCCCCGCGAGAGGACTTTCGTCGTCGATACGCCGCCACCGACGGTCTCCGGGTCGATTCACGTCGGCCACGTGATGTCGTACACGCACACCGACGTCATTGCCCGGTATCGACGGATGACCGGCAACACGGTCTTCTACCCCATCGGATGGGATGACAACGGACTCGCGACCGAGCGGCGCGTTCAGAACTATTACGGTGTCCGTTGCGATCCCTCGTTACCCTACGACGCTGCCTTCGACCCCGAGTCGGTCGATCGGTCCGGCGACGTCGTGCCGATCTCGCGTCCGAACTTCATCTCGCTTTGCGAGCGCCTCACCGCCGAGGACGAGAAGGCGTTCGAGGAGCTGTGGCGGACCGTCGGTCTGTCGGTCGACTGGTCCCTGCTCTACACGACGATCGACGACAACTCCCGTCGAGTCTCCCAACGAGGATTCCTCGACCTCGCGCGTCGTGGACTGGCATACAAGGCAGACGCGCCGACGATGTGGGACGTCGACTTCCAGACGGCCGTCGCGCAGGCGGAGATCGAGGATCGCGAGATCGACGGTGTGTACCATCGCGTACGGTTCGACGCTGCCGACGGGGAGCGCGACATCGAGATCGAGACGTCGCGCCCCGAGCTCATCCCGTCGTGCGTCGCCGTCGTCGTGAACCCCGCCGACGATCGGTACCGGGATCTCGTCGGCTCGGCGTTCGTGACGCCCCTGTTCGGGGCCGAGGTTCCGATGGTCGCACACGAGCTCGCCGATCCGGAAAAAGGAACGGGGGTCGCGATGATCTGCACGTTCGGAGACGTCACGGACGTGCAGTGGTGGCGCGAGCTCCGATTGCCGACGCGCGTGGTCATGCAGCGCGACGGCACGATCGCAGCGCCCCGTTGGGGCGAGCGGGGGTGGCCCTCGCGCGATGTCGAGCGGGCGAGCGCGGCACAACGCGACATAGCCGGCTCACCCGCGAAGAAGGCCCGACGCCGGGTCGCGGAGCTGCTGGCGGAGTCGGGTCACCTGATACGTGAACCGAAGTCGGTTCGGCACGTCGTGAAGTTCTACGAGAACGGCGATCGGCCGCTCGAGATCATCTCCACGAGACAGTGGTACGTGAAGCAACTGGACTTCAAGCCGGCGCTGATCGAGCGCGGCCGACAGCTGCATTGGCATCCGTCGTACATGCGGGGGCGGTTCGTGTCGTGGGTCGAGGGGTTGAACTCCGACTGGGGATTCAGCCGGCAACGCTTCTTCGGTGTGCCGTTCCCCGTCTGGTACCCGCTGGACAAGGACGGCGAGGCCGACATCGAGCATCCGATCTTCGCCGACGAGGCGTCGCTGCCGATCGATCCCTCGACGGACACGGCACCGGGCTTTACCGAGGATCAGCGCCGCGTCCCGGGCGGGTTCGCCGAAGATCCGGACGTCATGGACACGTGGGCGACGTCGTCGCTCACCCCGCAGATCGCCCTTCAGTGGGGAAAGCGCGACGAGCTGTTCGAGCGACTGTTCCCGACGGACCTGCGGCCACAGGCCCACGACATCATTCGGACCTGGCTGTACTACACCGTGCTGCGTGCGCATCTCCAGCACGATTCACTTCCGTGGCGGAACGCGGCCATCTCGGGGTGGGTACTGGACCCGGATCGGAAGAAGATGTCGAAGTCGAAGGGCAATGTCGTGACTCCCCTCTCCGTGCTCGAGCGGTTCGGCGCGGACGCGGTTCGCTACTGGGCCGGTAGCGCGCGGCTCGGCGTCGATACGGCGTTCAACGAGGATCAGCTCAAGATCGGACGTCGGCTCGCAACCAAGATCCTGAACGCATCGCGGTTCACGCTCTCGCTCCAGGCGCCCGACGGTGCAGCCGTCGAGCCCCTCGACCGCTCGATGCTGGGACGGTTGGGGCAGGTCATTGCCGAGGCGACGGAGGCTTTCGAGGATTGGGATCACTCGCGGGCGCTCGACGTTACCGAGCGGTTCTTCTGGAACTTCACCGACGATTACCTCGAGCTCGTAAAGGGCCGGGCGTACGGGAGCCACAGCGCGCAGGCCGCGTGCTCCGCTGTGACGGCGCTTCGCACCGCGCTGTCGGTGCTCCTGCGACTGTTCGCTCCCTTCCTTCCGTACGTCACCGAAGAGGTCTGGTCATGGTGGCAGGAGGGCTCGATCCATCGCGCGCCGTGGCCGACGAAGTCGGAGCTAGCGACGGATACCGACGCGTCGGCGCTCGACGTCGCGGCCTCCGTTCTGGGCGAGATCCGAAAGGCGAAGGCGCTGGCAAAGCGGTCGCTTCGAACGGAGGTTCGTCGCGCCGTGGTTCATGACACGGTGGAGCGGCTCGCCCACCTCGAACGCGTCCGGACCGACGTGGTCGAGGCCGGTAACGTCGCGATGCTCGAGACGAACGCGGCCGACCACCTTGCGGTCGACGTCGAGCTCGGAGACTGAGGCGTGCGCTTCGAGCAGGCGCTCGCCGAGCTCGAATCCCGCCAGCCGGGGCGAATGCTGCCCGACCTGTCGAGGATCACCGCGCTCGCAGAGCTGCTCGACGACCCGGAGCTCGCGTACCCGACCATCCACATCACCGGCACCAACGGCAAGACGACGACCGCGCGCATCGCCGCGGCGCTCTCGTGCGCGCATGGCCTCACCACGGGCTTGTACACATCGCCGCACGTGCTCTCGGTGACGGAGCGCCTTCAGGTGTGCGGACGCCCGATCGGACGGGACGAGTTCGCCGAGGAGTACGATCACCTCCTGCCGTTCCTCGAGACGGTCGACGCTCGCGGCCAACGCGTGACGTATTTCGAGGCGCTCACGGCCCTCGCGTACCTCTGGTTCGCGGACAAGCCGGTTTCGCTCGCCGTCTTCGAGGTCGGGATGGGCGGGGCCTGGGACGCAACGAACCTCGTTGCGGGTGACGTGGCGGCGATCTGTCCGATCGCGCTCGATCATCCAGAGCTCGGATCGACGATCGCGCAGGTGGCCACGGAAAAGGCGGGCATCATCAAGCCCGGCAAAACGGTGGTGTGCCGCGAGCAGCCCGACGAGGCGATGCGCGTCATCGGCGCTCGCTCCGAGGAGTACGAGGCGCGCATTCTCCTCGAGGGGCGCGACTTCGAGGTCGTCGACCGGCGACAGGCGGTCGGCGGGCAACAACTCGCCGTGCGGACCGATCGCGCGAACTACGACGACCTGTTCCTACCGCTGTACGGTGAGCACGCCGCGCGCAACGCGGCTGCGGCTGTCACTGCCGTCGAGGCCTTGTTCGGCCGTCAGCTGTCGGCCGATGCGACGCGAGCCGCGTTGGCCTCGTCGTCGTCGCCCGGCAGGCTCGAGGTGGTCGCGAGGCAGCCGCTGATCGTCCTCGATGGCGCACACAACCCCGCCGGGGCGCGCGCCCTCTCGTCGGCCCTGCGCGAGGCGTTCACGTGGGAGCGTCTGCTATTGATCCTGGCGGTATCGGCCAACAAGGACGTTGACGGCATAGTCGGCGAGCTCGTCCCGCTCGCCGACCGCGTATACGCGACTCGCAATGGGAGCGAGCGATCCGCTGACGTCGCAAGGACGGCCGAGGCGGCGAGGGCGTTCGGCGCCGACGTGCGCGAGTCGTCCTCGGTTCGTGAGGCGATCGACGCCGCGACGGCGGACGCGCGCGACGGCGATCTCATCGTCGTGACGGGCTCTCTCTATACTGTGGCGGACGCCCGCCGGGCGCTTCCCGAGGAATCCTGACGCGATGCCCGTTGAATCGACGCTGCTCATCGTCAAGCCGGACGGCGTCCGTCGCGGTCTCGTCGGAGAGGTTCTGCGACGAGCCGAGGCGAAGGGTCTCACGATCGCGGAGTTGCGTATGACGATGATCGAACGCGAGCTTGCTCAGCGTCATTACGAAGAACACGTCGACAAGCCGTTCTTCGGTGAGCTGGTCGAATTCATCACATCCGGGCCCGTCATCGTCGGCCGCTTGGAGGGCGAGAGCGCGA
Source organism: Actinomycetota bacterium (assembly GCA_046724395.1). Classification (GTDB taxonomy): domain Bacteria; phylum Actinomycetota; class UBA4738; order UBA4738; family HRBIN12; genus DATAEU01. The sequence continues at coordinate 4,025 of JBKOWM010000038.1, forward strand.
TCGAGGTCTGGCGGGCGCTGATGGGTCCGACGAATCCGGTGATGGCCGCGCCCGGCACGATCCGCGGTGATTTCGCCACGCTGATCGGCGAGAACGTCGTGCACGGCAGCGACTCGCCGGAGTCGGCGGGGCGCGAGCTGGCTCTGTTCTTCCCGCCGGACTAGACGACAGGAGCACTCGAGTCTCATGGCCGTCCCATGCCCGGCCTGACGGACGCGTTCGAGCGCGTGGGCGCGTTCCTCGAGCAACGTCTCCCGCTGACACACGGAGCGGGCGCCGCGCTCGCGGTCACCGATCGGGAGGAGACGCTCGGCGTCGTCGTGCGCGGGTTCGCCGACGTCGCGTCCGGCACGCCCGTCCGCCCGGAGACGCGCTTTCAGATCGGGTCGATCAGCAAGTCGTTCGCCGGAATCCTGGCGGTCCAGGAGGCGCGCGCCGGCAGGCTCGACCTCCACGCGTCGGTCAACGACCTCGTCCCGTGGCTTCGGCTGCCGGAGCCGCTCGGGCCGATAACCCCGCAGCACCTCATGACGCACTCGTCCGGCCTGATCATCGGGTCGGAGGAGGCCCCTGGCGCGCTCGGCGCTCTGTCGATCCTGCGCGCGCAGAGGGTCGGGTTCGCGCCGGGCGAGCGGTTCTGGTACTCCAACGACGGCTGGAAGGTGCTCGGACTGGTGCTCGAGCACCGGACCGGTGCGCCCGTGCACGACCTCATCCGCGAACGGATCCTGACGCCGCTCGGGATGACGTCCACGAGTGCCGCGATCACCAACGAGGCCCGGCAAGACGCGGCGACCGGGTACCGCACGCTGTTCGACGACCGTCCGCCGAGGATCTCGCATCCGCTCGTCCAGGCCCCCTGGCAGCCGTACAACACCGCCGACGGGTCGATCGTCTCGAACGTGCTCGACATGTCGGCGTACGCCCGGATGCTGCTCGCCGCGGGGAAGCCGCTGCTCGACTCGGACGGGTTCGCGCTGCTCACGACGCCTTTCATCGCGGACGACGACTGGCCGACGTTCCGCTACGGCTACGGGCTGTGGGTCGGGCACGAGGATGGCCGGCGCCGGATCTGGCACTCGGGATCGATGGTCGGCTATACGGCGCTGCTCATTACCGAGCCGGACGACGGACTGGCCGCCGTGATGCTCCTGAACGGCGAGGGTGACCGCCGATCCACCGTGCGCTTCGCGCTCGAGGCCGTTCGCGCCGCACTCGCCGATGGCAAGCCGCCCGAGATCGGACCCCCGCCGTCCACGACGCGCATCCGAGGGGCCGAGCGATACGCGGGCGATTACCGAAACCGCGAGCGGGTCGTTTCGATCCGGATCGCCGGCGACGGGCTGGAACTCGAAGACGGCGGACGACGGGCGCCGCTGCACGTTGTCGAGGACGCTGCCGACGTGTTCCTCGTCGACGACGACGAGCTCGACCGCTGGCCACTTCGATTCGGCAGGGATACGACGGGTTCGGTCGTCGAGCTCTTTCTCGGGGACGCGTGGATGGTGAACGATCGCTGGGCCGGTGCCGAGCCCGAGCCGCACCCGCCCGGGTGGAACGCGTTCCCCGGCCTGTACAGGCGGGCGAACGCATGGAGTCCGACGATCCGCGTTGCCCTTCGAAAGGCGCGGCTCGTCGTCGAGTGGAACGACGATTTCGAAGAGGTCATGGACGAGCTCGAGCCGATCGACGAACGTCCGGGCGAAGGCGAGTGGTTCCACATCGGCGCCGAGGCGTGGAAGCCGCAGTGGATCCGGTTCGACGACGTGATCGACGGCCGCGCGTCGCGCGTCACCATGAACGGCGGGACGTGGTACCGCTCGTTCGAGGAGTGAGCGGTCAGGAAGCCTTGCGCAGCGCGACGACGGCGTTTTGCCCGCCGAAACCGAACGAGTTCGAGATCGCGAATCGCACGTCCGCCTCGCGCGCCTCGTTCGGCACGTAGTCCAGATCGCATTCGGGGTCCGGCGCCCGGTAATGGATCGTCGGCGGGATCACGCCGCGGCTGAGCACGAGCGCACAGACCGCGGCCTCCACGGCGCCGGCCGCGCCGAGCATGTGTCCCGTCATCGATTTGGTCGAGGACACCGCCACCTCGTGGGCGACGTCCTCACCGAGGGCGGCCTTCAGCGCATTGGTTTCCGATGCGTCGTTGAGCGGCGTGGACGTGCCGTGCGCGTTCACGTAATCGACCTCCGCCGGCTCGACGCCGGCATCCTCGAGGGCACGGCGAATGGCGATGGCCGCGCCGTTGCCCTTCGGATCCGGCGCCGTGATGTGGAAGGCGTCGTCCGAGGCGCCGTAGCCGGCGACGACCGCGTAGATGTCCGCGCCGCGAGCGCGAGCCGCATCCTCGGTCTCGAGGACGAGCGCGCACGCACCCTCGGACAAGACGAACCCGTCCCGCCCGGCGTCGAACGGGCGGCTCGCCGTCTCGGGATCGGCGTTCCTGGTGAGCGCCGTCATCTGAGCGAACGCGGCGACGGTCAGGCGAAGTGTCGCCGCCTCGGAGCCGCCCACGACCGCGAGGTCGGCGCGACCGTCGCGAACCAGTCGGTAGCCCTCGCCGACGGCGTGGGCGCCGGAAGCGCACGCCGAAACGGTGCAGAAGTTGGGCCCCGTGAGGCCCATCCGCATGGCGATGTGACCCGCGGCCGCGTTTGCCATCAGCGCCGGGACCATGAAGGGCGAGACGCGGCCGGGTCCTTTCTCCAGCAGGACCTGGTTCTGGTTCAGCAGCCACTCGATGCCGCCGATCCCGGTGGCGAACACCACGGCGCAGCGGTCGCTGTTGACGTCGGGCCGGCCGGCGTCTTCCCAGGCGAGATCGGCCGCGGCCAGCGCGTAGTGCGTGAACCGATCCGTCCGGCGGGCCTCCTTCACATCGAGCCAGTGCGAGACGTCGAATTCGTGAACCTCGCCGGCGAGCGTGGCCGGGAGGTCCGAGGTGTCGAACCGCGTGATCGGCCCGATGCCGTTGCGGCCGGAAGTCGCGCCCGCCCAGAAGTCTTCCACGCCGAGTCCGATCGGCGTGACCGGTCCGATGCCGGTGACGACGACGGTTCGATCAGGCGCCAAGTTTCTGCGCCACCATCTCGACGGCCTGGCCGACTGTCTTCACGCCGTCCATCTCTTCCTCGGGGATCTCGATGTTCCACTCCTCTTCGAGGGCCAGGACGGCCTCGACGAGGTCCAGGGAGTCCGCGTTCAGGTCCTCGGCGAAGCGCGCGTCGGGGACGACCTGGGCCTCGTCCACGGCGAGCTGCTCGGCGAGGACCTTCCGGACCCGCGCCTCGATCTCCGTCCTGTCTGCCATCGCTCCTCCTTGTCCTTCCCCGCTCCCGTGCCCGTCAACATAGGGGGTACCGCGACGCCCGACTACGCCGTCAGTCCGCCGTCGACGGGGATTACAGCGCCGTTTACGTACGAGGCCTCGTTCGACATCAGGAACCGCACAACGGCAGAGACCTCCTCCGGCCGAGCCGTACGACCGAGCGGCGTCTGGTCGACGTAGTACGCGCGCGCCTGGTCGGTCAGGTGCGAAGTCATCTCGGTGTCGAGCAGGCCGGGGCAGATCGCGTTGACGGTGATGCCCTTTGCCCCGACCTCGCGTGCGAGCGACTTCGTCATACCGACGATGGCCGACTTCGAGGCGGCGTAGACCGACTGCCCGGCGTTGCCGTGCAGCGCGACTGCCGACGAAAGGTTGACGATTCGTCCCCACTTTGTCCGAAGCATCGCCTTGAGCGCCTCGCGCGCGCACAGGAACGAGCCGCGGACGTTGGTGTCCATCGTCAGCTCGAACGCGTCCATGGGGTACCGGAGCACCAGCCCATCCTTCGAATAGCCCGCGTTGTTCACGAGGCCCGTCACGGGTCCCAGCGCGGTCGAGACTTCCTTGAACGCCTCGACGATCGACGCCTCGTCGAGCGTGTCCAGACGGATCACCGATCCCGATCCGCCCGCGCGCTCGATCGCGTCGAGCGTCTCCTTGGCATCGATGTCGCTCGTTCGGTAGCCGACGGCTACCCGCCAACCGTCCGCGGCGAGCGCCTGTGCGCATGCACGGCCTATGCCCCGCGACGCGCCGGTTACGACGGCGATCCTCACGGCCTCGGGTCGGGCGAGGTCCATCGGATCAGGTTGGCCCCCCACGCCAATCCGGCGCCGAAGGACGTCAACAGGACGAGTGATCCAGCGTGGATCCGGCCGCCCCGCCAGGCGCGGTCCAGGGCGATCGGGATGGAGGCAGCGGACGTGTTGCCGACCTCGGCGACGTCGACGACGGCGCGCTCCATCGGAACGCCGAGCCGCTCGGCGACCGCGATCATGATCCGCGCGTTCGCCTGGTGCGGAATGAGGACGTCGACGTCGTCGGGCCCGTAGCCGGACTTCTCGAGCAGATCGCGACAAGCACTTGTCATCTCGACGACCGCCCGCTTGAACACCTCGCGACCGCTCGGCATGCGGATCGAGTGGTCGCGCGCGTCGACCGTCTCGTGCGATGCTGGCCTTGCGGTGCCGCCCGCCGGAATGATGAGGATCTCGGCCGCGGTCCCATCGGCGCCAAGGGTCGAGCCGATAACACCGGGCTCTGCAGACGGGCAGAGCACGAGCGCGCCGGCGCCGTCCCCGAACAGAACGCAGGTGCTCCGGTCGGACAGGTCGAGCACCCGCGAGAGGACCTCGGCCCCAATCACGACGACGGTCTCGGCGGCGCCGGACTCGACGAACGCGACGCCCGTGGACAGACCGTAGGAGAAGCCGGCGCAGGCGGCGTTCACATCGAACGCCGGACACGACAGGCCGAGCTTGCGCTGTACCCATACCGCCGTCGCAGGGATTGGCGTGTCGGGGGAGAGCGTCGCGCAAACGATGAGGTCGACCTGCTCCGGTGCGATGGCTGCCGACCGGAGCGCGAGCGTTGTCGCCTCGGTCGCCAGGTCGGACGTGGTCTGCTCGCCGCTGGCGAACCGCCGCTCGGCAATGCCGGTCCGCTCGCGGATCCACTCGTCGCTCGTTTCGACGAGCTCCTCGAAGTCGGTGTTCGGGACGATCCGCTCGGGCAGGCACGAGCCGACGCCTGCGACGGTCGCGCGGCGGCCAGAGCTCACGTGGACGCTCCGAGCGCGGACATGAGGGCGAGGATATCGTCCGTACCCCCGCGCCGCCTCACGTGGTCACCCCGTCGCGCATGCTTGCGGCGAAGGCCATGACCTCGTCCGGCGAGCCGAGCGCGACGGACCGGACGCCGGGGAGATCGCGGCGGACGATTCTGGTAAGGACCTGCCCGGGACCGGCCTCGGCGAACGTTTCGAAACCCGCCTCCGCCAGCGAGCGCATCGATCGTTCCCACCGCACCGGCGACACGACGTGACGGCCCAGCAGCTCGCGGAACGTCTCACCGTCGCTGACGAGCTCGCCCGTGACGTTCGCAACGACGGGAAATCGCGCCGGCTGGAATCGAATCGAGGCGAGCCTCGCGAGAATTTCATCGGCCGCCGGCGCCATCAGCTCCGAGTGAAAGGCGCCGGCGACGTGCAGGCGGATCGCACGGAGCCCTCGCTTCCTCGCGGCGGCCTCAGCGCGCTCGACGGCGTCGGGCGAACCCGAGAGCACCACCTGATTGGCTGCGTTTTCATTGGCGATGGCGAGCACGCCGTCGCCGCGCGCCTCCATGCAGATCCGCTCTGCGTCGTCCGTTGCCGCGCCGATCAACGCCGTCATCGTTCCCGGATGACTCCGCGCGGCGTCCTGCATCGCGTGGCCGCGCACCACGACGGCGTCGATCGCCGCCGTGAGATCGAGGATCCCGGCCGCGACGAGCGCGGCATACTCGCCGAGCGAGTGTCCGGCGGCGGCGCGTGCCTCGACGCCCTCTTCCTCGAGCACCCGGTGCGCCGCGACGTCGCATGCGAGCAGCGCCGGCTGGACGAACTCGGTCGTGGCGAGCGCCTCCTCATCGTGACAGCCCGCGACGAGGTCGCGGCCGAGGCGCGCCGAGACCTCGTCGAGGACGCGGCGGGCCGCCGGGTGGGCCGCCCACGCATCCGCCATGCCCGCGAACTGGGACCCCTGTCCCGGAAACAACACGGCGACGCTCATGCGGCCTCCCGCAGGCGGACGATCGTCACTCGTTCGACCCTAACCGCCGGACCGGCGCAGAGCACGCCCGTCGTCCGGCATCTCGTTGCCGCGCACCGCAGAGTTGCCAGGTCGTCGACTGGTCCGGTAGAACAGATGCCGAATCCATGGCCGAGAGGGTTCAGCGAGGACTCCCCGTATCCCCGGGAGGCCGCAGCGCGGGCACCGAGGGTTTGTTCGGGTTCCTGGGTCAAGACATGGCGGTCGACCTCGGGACCGCGAACACGCTCGTCTATGTCCGGCGAAGTGGCATCGTCCTGAACGAGCCCTCCGTCGTGGCGATCAACACGCTTACCGGCGCGATCCTGGCCGTCGGCAACGAGGCCAAGCGGATGATCGGCCGAACGCCCTCGCACATCCAGGCCGTTCGTCCGCTCAAGGACGGCGTCATCGCCGACTTCGACGTGACGGAGAAGATGCTTCGTTACTTCATCCAGCGCGTGCACAAGCGCAGACTGCTGGCCAAGCCGCGCGTCGTCGTGTGCGTTCCTTCCGGCATCACGGGCGTCGAGCAGCGCGCCGTCGAAGAGGCGACGATCGCGGCGGGCGCACGCCGCGCGTACATCATCGAGGAGCCCATGGCGGCCGCGATCGGCGCGGGACTGCCGATCCACGAGCCGACTGGCAACATGATCGTCGACATCGGCGGCGGGACGACCGAGGTCGCCGTGGTCTCGCTCGGCGGTATCGTCACCTCGACGTCGCTGCGCATCGGCGGCGACGAGCTCGACGAGTCGATCATCAACTTCGTGAAGAAGGAGTACTCTCTGCTGCTCGGCGAGCGGACGGCAGAGGCGATCAAGCTGGCCATCGCGTCCGTGTATCCGATGCAGGAGGAGCTGATCGCGGAGATCCCCGGCCGCGACCTCGTCACGGGTCTGCCGAAGACGATCCAGATCACCGACGGCGAGATCCGCCAGGCCATCGAGGAGCCCGTCACGTCCATCATCGATTCGATCAAGGCGACGCTCGATCGGACGCCGCCGGAGCTCGCTGGCGACATCATGCACAAGGGGATCGTCCTTACCGGCGGCGGCGCACTATTGCGCGGGCTCGACAAGCGGCTCCGTCACGAGACCGGGATGCCGGTGCACATCGCCGAGAATCCGCTGTCCTCGGTCGCCATCGGCTCCGGCCGGTGCCTCGAAGAGTTCGAGGTGTTGCAGCGGGTCCTGGTGAGCCCGTCCCGCAGGTAGCCACGTGGCGCTGTCAAGCCGTTCCCGGAGCCCGCGGCTCCTCGTGGTGACGCTCGTCGCGATCTCCCTCGTCACGATCACGGTGGATTACCGCGAGCAAGACTCGGGCCCGCTCGCCGCGGCCGGCCGGGCGGCGCTCGCGATCATCTCGCCCATGCAAGAGGCGGTCTCGAACGTCACCCACCCCGTCGGCAACTTCGTCTCGACGCTCGTCCGGCTGCCCGCGATCCGGCGGGAGAACGAGCGGCTCCAAAACGAGGTGGACAACCTCAAGTCGAAGATCTCCGTCATCGGCAACGAATCGTCCCGCCTCCACGAGCTCGAGGACCTGTTCGGCGTGCAACGGTCGCTCGGGCCCAGCACACAAACCGTGGCCGCGCAGGTCATCGCGAACAGCCCATCGAATCTCGAGTGGACGGTCACGATCGGTAAGGGATCCGACGTCGGGATCAGCGAGTACGACCCCGTCGTCGTGGGCGATGCGTCTGGTGCGCGGCTGGTCGGCCACGTCGTCCGGGTGAGCGGTGGGGCCGCGGTCGTGCAGCTCATCGTGGACCCCGAGTCGTTCGTCGCCGGCCGGCTCGACACGGCTCAGACGATGGGGATGGTACAGGGCAACGGCGCGCAGGACATGAGAATGCGACTGCTGTCGCCAACGGCGGAGGTGACGGCGGGCGACCAGGTCGCGACGGCCGCCTTCGGGATCCAGGGGGTCGGCCGGTCCGAGTACCCGCCGAACGTTCTGATCGGCACGGTCTCGAGGGTGCTCAAGAGCGACACCGCGACGGAGAAGTACGTGACGGTTCGGCCGGCCGTCGACTTCTCGTCCCTCGACATCGTCCTGGTGGTCCTGTCGAATGACGGCGGGTAGCCTCGTAGCTCGTGCGTCGCGCGCTCACGCTCACGGCCGTCGTCGTGGCCGCCCTGCTCTTGCAGACCACCGTCTTCTCCGACGTCCTCCTGCTCGGCGCACGTCCGGAGCTCCTCTATCTCGTCACGATCGTCTTCGCGATGCTCGAGGGCGCGCCCTCCGGCGCGATCACCGGGTTCGCGGGTGGGATGGCACAAGACTTCCTGCTGAACCAGCCGAAGGGCATCACGGCGCTGACGCTCACGCTGCTCGGCTATGCGGTCGGCCTGCTGCGTCAGTACATCGTGAGCCCGTCGTCGCTGCTCCCAGTGTTCCTCGTCTCGATCGGGACGTTCGTCGGGGTCGTGTTCTACGGCGTCGTGTCGTTCCTGCTCGGGCAGCTCGAGACGTCCTGGATCTACCTGGTTCGCGTCGCGGCGCTGTCGGGCGCGTACAACGCGATCCTGACGCCGATTCTGTACCCGCTTCTACGCCGGCTGGCCGAGGGGTCCCGCTCGCAGCGCGTCGTGAGGTGGTGACGTGACCGACGGCCGGTCGACCGTCCGCATCCGCGTCCTGGTGACCCTCGTGGCGTTCATGTTCGCGTCGCTGTTCACCCGCCTGTGGTTCCTGCAGGTCCTCGCGGCCGAGAAGTACCGCAGCGAGGTCGGCGACCAGATCGTGCGCACCCTCGAGACCCCGGCCAAGCGGGGTCGCATCATCGACGATCAGGGGAACGTCCTGGTCGACAACCGCGTCAGCCTCGTCATCACCGTCAACCGGGACGAGGCGGGGGACCGCCTGAGTCACGTCATCCACGTCTTGGCGAGGGTTTTGCATCTCACGCCGAGCGAGCTCACGGCACGCGTGAACGACGTGCGGTACTACCGCTACCAACCTGTTCCTGTCGCCACCGACGTCAACGTGCGGGTCGTCGCGTGGATCATGCAGCACCGGCGCGAGTTCCCCGGAGTTCACTATGTCGAGATGCCCGTCCGGACGTACCCGGACGGCGACCTCGCTGCGCACGTGCTCGGGTACCTGGGACAGATCACCGAGGACCAGCTGAAGGATCCGGCGTGGTCCGGGTACGTCGCCGGCGATGTCGTTGGGCAGACGGGCGTCGAGCGCCAGTACGAGCGCCGGCTCGTCGGAACCAAGGGGATCGTGAAGTACCGGGTTAACCGGTTCGGAGATAACAAGGGCGACATCGGCGAGCAGCCGCCGAAGCCCGGCGACGACCTCGTCCTCACGCTCGACGAGACGATCCAGCGGATCGCGGAAATCAGCCTGCAGCAGGGGATCGAGTACGCAC
>JBKOWM010000039.1:0-11304 GCA_046724395.1 Actinomycetota bacterium
CGGCGCGACGTACGTGAACGTCCACACCGACGCGTACCCGACGGGGGAGATTCGCGGGCAGATCGGGTGACGACGCCGCAACGCTGACGGCTGCCGGTGCGTCGGGTCCCGCGCCGTCGGACTCGACGCCCGGCTCCGGACGACAGGGTCATCGGAGGAATGTCCGCATTCGACCTTACGCTTGATGACGATCGACCCGAGTTCTCGAACTTGAGTAGAAACTGGGCATCACCTCTCGCCGGCAGCTCCGCACGATGGTGCGCCCAAAACGATCGGCTCGCTGCGAAGAGCTGACGTCTTCCCCCAAGCGTGATGACGCAGGGACGTCAGGATGTCGGGAGGTCGAAGGCCGGCTAACCAACGAAGGGTGCCGTCTCTGGCGCATGACCAGCACGATAGAAGCGACGAGCACCCATGCGAGCAGTGGGGCGATGCTGACGTAGATCACATCGAAGAGCAGAAGGATCGCTGCCAGGATCCCGAGCCAGGCGAGCCATCGCGGAAGCACACCTGTTCGGAAGGTCGCGATGCAGGAGGCGACAATGAGGAAAAGCCCCGCGAAGCCAGCCCCCAGCAGCAGGATCATCCACGCCATCTCCGGCAGAACCCTCACGAAATCAGGGTCAGTCACGGGCGCATCCCGCAACGCAACGGCGTAGGCCACCGCCGCGAACGTCGCACTGGAAACCATCATGAGTGCGCTGTAGATTGCCCCGGCGCCGAAGACCAGGTTCGAAAGCGTGCCCGTGCCACCTTCGGCTTCACGCAGGACGCCTCGCAGGCGGATAGCGAACAACAGGAACGCGAGCGCGCCGAGCATCCACAGATACCCGCCGATGATGTTGCGTGTGATTGTCGCCATCCGCGAGGTAATCCGCGATCGTCTACTGGGACGCGTCCGCGGGCGGAACATCGGCCACAAACATCGTGCCGACGACCATCAGGATGACAAAGACGACGCCGCTGAGCGAGGACCAACGTTCCCATTGCGTGCTCAACGGCGGGCGGATCGCGGTGGCGGCGGAAACCATGACGCCCCCTTTCTGGAGACTGCCTCGAACGAGAGACGACTCGTAGTCTCCGCGTCGTCGGACACCATCGCGCCCGGGTATCACCCTGGTCGAATCCCCGGCGCAGATGCGCAACCCGCTCTCGTCGACGGACACGGCCGGCGGAGCGAGACGGTTCGCAGATGCCTCGTGTCCAGAATCAGGCGGCGGTCAGCCCGAGGACGTCGTCGAGGGATCGAGCAACGCTGCTCGCCCGGCGGAGCTGGGGCATCGGCTGGCCCGGCCTCGGCCTCACCGACGCGCGGACTCGCTGCAACGAGTCGTGCCGAAGCACCAGCCGGCCGAGCCCGTCTCTCGACGGACATCGAGCTCGGCCATCGGATGTCGAAGCGACGAAGTGGTGCAGTGTGTGCCATCGTTCACGCGTGCCACATGAGCCAGCTACGGCTGACCCCGACGGTGACCGGCTGACGCGACGCGGTTAGGCCGTGTACGAGAGGTCGATCTCTTTCCACCACTCGCGCTCGCCGAGCTCCGCGAAGCACACGTAGCAGACGTCCTGGACGACCGTCCGAACGCCGCGGCACTCGGGGCAATCCTGGAGCGTGTAGGGCAGTTCCATCAAACATGAGCGTGGCAGTCAGGGGTGGCCGCAAGATGACAGCCAGCGGACCGTTCGGCGAACGAATCGGCCAGCGGTACTCTGCGGCCGGTGGGCTCAGCGCTGAGGCACTTGCCCAAGGCTCGATTCTTGACGAGCGAATCGCGGCGTTCACGCAGGGGGTGTGGCGAGCTGTTCTCGACGACGAGGTCGCTGATGACGCGGACCGTAGACGGGTTCCGTCAGACCTGACGAGCGCCGCACGGCTGCCTCGAGTTCCGTGCAGCTTACCGTTCCGACCGTCGCGAGCCTCCGGGTGCGGAGGTGCCCCGGATCAACGCCAAGACGTCGTTAACGAACCGCTTACCAAGTCCTGCTTGGCCACCGGATCGCGCCAGGCGATCACACGGGCTGGCTCCGGCGTGTCGTGAAACGACGAGCTTGGTCGAGGGGGCGGCTCGAGGCACTCGCAGCGACAACGACTGACCGTCCACGTTACGCCCCGTCCTGATCTCGGTTTCGGACGAGCGATCGCACGATGCGCTCGCCCACCACAACGGTCGGAAGCGCGGGGGTGGAGCGAGGGATCTCCGGGAACACCGACGCGTCCGCGACCCTTAGGCTTTCGACGCCGTGGACCCGGCCGTCGTGATCGACGACGGAGGATCGGTCGTCCGCGCGACCCATTCTGCAGCTTCCTGCCGGGTGCCAGTAGTGCGTATGGCGCGAGCGGATCCACTCCTGCAGGTCGGCGTCGCCCTGTGGAGGCGGATCGAGCGGTTCGCCGACGTACCGGGCGAGCGGTTGCGAACGGGCGATCACGCCCGCCCACCGGACTCCGGCGACCAACGGTGGGATGTCATCGGGCTCCGCGAGATATCGGTGATCGATGAGACCCCGGCGAGTGGGGGCGCGATCGACGAGAAGCACGCGGCCGCGCGACCGCGGCGTCAACAGCCCGACCGGAAACACGCACCGCCAGCCGCTCGGGAGTGCGGGATCTGGCTCCACCCACGGATAGACGTGAAGATCGTATGGGCCCTCGGCAAAGGGTGACGCCAGCTTCGCCAGCGTCTGCTCCTCGGGCAGCCACCGCTTGGCCGCGAAGTCTTCGAGGTCGCGCCGTAGTTCGTGCGTACCGGCGAAGCGCAACTCGATGGCAGGCTGGTCGTGCAGGTTGCCGCCTACCCCGCGAAGATCGACCGCTGGCTCGACATCGAGAGCCTCGAGGTCTCCCCGCGGCCCGATACCGCTTCGCAACAGGATCTCTGGCGTGCCGTAGGCGCCCGCGGCGAGGACGATGAGATCCGTAGAGAACTCGCTCGGGCCCCCGTCGACGATCGCGCGGACGCCGACGGCTCGGCCGCGCTCGAGGAGCACGCGATCGACCAGCGCCCCGCCGAGGATCTCTGTGCGGTCGCGCACGGGATCCAGGTACGCGAACGCCGCGTTCCAGCGGACGCCGTCGACGATGTTCATCGGCTCCACGGCGCACCCGATCCCGCCGTCGAGATCGTCCAGATCGTCGGTCCGCGGCACGCCCGCCTCGACCGCGGCATCAAGGAACGCGGCCTGGAACGGCTGGATGTCCTCTTGCGCGAACGAGCCGACGCGCATCCGGCGCACGCCCTCGTCGAACAGCGGCTCGAGATCCGCGCCCGACCAACCGTCGCATCCCGATGCCGCCCAGCGGTCGTAGTCCCCGCGCCACCCCACGCTCTGGGCGCACCCGTTGTGCGACGAGGACCCGCCGATCACGCGTGCCCGGTCGAATGCAAGCGGCTGCCCTCCGGCCCCGGTGCCGGCGTAGCCCCAGTCGTGCCCAAGAGGGAGTCTTGCGGCGTCGACGAGCTCCTCGGGCCACCGCCCGCTCCCGGCGGGACCGAAGTCCGAGCCCGCTTCGAGGGCGAGAACGCGAGCGCCGGCCTGGGCGAGCCGGCCCGCGACCACGCACCCGGCCGTTCCCGCCCCGCAAACGATGACGTCGAAGGCCCTCGCCTCTGAGCCCGGTGTGCGGGACATACGACGCGGATTCTCGCTCAGGGTCGGTGCACGTGCCTCATTCAGTGCCGTCTTCGCCGTCGCGGCGATGTAACCGGCGCCGGACGACTCAGTGAGTCGGGCCCGTCTTCGGCCTTCGCCATCCCCTCGACGAAGCGGCAAGCGGCTGTGTGGCCGGGGTGCGAGCGTGCGCAAAGCGGGCACCTCCGACGCACACCGGTCCGGCGCCCCAGCCGCTCGCGCAGCCAGCAGTGGGTGTGGAAGTGGCATCCCGACGGGGGCTCGACCGGGCACGGGGACATCGCGCAAGACGACGCGCGTCGCCTCGTCCACGGGTCGGGGATCGGCATGGGCCGACAGCACGGCGACGGTGTACGGATGCCGCGGTTCGCGAAACAGCTCGACCGCGTCTGCGAGCTCAACGATCCTCCCGACGTACATCACGGCGATGACGTGGCTGACGTGTCGAACGACGGCGAGGTCGTGCGTGATCAGGATCGTCGCCAGGCCGAGCCTGCGACGGAGGTCCTGGAGCAGATTCACGAGTTGCGCCTGGATCGAGACGTCGAGCGCGCTGACCGTTCGTCGGCCACGATCGGGGCCGGGCCCAGCGCGAGGGCGCGCGCGACGCCGACCCGCTGGCGCTGTCCCCCACCAGTCACCGAGCAGAGCTGGCGCGCGGGCGGACTTCCCATCGGGCGGATTGTGCGTCGCGGGTTAGCGCTTCGTTACGCGGCCGATCTTCTCCTCGAGCTTCTGCTCGAGCTTCAACTGCTTGGCGTCGAGCTTCGCGCGGACGCGGTCGGGCGTGGCCGCAAGCTTCCGCTGCTTCTCGGCGATCTTCCTCTGCAGCTTCGTCACGGCGGCGTTGATCCTGGTGTCCATATGGGCGCGCAGGCGCTCGTTGTGGGCCTCGGTGAGCTCGCGGGACATCTCCACGAAGTCCGTCAGCATCTCGAGCTCCGTCGTGGAATACCGATCGAACCGCCGTTTCGCCTCGGCGATCATCGGCTCGAAGAGCTCGCCGATCGCTTCGACGGCGGCCGGTGTCACCTCGAGCCACACCTTGCGGCGGTCCTCCGCATCGCGGACGCGGCGGATCAGGCCCGCGCGCTCCAGCCGGTCGATGACCGCGGTCATCGCGCCGGTCGTAAGGCCGGCCTCGACCGCGAGCTGTCCCGCCGCGATCCGGCCGTGCTGGTCGACGATGTCGAGACATCGCGCGTCGGTCCGGTTGATGCCGAGTATCTCGGCGACCGCGTCATCGGCCTTGTCCAGGGCGTTCTGGTACGCGCGGACGGCTTCGCCCAACGTCTGCATCGCGCGCGCTCGCTCTTCGCTTGACATTCCGATATCTCGATTCTTAAGATACCCGAGTCTTGAGGTAACGCCAGGCAGCGTACCAGCCCGAAAGGAGCGAGGAGATGACACCGACCATCGAAGCGATCGGCGTCACGAAGCGGTTCGGCAAGACCCACGCGCTTGACGGGCTGGATCTGGTCGCCCAGCCCGGGCAGGTGGTGGCAGTGCTCGGGCCGAACGGCGCCGGGAAGACGACGTTGGTCCGCGCGATCGCCACGCTGATCCGGCCAGACGGCGGCGAGCTCCGGGTGGCCGGGCACGACGTCCGGCGCCAGGCGCCCGCGGTCCGCCGGCTGATCGGGCTCGCAGGTCAGTTCGCGGCCGTGGAGCCGACAATGACCGGGCGCGAGAACCTCCATATGGTCGCCCGCCTCTTCAGCCAGAACCGACGTGAGGCGAGCAACAACGCCAACCGCGTGCTCGAGCAGATGGGCCTGTCCGACGCCGCCGACCGGCTGGTGAAGACCTACTCGGGCGGCATGCGGCGGCGGCTGGACCTGGGGGCCAGCCTGGTCGGCGCTCCCCGCCTGTTGTTGCTCGACGAGCCGACGACCGGGCTCGACCCGCGCAGCCGGATCGAGCTCTGGGACGCGATCCGCGGCCTGGTCGGCCGCGGCACCGACGTGCTGCTCACCACGCAGTACCTCGACGAGGCGGACCACCTGGCGAGCCGGATCGTGATCCTCGACCGCGGTCGCGCGATCGCCAACGGCACGCCGCGCGAGCTAAAACGGCAGATCGGCCGGAACGTCATCGACGTACACGCGCGCCGGGTCAAGGATCTGCCGCGCGTAGAAGCAGCGCTCGGCCGGCTCGACCACGGCGAGACACAGACCGACGAAGCGACACGTCGCGTGAGCGTGCCCGTCGACGCGGGCGCTGATCGACTTCGTGACGCGCTCGACGCGCTCGAGTCCGTGGGCGCGGAAGTGGACGACGTCTCGTTGCGGCAGCCGACGCTCGACGAGGTGTTCCTGACCCTGACGGGTGCAGCGGCGCCGGCAAGCAGAGAGGAGTGACAGATGGCGACGATCGAAGCGACGATGCAGCGAACCACCACCGCACCGACCGCGAGCACGGTCGTGATCGCGAAGCGCAGCCTCCTGAAGTTCGTACGCACGCCACAGCTGATCGTGCTCGGCACGATCCAGGGAGCGATGTTCCTGTTCATCTTCAGGTACGTGTTTGGCGGGGCAATGAACGCCGGCGGCGTGAGCTACGTCGACTTCCTGGTGCCCGGCTTCGTGACGACGGCGGTCCTGTTCGTCGGGCAGGGGGCGGCCGCGGGCGTCGCGGAGGACATGGAGCAGGGCGTCCTCGACCGGTTCCGGTCGCTGCCGATCCCGCGCTCGTCGGTGCTTACCGGACGCACCTTGGCGGACATGGTGATGCTCGTGTGGTCGCTCGCGGTGACAACGGCGATCGGGTTCGCGGTCGGATTCCGAATCCACGGGTCGGTCGGTGCCGCGCTGACGGCGTTCGGGCTCGTCGTCGTGTACGGATTCGCCTTCGAGTGGGTGTTCGTGGCGCTCGGCATGGTGTCCGGCAACGCGCAGGCCGCGCAGAACCTGGCGTTCATGATCTTCCCTCTGACGTTCGTCTCGAGCGCATACGTGCCGGTCGCGTCGATGCCTGGCTGGATGCAGGCGGTGGCGGAGCACCAGCCGGTCACGTACATGGTCGACGCCGTACGGGCGCTGTGCCTAGGGCCTGACGCGACGACGGTGCTGGGGCACACCGCCGGCTACCTCGTGACGTGGTCGTTGCTTTGGACGGCGGTCATTGTGACGGTGTTTGCGCCCCTCGCCGTGGCGCGGTTTCGCCGGGGATGAGGCTATTCCGCAAGCACCATCCGAGGCGCCGTGGACGGAAGGGAACGGAGCTGATCGAAGTTGCGATCCACTGTCGCTAGGGCTGATATGTCGGGCTCGGTTGCGTGGGCGGAAGTAATTCTGCAGGATCAGAAGATGCCTCTCGATGAGCTGCGGATCGTCCTGACGAGCACGGATGGGGAGCTGGTGCGTCGATATCTCGAGCTCCACTTGGAGCGGTTGGAGGAACGGCTCACGGCTCAGCGACGAGCGCTGACATCGGCGAAACGCATCTTGATCGATGCCGCAGCACGACGCGGCGGTTAGGACTCTCGCCGACGAGAGCGAACGAATCCGACAGTTCCGGCGGGACGTCTTGCATGCTGCCTGACGTATGGGATCACGGCCTCTATCCCGATGACTCGAGCTGGTATGTCACCGGCCGGACGCGTCGACGCGATCCCGCTCGGCGCCTCTACGCCACTCGTCGGCCTCGCGGGACCGGCGCAATCGCTCTTCGACCTCTCGTCGGTCGCCTCGCCGCTCGGCAACTCTGGCGAGGGCGCGCCAGAGCCATCCGCTGAGCTGGCGCTCGCCGAGCTCCTCCGATATCCGAATCGCCCGGCGGATGTCGTCCTCGGCGGCATCGAGCTGGCCGATTGCGCGTCGGACCTCGCCGCGTTCGGCGATAGCGTCGGCGAGTTCCCACCTGGCTCCGAGGTCCTCGAACGTGGCGATCGCTGGTTCGATGCAGGCGAGCGCCTCCTCGAACCGCCCGAGGTCCTCGAGGACGCGGCCACGCTGGACGGACGTCATAGCGACGCTGAACGGGTCGCCGATGCGCTCGGCGGCCGCCGTCGCCTCCTCGCTCAGCCGCAGTGCCGCCTCCTGTTCCGTGATGACGATCGAGAGCGAGTTGAGCGCCCGCGCACGCGCCCACCCGTCCTCGGGATCCGCGACCTCGAGCGCGCGGCGCCACATGGCCTCGGCCTCGTCGTATTGCATCCGCGTCGCGGGGACCCAGCCAGCGAACAATAGGGTGCGAACGATGGCCCACGGATCGTTTAACGCCTCGGCGGCGGCGAGCGACCGGTCGAGCAGCTCCTCGGCCTTGGCAACGTCCCCTTCCACGTTGAGCGCGATGTCGCCGAGGAACCGAAGCGCGAGCGCCAGCGCGAATGGGTCGTCGACCGCCGTCCCGAGCGCAACGCCCTGCTCCGCCCTGTCGATCGCCGCTCGGTACTCGCCGAGCCAGTAGTGTGCTTCGCTCATGCCGGCGAGCGCACGCGCCTCGCGCACCTGCCAGCGCTCCTGCGGTCCACTCAGTGATAGGCAACGCTCGTAGTAGTCGATCGCGGACCGACTCTCCATACGCCGCCGGGCCCGATCGCCCGCCGAGAGCAGCGCGTCGGCCGCGCGCTCGGCGACGTTCCGGTCGTCGGGATCCAGGTCCAGCGAGGCGACGCCTGCCAGGTAAAGGTGGTCGGCCGCCCATGACGCATGGCCGAGGT
This sequence comes from Actinomycetota bacterium, assembly GCA_046724395.1. Classification (GTDB taxonomy): domain Bacteria; phylum Actinomycetota; class UBA4738; order UBA4738; family HRBIN12; genus DATAEU01. Next base: position 8,297 of record JBKOWM010000039.1, read on the forward strand.
CGAGAAGGCGATCGGCCATGCGCTGATGCAGCCGCACTCGCTCCCGCTTCGGGAGGCTGGCGTACGCGACGTCCTTGACAGTGGAGTGGCGAACGCGCCAGCGGGAAGACGCTCGGTGTCCCTCCTCGCGCACGAGGATCTCGGCCTCCTCGAGCCGGCGGATCTCGTCCGTCGTCGCGTCCGGATCCACCACGCGCAGCTCGTCGAGGTCGAACGAGACGAAGAACACCGAGGCGTGTCTGGAGAGCTCCCGCAGCCTCGCCGGCAGGGCGTCCAGCCGGGCCGAGACCACCGCCTGAACCGTTGGCGGAACGCCCGCCACAGACGACGGCGAGCGACCGGGCTCGGGGATGAGCATGCCCGTCGTTTCGACAATAAAGAACGGATTGCCACCCGCTCGAACTGCGATCTGTGTCGCCTCGGCATCGTCGATGCGCCCAGCCGAGGCCTGCTCAACCAGCTCGACCGATTCCTCGAGCGAAAGCGGGTCGAGCCGGATGGTGACGGCGTTCGCCGTTGTCGACGCCCATGTCGGACGCAGCTCGAGCAGCTCTGCGCGGGCGAGCACCACGAGCAATGCGCGCCGTGGACCGATTCGCGAGGCCGCCCCCAGGCGCTCGATAAGGTCGAGCATAGCGGGCTTGAGCCGGTGCCCGTCCTCGAAGACGAGAACGAAAGAACGGTCTCGCGCGAGACCGTCGAGCAACTCGACGACCCCCGCCTGCACGGCTTGCACGAAGTCCGAACCCACAGGATGTTCGGACGTCCCAAACAACAAGGAGAGGCGCTCCACGAGGCGATCTGCAGCGGGCGGGCGCTCAAAGCCTCCGGCTAGTTCGTGCAGCCGGCGACGGATCGTGCGGGGGGCGTCGGCCTCGTCGACGCCGGCGAGGTCGCCGACGATCGCGGCCGCGGGCGCGAACGTCGCGGTATCCGAGAACGCGCGAGCCAGGCCCCGGCACACCGTCACGTCCTCGCCGAGCCCAGCCACGAGCTCGTCGGCCAGGCGAGACTTCCCGATCCCGGGCTCGCCGAGGACCGTGACGAGAGTGGGCCTTCGCGTGTTCGAAACGCGAGTAAGGCTCTCGCGAAGGATCGTCAGCTCGCTCATCCGCCCGACGAATGGGATCGTTCGGCGCCGGGATCTCGTCGAGAGCCCTGTGGCGGAGAACGCGCCAAGGTCCCGATCGAAGCCCTTCGCCTCGACGTCGCGCCGATCCCCGTACGTCACGGCCGTTTCGGTGAGCGCGAAGGCCGTCTGCCCCACGAGCACCTCGTCTGGGTCGGCGGCGGCTTGGAGCCGCGCCGCGGCGTTGACGACGGGACCAGTCACGAACAGCTGACCTGCCGGCCCCAGGCCCGTCGCCGCCTCACCCGACTCGACCCCAACCCGGACCTGCAGCGCGTCGGCGAGGCCGAGTGAGTCCGACAGCCGACGCACGCGCCCTCGGATGGCAAGACCGGCTCGTACCGCGCGGAGCGCGTCGTCTTCGTTTACCGTCGGGGCACCGAAGACCGCCATGACGGCGTCCCCGATGAACTTCTCGGGTCGCCCCCGAAGGGCGAGCAGCTCCTCGGACGCCACGTCGAAGAACCGACCCTGGATCTCGCGAGCGCGTTCGGCGTCGAAGCGCCTGGCCAGCCCCGTCGAGTCGACCAGATCCGCGAAGAGGACGCTGATCATCTTCCGCTCGTCTGTCGCGAGCGGCGACGTCACCGGCGCACCGCAGTTCGGGCAGAATCGCGCGCCCTCGGGAAGGTCCGCCGCGCAGACGCCACAGGTCATCGTGCGAGCGTACGACGTCCGGGACGATATCCGGCGATCTTCAGCGCGGCGGGCGGACCAGCGCGCGACAGTACCCGCGACGCCGAGGTCACACCGCTCAACCCGTCCCCGAGGCCGCCTGTTTTGCACGGCCTGGCCCGTCAAAGAGTGTGACCGAACCGCGACCCCGGATCCGCCGCCGCGCCGGCATCGATCTCAAGCTCGAAGGTCGGTCTTGGCAAAGTGCATGAACTCCCCGCGGCAGGCGACGGTCACGCCGCCCACCGCGCGAGAGGCACGACGGCGAGGTCCTCACCGAGGTGGACGTGGACGAGGTCGACGTCTCGGCGATGCAGGACCTCGCGTGCGGCGGCGAGGCCATAGAGCTGACGGAAGCGACGGATCGGCAGGCCGACGCGGACGACCAACGACCGTTCCCCGAAGGGTTCCTCACGCGGAGCGCCCCGCCTGCAGGCGGTCACCACCGTCTGCTTGACGCCGCGGCGGTCGAGTCCCGCGGTGAGCCGCGCGGCATGAACCTGCATCCCGCCGACGACGTCAAGGTCGACGGATTGCCGGATCCGGGTGGCACCTCGAACACCGAGCAAAGGCGCAAGACGCCAATAGTGGATCTCGCCCTCGGGGGCCACGCGAGTCCAGCATGCTTATGTCGGTGTCGCTGACACGAACTCGAGGTGAACCGATAGCTAACGCCGTGGTCCGAGACCGACGTCAACGAAGGCCCGCGTCCACGCGTTGAGATATGGCGACGCGTCTCTGGAAGCGCCCGACGTCGTTACGGTCGTCGGTGACCCGGGAACGCTGCGAGCACTCTCGGCCAACCGCTCGACCAGCGGCCGACGTAGTACTCCCAGTTGTCGCCGACGCGCTCGAACCCGCGATGGGTCAGGACGAGCGTCGTGCCGTCGCCGTGCGAGTGAAACGTGACCTCGACCTCCGTGTCAGCGACCCACTTGGGGTCGCGCCACGTGAAAACGACACGGTTCGGCGGTTCCCAACACGTCACGCGCCCGACGTCGAACTCCTCGCCGTCGCGGAACCGCTCGAAGAACCGGCCGCCAACCAGCGGCTCGAGGTGGATCTCGGAGAACCGATCTCCCGCGTACGTGAAGCCCTCGTCCAGCGGCCACCACTCGTTGATGCCCTCGGTGAAGAGGCTGAACGCCTGTGCAGGTGCGAGCGGCACGCGGACCTCGAGGCGGGCCGTGCCCGCGTCCGGCTC
>JBKOWM010000047.1:0-50964 GCA_046724395.1 Actinomycetota bacterium
GCGGCGACGGCGCGCCGCTCGGTCCCGTCGGGACGGTGTCGCACGTACGACGAGTACGCGATCGGTTGGAATCCGAACCTCGGCATCGGCTCGGCGTGCGGGTCGGCGCAGAAGCCGTCCTCGCCCGAGGAGGTGTTTCACTTCCTTCGCGTGGACGTCACGCCCACGACGGTGACCATCTCGGGCGTGACGGGCGATGGGACGGTCTTCGATACGCAGACCTACAACGACTAAGCGGTACGCCGATCGGAGCGGGCGAGGGGAATCGAACCCCCGTTTCAAGCTTGGGAAGCTTGCGTTCTGCCATTGAACCACGCCCGCGGGTCGAAAGCGAAAGCTCCTACCCACTCATCAAGAGCCTACCCGATGCCGGTATGCATTCACATCGGACCTCGCGAGGAGGCGGTCGCCATCCTGCACAAGGAGCGGCACTCCGGAAGAACATCTCGTCGGCTGGATCGGTGTTCGGTCGGCCGTCGACGGGTAAGGGAAAGCGGCTACCAGCCACACACGGAGGCGAGAGATGGGTATGGTGAGCCGTGCACTCTGGTTCGGCCTTGGCTATGCAGCGGGCATGAAGATCGGTGACCGACCGATTCGCGCGATGCAGACAACGGCAACGGAGGCGCGGGTGCGGGCCGAGGCGATGTCGCAAACCGCACGTCGCGTTCGCACGCAGATCAGTGGCATCGGCCGCCCCACCTTGGACGTTCGCGAGGTCCGCGAAATGATGACGGCGGCTCCGGAGACGGTGACACCTGAAGCCACGATCCGCGACGCCGCGGCGGTGATGGAGCGCCGCGACATCGGGGACGTGCTCGTCGTCGAGGGGGACGAACTGTCTGGGATCTTGACGGACCGCGACATCGCCGTGCGCGCCGTGGCGCGCGGTCTCGACGCGTCCAGCACGCCTGTGCGGGAGGTTCTCAGCGCGAGCACGGTCGCGATCTCGCCTACATCCAGCGTTCAGGAGGCGATCGAACTCATGCGACGCCACGACATCCGGCGTCTGCCCGTCGTGGAGTCCGGGCGTCCGATCGGCATCCTGTCGCTCGGTGACCTCGCGGTCTCACGCGAACCCGGTTCGCTGCTCGCCGACATCAGTGCGGGTCAGCCGAACAACTGAGTCGTCGACCGACAAGCGAATCGCCTCGAAGACGCCCGGGACGCTCGGTCGAGCGGCCGAACCACAGCGGCGCGCAGCTGACCTGCTAGCGTTCCTCGCCTGATGGCGGACCCGGATCTCTGGCCGTCGCTGCTGTCGCGAATCGCAGCGGGCGGCTCGCTATCGGTGGACGAGGCTCAGACCGCGGTCCAGTCGATCATGCGGGAGGAGGCCACCCCTTCGCAGGTCGCCGGTTTTCTGATGGCGCTGCGCACGAAGGGCGAGACGGTCGACGAGCTCGAGGGGTTTGCTCGGGCGATGCTGGCGATGGCGCGGCCGGTCCCGAGCTCCCTGCCGCTGATCGACACGTGCGGGACGGGGGGCGATCGGTCCGGCACGTTCAACATCTCAACGCTCGCGGCGATCGTGACTGCGGCCTGCGGCGCGCCGGTCGCAAAGCACGGGAATCGCGCTGCATCGTCGCGCTGCGGCTCGGCCGACCTGCTCGAGGCGCTCGGGGTGCGGATCGACCTCGATCCGGCCGGCGTCACGCGGTGCCTGAACGAAGTCGGCATCGCGTTCATGTTCGCGCCGGTCTTCCATCCGGCTACCGCGTATGCGGCCGGCATCCGCCGTGAATTGCGTGTGCCGACGCTCTTCAACTTCCTCGGGCCGCTCACGAACCCGGCGCGACCGAAGGCCCAGGTCGTCGGCGTGTCCGATGCCCGGATGCTTCCGCTTGTCGCCCAGGTGCTGGCCCGCCGCGGAGAACGGGCGATGGTGTTCCGCGGCGAGGACGGTCTCGACGAGCTGACGACCGTCGCGCTCTCGATGGTGCACGAGGTGAGCGAGGGCGAGGTGCGCGAGCGGCTGCTCGATGCGTCCGAGCTCGGTCTCGCCAAGGCGACGGACGAGGACCTCCGCGGCGGCGACATCGAGACGAACGTCGCGATCGCGCGTTCGATCCTCCGAGGGGAGCTCGGGCCGCGGCGCGACGTGGTCCTGCTGAACGCGGCAGCGGCTCTCGAGGTGGCCGGGACGACCGAGACGCTCGAAGGCGGCATCGCTCGGGCAGGTGCCGCGATCGACGAAGGCCTTGCCGACGACCTCGTCGAGCGTTGGGTCGCCGTCTCCCAAGCTGCCGCGCCGACCGGCGAGTAGCATCGCCCGGCGATGATCCTGTCTGATCGCACGATCCGCGAGGAGCTCGAGGGTGGACGCATTGAGATCGAGCCGTTCGACCCCGCGAGCATCCAGCCGTCCTCGGTCGACCTGCACGTCGACTCGCAGTTCCGCGTTTTCGCGAACTCACGGTATCCGTACATCGACGTGAAGAGCGCCATGCCCGATCTGACCGACCTCGTCGAGGTCGGTGAGGAGCCGTTCATCCTGCACCCGGGCGAGTTCGTGCTCGGCTCCACTCTGGAGCGCGTCCGGCTACCCGACGACATGGTCGCGCGGCTCGAGGGCAAGTCCTCGCTCGGTAGGCTTGGGTTGCTGATCCACTCGACGGCCGGATACGTGGACCCGGGCTGGGACGGCTATCTGACGCTCGAGCTGTCGAATGTTGCCAACCTCCCGATCACGATCTATCCGGGGATGAAGATCGGTCAGATCTCGTTCTTCCGACTGAGTACGGCGGCCGACCGACCGTACGGGTCGACGGAGACGCGCAGCAAGTACCAGGGCCAGCGCGGGCCCACGGCCAGCCGGTTCTTCGAGGAGTTCTCGAAAGGCTAGGAGCGCTCGGTCAACCGTCCATCCGCCGGTGGCGGCGTTCCTCGGCCGGCGACGTCGGCTTCGAGCGCGTGGCGCGCAGCCGCCGCCACCTCCGGCACCGGATCGTCCACCAGCCGACTCACGGCGTCTGTCGCGATCGGGTCGCCGAGCTCGCCGAGCAGCTGCGTCGATCGCAGACGGATGCGCTCATCGGGATCGGACAGCGCCCGCGTAAGCGACTCGATTGCCGGCGGACCGGCGATCGCCCCGAGCGCCTCGATCGCGCGCAGCCTGCGCTCCGGCTCCAACGAGTCCATTCGGCGGAGGAACTCGTCTACGCCGATGATCTGGTCGAGGAGCGGCCCGACCGTGGACCGCAGCTCGGCACCGCCCTGGAGCAGAACGTCGATGAGGAGTTCGACGGAGGTCGGTCCGATTCGGCGGAGCAGATCGGTCGCGCTGTCGCGCAGCGACGGAACGGCGAGAACGCCGGCCAAACGCTTCGCGACCGCCGGGGAGCTCCATTCGGTGAGCACGTGACTCGTCGTCTCGCGCACCGCGTGGTCCGGGTCCTTCAAAGCCGCAACGAGGTAGGCGAGAACGCCCTCGTCGTCGATGACACCCAACGCGCGAACCGCCGCGACGCGAACGCCCGGGTCGGGGTCGCCCAGCCTGTTGCCAAGCGCTGCCACCGCCGAGCGGTCACGAAGGCGTCCGAGCGCGTCGACGGCTCCCCGGCGGATCTGCGGAAGAGGGTCGGAGAGCGCCCGGATAGCGGCCTCGACGGCGGCCTGGCTCGCTCCCCAGCCGATCATCTCGACAGCGAGTGCGCGCTCCTCGTGATCGGGCGAGGACAGGTGCTCCAGCGCGATCTCGAGGACCTGCTCCGGATTCTTGCGCTGTAGAGCGCCGAGTAACTCGTCGCGCTCCTCTACGCGACACCGCTGCAGCGCGAACCACGCGAGGGCCGGGTCTCCGCGCGAGACGCCGGCGAGCCGGTCGATGGCCGCGAGCCGCACGCGCTGCTCGATGTCCGTCAGGGCCTGCGCCAGCGCCGGCCCGACTTCGGCGGGCGCCGACGCGGGGATCGACTCGACGGCAGCAGCTCGGACCTGCGGGTCGGGATCGTCGAGTGCGCGGATCACGCTCGCGAGGGCGCCCTCGCTCGTCGCGATCGTCCGGACGGCCGCCGCGCGCACCTCCGGCGATGTCTCGCGTGCGAGGAGGTCGGCAACCGCGTCGATCGCCGCCGGATCCTCGGCTTCGCGCACGATGTCGACCAGCGCCACCCGAACCTCCACGGCTGGATCGGCGAGCAGGCCCCGGAGCTCGGGAAGTACCTGTTGGCCGGCCGCCTCCCACAGCAGTCGGACGGCGTCGGGCCGCGTTTCCGACGGAACGGCGCGCACCAACCGGGCTAGCTCCGACGGATGCGGGAACGCGGCGAGCGCCTCGACGATGGGGCGACGGCGCTCCGACGGCAGCGCGACGGCCCGCGTCAGCAGCTCGACGCCAACCTCGTGCAGGTCGAGCACCGCTGCTACGGCGGCGGCGGTCGCGACGGACTCGGCATCTGCATGGGTGAGCCGCTCGCGGCACCACGCAACGACGTCGGGCCGCGGGACGTCCACGAGCGCCGTCCGTGCGGTGTCGACGTCCTCGGGCTCCGAACTGCGCAGCTCGTCGGCGAGCGCTCCGATGTCGGGCGGGCCCGACCCGGAGGCAGCGTCCGCCTCGATGCGGGCGATCTCGTCGGCGGCCGCCAATCCCGCCTGCCGAACCTCCTCGAGTGGGTCTCCGGCGCGGTCGGCAAGTGCGCGAAGAAGGGCGTGTGAGCGATCGCCGGCGAGCAGCCGGACGGCTCCAAGGCGACGCACGTCGGGGAGCGTGAGCCCCTCGATCAGCAACGTGGTTCCGATCGCGGCGGCGATATCGGAAAAGGCGGCCCGCTCGTCGTCTCCGGGCGGCGGCTGCATTTGTGCGACGGCGAGCAGTAGCGGGTCGATGTCCTCGGCCGTCAACGTCGCCTCCCCGAGGATCTTGGGTAGGAGCTCGAGCACCGTGCGATGCGTCTGTGGCGAGTGGCGAGCGTCGACCAGCGGCGCCAGAGTCGCGAGGTCACGGATCCCGCGGGTGGCGGCCGCGCGCACCGCGGCGGCGCGCACGGGATCGGCGGGATCCTGAAGCGCCTGACGAACGACGGCGTCGTCGAGGCGTGCCCGGCTACGCGTGAGCGTGACGACGGCCAGGCGGCGGATCTCTGCGTCGGGGTCGAGGACGAGTGCGGCAACGATCTCCAGCTCGGCGGCCGTCGGCGCGTGCTCCTCGAAAGCGACGAGCGCACTCCGCCGCTCGGAGGCATCCCTGGACGAGAGCGATGGGCCGACGGGCCGCGGCGGCTCGGGCGGCGGCTGTAGATCGGCCTTTGCGATCGACGATGTCTCCGCGGATTCCGGCACGCTCGCCGCAGCCTTCGCGATCGAGTCCGGTGGCGTGACGTCGACGGCGGGCTCGGGCGGCATTGCCAGCGGTGCCCGGGGCTCTCGTGTCGGCTCTTCGACGTCGTCGTCTGGCCGACGTTCTGCCTCCGGCGGGGTGGGTTCAGCGGCCTGCGCCGACGCCGTGGTCTCGTCTTCGGCGTCGGTCTCCACTGCCCGGCCGGTCGGGTCCGTTGGCTGTGGAAGCGGTGACGGGTCGAGGCGCCGCAGAGGCCGAAGGATTCGCGCCCACGTCCCGCCCGGCTCGTTCGAACCCTCCGACGGCGCGGTGTCGGGCGCGGGTGTCTCGCCGGCGAGCTCGGGTCGGGCCGCATCGGGCCGGGCCGCCTCCTCCGCCGGATGAGCTTCCGCTGGGGTCGCCGCAACCGCTTCTGCGGCGATCGACCGCTTGTCGAAGGCCGGCATCCCCGTCCGACCGCCCGACGGCTCCGCCTCCGGCGCCTCTTCAGCCGGATCGCGGCGCGTCGGCTCCTCGGCCGGCTCCGCGACCGTGGCCGTCGGCTCCTCGGCCGGCTGCGCGACCGTGGCCGTCGGCTCCTCGGCCGGCTGCGCGACCGTCGTCGGCTCCTCGGCCGGCGACTCGACGGACGGTGGTGCTGACGTCGCCCAGAACCCGGCCGGGTCGTCTGCGAGCGCCGGAATCCCCCGTGCCTGGGTCCCGTTGGGTTCGTTGTGTTCGAGCGTCAGTTCGGCGGGCGTCGCGGCGGGTCGCCGCTCCTGCTCCTGTTCGGAGACATCGTCCTCGTCCTCGAACCGCTCCAGTTCGGTTCGACGCCGCTCGGCGAGAGCCCGCAAGCTTCGGTACCAGTCCTCCTCGTAGGCATCGACCGACAATGAGGCCGGCGTCGAGGCATCCGTGCGCGCGTCGTTCACGAACCCGTCCTCACCTGCGCAATCTCGTTCACGCCGTCTCGGCGTCCCAGGCGACGGCGGCTCGGCCTCATTGCCCGCCCCCCGCGGATCCGCCCATGGTCGCGTCGGCCGTGAGCGGGCCGTTGCCGATCCCCATCGCGACGGCCGCCATCGCCGCCTGTGTCCGGTTGCTCACCCCGAGCTTCCGGAAGATGGCTGCGAGATGCGCTTTGACGGTCTTTTCGGAGAGGAAGAGCGCGCGGGAGATGTCCCGGTTGCTGCGTCCCTCGGAAAGCAGGGCGAGGATGTCCGTTTCCCGCTGCGTCAGCGCCGAGGCCGGCCGTCGATGCGTGTCGCGATCGTCCGTGGACTCGTCCATCGATTCGAACAGGTTTTGGATGACCCGCGGCGACAGAACATTGCCGCCGCCCGACACGGCGACCTTGATCGCCTGCTCGAGGTCGTCAGGTGTTGCGTCCTTCAGGAGGTATCCGGCGGCGCCCTCGGCCAGCGCTCGTCGGACGTAGTTCGCGTGATCGAACGTCGTCAGCATGATCACGGGCATCCCCGGCCATCTGGTTCGCAGCGTGTGCAGCAGGTCGAGTCCGTCTGTCTCCGGCATCCGGACGTCGACGAGCGCCAGGTCGAGCGGGCTCGCCTCCATCGCGGAGACGGCCTCCTCCGCGCTGCTGGCCTCGACGACCTGCGCCTCCTCGAAGCACTCGCGGACGACGTGCGCCATGCCGCGTCGAACGAGTGCATGGTCGTCGACGATCATGATCCTCACGGCGTCTCTCCTTCTTCGACCGGAAGTCGGGCGACGACGCGCGTTCCCCGTCCGGGTTCGGATTCGATGTCGAGCGTTCCGTGGAGCTCTTCGACGCGTCGGCGCATCATCATGAGTCCGAGATGCCCGCTACCCGTCGCTTCCTGGGGGCGAAAGCCACGTCCGTTGTCCTCGACGCTCACCGTCATCTCCGTTGGCCGCGCCGCCACGTAAACCGCGATCCGCCGGGTAGACGAGTGCTTGGCCGCATTAGCGACGCTTTCGCGGATGACCGACGATGCCGCGTCCATCACGGCTGCGGGAACTCGACCGAGGTCGCCGTCGAGGGAGCAAGAGGCCGGTACGTGCCACCGTTCGGCGGCCTTGCGAACGATCAGGTCGAGTGACGTCTGTTGGCCCGCGTCGGTCCCGTCGGGTGTGACGATCGCGAGGATCGACCGAATCTCCTCTAGCGCCGCCCGGAGGTCGACCGCTGCCTCCGAAAGCACCTTCGAGGCGTCGTCCGGGTTCTGGTCGACCTGACGCGCGCGCCATTCGAGATCCAGGACGGCCGCGGTGACCACCTGTGTGAGACCGTCGTGGATCGCGTACGCCCACCGTCCGCGCTCCTCGTCGAGGTCCTCTTCGGCCTCACCGCGCGACTCGTGGCGCGGCGGTGCAATTGCCAGGAGGGAGCGCAACGCCGCCGGCGCGTGGCCGGCCGATCCTTCGCTCAGCCTGCCTACGACGACGTCGTGCTCACCGACGGGAGCGACGATCCACCCGTCCGCCTCACCGTCGATGATCGTGTCGACGTCGGGAGGAAGCACGGGCGCTCCAGGTGCCGTCCACCACGTCAACGTCCGGCCGGCGTCGTCGCGATGCAGGACGCCGACGGCGTCGAGCTGCAGCGACTTCGCCAGCCGCCGACACCTCGCGGCGTCGACCGTTCGATGATCGAGCGTCGCCTCCACCGCTCACCACTCCTCGCCGGCGCGGGACGCGCGCCGCCTGCCTCTTCGCGCGACCGCAAGGGGACACAGCCCGGCGCCCACGGTCCTTCGGTCTAGTGCTTCTTTCGGACGGTTCGGACGAAGCCTTGAACCGGGCAGCGTCCGCGAGGCGTCGGGGGAAGCAACATGGGTGTTCCTTGCCCCATCCCTCGCCAGGCGTCCGCGACCGAACGTCGGACGGGCGAGGACGAACGGCCTAGTGGTCCTAACTCGATGAGTTCTCCAGCCTCGAGGACAGGCGAGTCGCTGGGCGTTGCTTTCCGTACCCAGGTACGGGTCTATCGTTTGCGGGCGTGAGAGTCGGCGAGGTCGCGGAACGTGCCGGAGTGAACGTCGAGACGCTCCGCTACTACGAGCGGCGGGGACTGCTGCCGGCGCCAGAAAGGACGCCGAGCGGGCACCGCCGGTACGACGAGGAGACGGTGCGTTTCGTTGGGGCGATCAAGGAGGCACAGGCGGTCGGCTTCACGCTGGGAGAGATCGCCGAATACCTCCGTGCGGCACGTCGCTCGGGTGCGCCCTCGGAGGCGCTGCGGATGCGGATGGCGGCGAAGATCGACCAGATCGACGCTCGCATCGCGGCGTTGCGGCGAATGCGGGATGAACTCGCTCGCGTCGTCGGCTGCGCCTGCATCTCGCTCGACCACTGCACCTGCGGCGCCGCCTATCTCACTCGCCGCGGCGGCGCGCCCACGTCGCGGCCGTCGCTCCTCCACGTCACCAACGGCGAGAGCGCCGGCAATACCCTGCGGCAGACCGCGCTCGGCGGCGCCGTCCTGCCGTGGCAGGACGTGCTCCATGAGGGGCCGGTGCCGGCGGCGCCGCGGCAGGAGCTGCTGCAGACACGCGCCCGCTTCCTCGCCGACTGCGGCTGGGGTCGCGGGCAGGCGCTGCTCTCGGCGCTCGAGCGGCGCGACGCCCAGCTGTTGGGCGCGCTGCGCCACGACGTTCGGGTGGTGCTCTGGTTCGAGCACGACCTCTACGATCAGCTCCAGCTCCTGGACGCACTCGCGCTCGCGCACACCACGCAGGCCGCGCCCGAGATGATCGTCATCGGGTCGTTCCCCGGCAGGCCGTCGTTCGCCGGTCTGGGCGAGTTGACGGCGCGAGAGCTCGAGACGCTGTGGCCGTCGCGCCACCGGGCGGAACCGGCCGCGCTCCGGGCGGCGGCGAGCGCGTGGGCCGCATTCCAGGCGCCGGAGCCTACCGGCTTGGCGGAGTGGGCGACGCATGAGACCGCGCACCTCCCGTTTCTCGCTCCCGCGCTTCGGCGTTTGCTCGAGGAGCTGCCCGCCGCGGCGGACGGGCTCTCCCGGACGGAACGATCCGCCCTGCAGACGATCGCCGACGGCGCCCGCACACCTCCGGCCTCCTTCGTCGCCGTGCAGCGATCCGAAGAAGCGCCCTTCCTCGGCGACGCCTGGTTCTACCGAACCCTCTCGGTACTCGGGCAGGGGAAGCGAAGGCTGCTCGAAACCGAAGACGGCGCACCACTTCCCCCGCCTCCTCCCCTCAGCGACAGCCTGCGCTTCGTGCGCCTGAGCCTTCGGCTGACGCGAACCGGAGAGCGCGCGCTCCGCGGTGAAGACGACCGAGTCGATCTCATCGGCATCGACCGCTGGATCGGCGGCACTCACATCACCCCGGACAACACCTGGCGATGGGACACGAGCGAAGCAGAGCTCGTTCGACCATCTCGAGGCCCGTCGAGCGCGGGCAACAAGCCCGGTGACCGCCGTGGGTCATGACGTCTGAGCTTCTTCGGCGTTGTCGCGCTCGGGAGCGGTGGCCGCTTCCAGCAGCTGAGAGACGTCCGCCACGCGAACCTCCGCGCCTCGCGCACGCGTCCCGTCGTCGAGCATGATCAGACAGAACGGACAGGCCACGCCGACGGTCGACGCCCCGGTCGACAAGGCCTCGTCCGAGCGCTCCTCGTTGATGCGCTTGCCGATGCGTTCCTCCATCCACATTCGAGCGCCTCCGGCCCCGCAGCAGAATCCACGTGGTCCGTGACGCGGCATCTCGACGAGCGCCGCCCCCGGGATCGCGTCGAGCGCGCGGCGTGGCGCCGTATACACGTCGTTGTGGCGACCCAGGTAGCACGGATCGTGGTACGTCAGCTGCTCCCGAAGCCGACGGGTCGGCCGGATCCGGCCGGAGGACACGAGCTCGGCGAGCAGCTGTGAGTGATGGACGACCTCGAAGCGTCCGCCGTAGTCCGGGTACTCGTTGCGCAGCGTGTTGAAGCAGTGCGGGCAGGACGCCACGATCTTCGTGGCACCGACGTCGGTCAGTGTCCGGACGTTCTGCTCCGCCATCGTCTGGAACAGGTACTCGTTGCCGAGCCGGCGCGCCGGGTCACCCGTGCACGTCTCCCGCGGACCGAGGACGGCGAAGGCCACCTCGGCTCGCGCCAGGAGGCGCGCCGTCGCCCGGGCCGTCGCCCGTGCCCGGTCGTCGAACGACGACGCGCAGCCGACCCAATACAAGTACTCGGGAGCGCGTTCGCCGTCGGCCAGGACGCGGACGTCGAGACCGTCGGCCCAATCCGCCCGGCGGGCCTGCGGCTGGCCCCAGGGGTTGCCGGCGTTTTCGAGATTGCGAAGGAGGGCGCCGGCTTCGGAGGGGAACGACGACTCGGCCATGACGAGATTGCGACGGATGTCGACGATCGTGTCGATGTGCTCGATGTCGACCGGGCATTCTTGGACGCACGCGGCGCACGTCGTGCACGACCAGATCACCTCGGGATCGACGACGTCGGGGACGAGCGCAGTCCCGGCGGCGCCGGCCGCGACCTCGGAGGCGGATGCATCCTGCCGGAAGAGGTGATCGCGCAGGTTCATGATGAGCAGCTTCGGCGAGAGGGGCTTGGCGGTGTTCCATGCCGGGCACGCGGCCTGGCAGCGGCCGCACTCGGTGCACGCGGTGAGGTCGAGCAGTTCCTTGCGCGTCAGGTCGCTGACGGTTCGCGCGCCGAACGAGACATCGTCGGTCTCGAGCGCCTCGAGATCGATCCGCAGCGGGGTCAGATAGCCGCGCGGGCGCGTCTGCGCGAAGAAGACGTTGATCGCCGCCGTGACGATGTGCAGGTGCTTGGAGTACGGGATGTACACCAGGAATCCCAGGATCAGAGCCAGATGCGACCAGACGAACACGTCCTCGAAGACGTTCAGGGCCGTCGGTCCCATCGGCGCGAAGAGGCGAGAGAGCACGTCCGCGAGGGGAGTCCAGCCGACGGGCGCCTCGGCGACACCCTGCGCGATGCGGACGGCGTCGAGCCCCAAGAGCGTGAGGATGATGCCGACGATCCAGACCAGGATCAGGTCGGCCTCTTCCATGTGACTGCCGACGAATCGTTCCGGCCGCTGGACCTTCCGGATGGCGAATGCCGTGGCAACGCCGACGAGCACCAACGCGGCGAAGACATCCTGTAGGAGCCCGAGCCACCCCGCATGACCGATGAGGGGGATCGCGAAGGCCGGATCGACTGCCTGGCCCGCTGCCTCGACGATCGTCGTCAACAAAACGAGGAATCCCCAGAAGATGAGGGCGTGCATCGCGCCCGGCACGAGGCGTTGGAGCAACTTCCGCTGCCCGAGCACCACTACGCCCTCCCGCTCCAGACGAACCGGGAGATCCTCCGTCCGTCGAACGGGACGCCCGAGCAGGACGAGGCGGGCGATGCGCCTCGCCCGCCGCACGAAGAGCACCCCGGCGAGGCCGACGATTGCGACGAGCACGGCGGCGCGGACGAGCACGGGCCGAGTCTATGCGCGGGCCCATCCGGCGGCGCCCCAGGCTCGATCGGCCGGGGCGTCCTCCGGTCCTGCGGAGGTCACGAACCGGGCCCAGGAACCGCCCGCGGCATTTTCGGGACCGAGGCCGACGCGTCGGGCCTCGTCAAGAACTTGAGTCCGTAGCACTCAAATCCTGCGTTCCGGGAATTGACAAGCCCAGACTCAAGTTTCTACCTTTGTACGCGTGAGGAACAGGCCGGGGAGGCCCGGTCCCGACACTCGCTGGACGTAGGGAGGAAGCAGATGCCACGTGCCGTGGGGATCGACCTGGGGACGACCAACTCCGTCGTCTCGACGCTGGAGGCCGGAGAGCCGCTGGTCATCCCGAACGCTGAGGGAGCGCGGACGACGCCCTCCGTCGTGGGGTTCTCGAAGAACGGGGAGATCCTCGTCGGGGAGGTCGCCAAGCGCCAGGCCATCACCAACCCCGATCGCACGGTGCGGTCGGTCAAACGCCACATGGGCGACCGCTCCTGGTCCGTCGACGTCGACGCCAAGAAGTGGACGCCGCAGGAGATCTCGGCGCAGATCCTGATGAAGCTCAAGCGAGACGCCGAGGCCTACCTCGGCGACACCGTGACGCAGGCCGTGATCACCGTCCCGGCCTACTTCGACGACTCGCAGCGCCAGGCCACCAAGGAGGCCGGTCAGATCGCCGGTCTCGAGGTGCTCCGGATCATCAACGAGCCGACGGCGGCCGCGCTGGCCTATGGCCTCGACAAGCAGCACGACCAGACGATCCTCGTTTTCGACCTGGGCGGCGGGACGTTCGACGTTTCGCTGCTCGAGATCGGCGAGGGTGTGTTCGAGGTCAAGGCCACCCACGGCGACACCCAGTTGGGCGGCGATGACTGGGATCAGCGGATCATCGATTGGATGGTCAAGGAGTTCAAGAACGCTCACGGCGTCGACCTGTCGAAGGACCGGATGGCGCTTCAGCGTCTCAAGGAGGCCGCCGAGAAGGCCAAGATCGAGCTGTCACAGGTCGCCGAGACGACCGTCAACCTTCCGTTCGTCACCGCGACCGCCGAGGGTCCGCTGCACCTGGAAATGAAGCTCACCCGCTCGGAGTTCGAGCGGATGACAGAGGATCTCGTCGAGCGGACTCGCTCGCCGTTCGACCAGGCGATCAAGGACTGGGGCAAGGACGTCGGGCAGATCGACCACATCATCCTGGTCGGCGGCGCGACCCGCATGCCGATGATCCAGGAGCTCGTCAAGCGCCTCACCGGCGGCAAGGAGCCGCATAAGGGTGTCAACCCCGACGAGGTCGTGGCGGTCGGGGCGTCGATCCAGGCGGGCGTGCTGAAGGGCGACGTGAAGGACATCCTGCTTCTCGACGTGACACCCCTGTCTCTCGGCGTCGAGACCAAGGGCGGAATCTTCACCAAGCTCATCGAGCGCAATACCACGATCCCGACGCGCAAGTCGGAGATCTTCACGACCGCGGACGACAATCAGACAACGGTCGAGATCCACGTTCTGCAGGGCGAGGCCGAGACGGTGTACTCGCCCGGCGTACGCTCGCTCGGCAAGTTCCACCTGGTCGGCATTCCGCCGGCGCCGCGAGGCATGCCGCAGATCGAGGTTGCGTTCGACATCGACGCCAACGGCATCGTGAACGTTTCGGCGAAGGACCTTGCCAGCGGCAAGGAGCAGCAGATGACGATCACGGGCGGGACCGCGCTGTCGAAGGACGATATCGATCGCATGGTCAAGGACGCCGAGAAGTTCGCGGCCGAGGACCACCAGCGGCGCGAGGCCGCGGAGGCGCGGAACACGGCCGACCAGCTCACGTACCAGGTCGACAAGGCGGTCGAGGAGTGGGGCGAGAAGGTTTCCGAGAGCGACCGCAACGAGCTGACGAAGGCGAACGACGAGCTGAAGGAGGTGCTGAAGGGAGAGGACGTCGATGCCATCAAGTCGGCCTCCGATCACCTGATGCAGGTCTTCCAGCGGATCGGGCAGGCCATGTACCAGAACGTCCAGCCTCAGCCGGAGCAGCAGCAGTCGGCTGCGGCCGGCGGGGCAGCGCCCGAGAGCGGCGACGGGGACGTCGTCGAGGGCGAGATCGTCGACGAGGGAGGTGCGTCGTAGATGAGCATGGTCGAGCGTTGGGATCCCTTCCGGGACCTGATGTCGATTCAGAACGAGATCAACCGTCTGTTCGGTCGCACGTATGGCGGCGGCGAGTCCGCAACCAGCAGCACCGGCGCGTGGGTCCCGCCCCTCGATGTATACGAGAGCGGCGACAGGTTCGTCGTGGCCGTCGAGCTGCCCGGCATCGAGCCGGCGGACGTCGAGGTGTCCGTAGAGGACAACACGCTGAGCATCAAGGGTCAGCGCGAGTTCTTCTACAAGGACGCGAGCGACGAGTCGTTCCGTCGGATCGAGCGTCGTTACGGACAGTTCACGCGGACGCTGACGCTGCCGACGACCGCCGACGCCGAGAAGGTGACGGCGTCGTTCGACAAGGGTGTCCTCACGATCGAGGTCCCCAAGCGCGAGGAGGCCAAGCCGCGAAAGATCACGGTGAAGGCATCGTGACCGATCGGGAGCGCACCGACCGCGAGTCGTCCGAGGCCGACGACCGTCCGAAGGTCAAGGTCACGGACCGGCGGCGCGTGCGCCCGGATGAGGCCGCCCCGGCGTCGGCCGGGGCGGCCGGTCCGTCCCCTCCGACCGATGCCGGCGCCGCCAAGCAGGCGGCGGAGGGTCCACCTCGCGACGAAGTTGCCGAGTACCGCGAACACCTCCAGCGGCTTCAGGCGGAGTTCGCCAACTATCGCAAGCGCGTTCTCCGGGAGCAGACGCAGGCCATCGAAATGGCCGCCGAGCCGCTCGTTCGCAAGCTGCTCGAGGTGCTCGACGAGTTCGAGCTCGCGCTGATGGCGGCCGAGCAGAAGCCTGATTTCGAGAAATTTCATCGGGGCGTCGAGCTCGTCTACGCCAAGCTGCAGGAAGCGCTGCGGTCAGAGGGCGTCGAGCGGATCAACGCCGAGGGACGAGCGTTCGATCCCACCGAGCACGAAGCCCTGATGGGATCGGCCGGTGGGGATGACGAGCCCGTCGTCCACGACGTCTTCCGGCAGGGATACAAGCTGCGCGGCCGCGTGATCCGGCCGGCCGGCGTTCGCGTCGGGTACCCGAGCGTGAGCCACGCGACCGACGACAAGGACGAGGGCCAGGGCTCGACAAGCGAGCGCGCAGGCGCGAGCGGTAGCCCCCAGGAGAGCGGGGGGACTGGGGGCTCAAGAAGCGAGCGCGAAGGCGCGAGCGGTAGCCCCCAGGAGAGCGGGGGGACTGGGGGCTCAAGAAGCGAGCGCGAAGGCGCGAGCGGTAGCCCCCAGGAGAACTAGAGGTCGCTCGTGAACGGCGACGTCCGGCGTGAGTGGTTCGAGAAGGACTACTACCAGGTCCTCGGCGTGCCGAAGAACGCGTCGCAGGCCGAGATCAAGAAGGCCTATCGAAAGCTCGCACAGAAGTACCATCCCGACGCCAATCCGAACGATAAGGCGGCTGAGGATCGCTTTAAGGAGGTCTCGGCCGCCTACGACGTTGTCGGCGACGAAGAGAAGCGCAAGCAGTACGACCAGGTCCGCGACATGGCCGCGTCCGGCTTCGGCGCGGCCGGCGGCGGCTTTCCCGGCGGCGGCTTCCCCGGTGGCGCCGGCGGGTTCCCGGGTGGTCAGCGGGTCCGCGTCGAGGACCTCGGCGATCTCGGCGACCTCGGTGACTTGTTCGGTGGATTGTTCGGAGGGAGCCGGCGCAGCCGCGCGCGCGGGGCACAGGCGCGGCGGGGCGCCGACCTCGAGACGGAGGTCCGCGTCTCGTTCGACGACGCGATGACCGGTACGACGGTTCCCGTCCGCATCGACGGGCCCGCGTCGTGTCCCCGGTGCGGCGGTTCCGGTGCAGAACCAGGAACCTCGCCGATGACCTGCCCTCAGTGCGGCGGTGACGGCGTGATCCAGGTGAACCAGGGCCTGTTCGCGGTGTCGCAGACGTGTCCGACGTGCCGGGGCACGGGACGCGTCGTGCAGACGCCGTGCACCCAGTGCCACGGCTCCGGCTCGGTTCGGCAGGCTCGCACATTCCAGGTACGGATCCCGGCGGGCGTCCGGGACGGCGCGAAGATCCGGCTCAAGGGTCGCGGGGAGCCGGCGGGGCCCGGTGCAACTGCGGGCGACCTCTTCGTGATCGTCCACGTCGCCGAGCACTCGCTGTTCGCGCGGAGGGGGAACGATTTGACGATCGAGCTCCCGGTCACCTTCGCAGAAGCGGCGCTGGGAGCAAACGTCGGCGTCCCGACGCTGAACGGACCGGTCACCCTCAAGGTCCCCGGTGGGACGCAGAGCGGTCAGACATTCCGCATTCGCGGCAAGGGAGCGCCGAAGAAGGGTGGCCGAGGAGACCTGCTCGTGACCGTCAGCGTGAACGTGCCGAAGAGGCTGTCACGCGAGGAGAAGCAGCTGCTGAGGCAGCTTCAGGAGATCGAGAAGGAGTCGCCGCGCAAGCGACTCGGTGTGGAGAGGTAGGAGACCATCATGGAGCAGGACCGGCGTAAGCGGCGTCCGCCCGTCGAAGAACGGGCGGTCTACATCATCAGCGTCGCGGCCGAGCTGGCCGGTGTGCACCCGCAGACGCTCCGAATCTACGAGCGAAAGGGGCTCCTAACGCCGAAGCGGACGTCGGGCAACACCCGTCGATACTCCGATCGCGATCTTGCGAGGCTGCAGATCATCCAGGAGCTCACGCAGCGCAGGGGTGTGAACCTGGCCGGCGTGAAGCTGATCATGCAAATGCAGGCGGAGCTCGAGGAGCTTCGTCGGCGCACGGCCGAGCTCGAGGCTGAGGTGCGCCGTGTCCGGCGGCCGAAGCCGATGCCGATGGGCCCGTCGACGGCGACGTTCGAGATCGTCCCCGTCCGAGCCGGTGCCGTGTTCCCTTGGCAGCGCACGGCGGAAAGCGCGGCAACAGTCAAGTCGAGACCGACGAGGGATTAAGAAGTGGATCTGAACAAACTCACCCTGAAGTCGCAGGCCGCGCTCGGGGCGGCGCGAGAGCGCGCCGTCGCGCGCAGTCACCAGACCATTGAACCAGAGCACGTGCTGCATGCGCTCCTCTCCGACCCCGAGGGCGTCGTGTATCCGCTCCTGCACGCCCTCGGCGGATCGCCACGCGCGATTCGCGACCAGGTGGACGCGGAGCTCGACCGGCTGCCGAAGGTGTTCGCCCAAGGCGTCGAGGTCCGGCTGTCGCCGCGGACCGCCGCGATGCTCGATCGCGCGTTCGCCGAGGCGAAGGCGCTGACCGACGAGTACGTCTCGACCGAGCACATCCTGCTCGCGCTGATAGACGGCGACGGAGCCGCCGGTCGCGTTCTGGAGCAGGCGGGCCTCACGCGCGATGCGGTGTTGAGCGCGCTGGCGGACGTGCGCGGCCGTCAACGAGTCACCGACCAGAACCCCGAGGAGAAGTACCAGGTCCTTGAACGGTATGGGCGCGATCTCACGGAGCTCGCGCGGCGTGGAAGGCTCGACCCGGTCATCGGCCGGGACGACGAGATCCGTCGTGTCATCCAGGTGCTCTCGCGCCGGACCAAGAACAATCCAGTGCTGATCGGCGAGCCCGGCGTAGGCAAGACGGCCATCGTCGAGGGGCTCGCCCAGCGGATCGTGGCCAGCGATATCCCCGAGTCGCTCAGGGACAAGCGGGTGATCGCCCTGGACATCGGTGCGCTCGTCGCGGGTTCCAAGTACCGAGGCGAGTTCGAGGAGCGGTTCAAGGCCGTCCTCCGAGAGATCGCCGAGAGCGAGGGAGAGATCATCACGTTCATCGACGAGCTGCACACGATCGTCGGTGCGGGCGCCGCCGAGGGCGCGGTCGATGCGGGCAACATGCTGAAGCCGATGCTCGCGCGCGGCGAGCTGCGCGCGATCGGCGCGACCACCCTCGACGAGTACCGCGAGCACATCGAGAAGGACCCGGCGCTCGAGCGGCGGTTCCAGCCTGTATACGTCGGCGAGCCGAGCGTCGAGGACGCCATCGCGATCCTCCGCGGACTCAAGGAGCGTTACGAGGTCCATCACGGCGTCCGGATCCAGGACTCGGCGCTCGTGGCCGCCGCCGTGCTCTCGCACCGCTACGTGAGCGGCCGGTTCCTGCCCGACAAGGCCATCGACCTGATCGACGAGGCCGCGTCGCGGCTTCGGATCGAGATCGACTCGATGCCGATCGAGATCGACGAGGTTGAGCGGCGAATGAAGCAGCTGGAGATCGAGCGCGCAGCGCTGAAGAAGGAGACCGACGCGGCCAGCACGGAGCGTCTGGAGAAGCTCGAGCAGGAGCTCGCCGACCTTCGCGAGCGCAGCCACTCGATGCGGACGCATTGGCAGCGGGAGCGCGAGCACATCGACGCGATCAGATCGCTCAACTCCCAGATCGAGGACGCGCGCGGCGAGGCCGACCGCGCCGAGCGCGACGGCGACCTCGAGCGTGCGGCGGAGCTCCGCTACGGCCGGATCGTCGAGCTCACGAAACAGATGGAGCAGCAGCAGGCCGAGCTGGCCGAGATCCAGCGCGACCGCAAGATGCTCAAGGAGGAGGTCGACGAGGAGGACGTCGCCGAGGTCGTGAGCAAGTGGACGGGGATCCCCGTGTCCCGGCTCATGGAGGGTGAGATGCAGAAGCTTCTGCATCTCGAGGACGCGCTGCACGAGCGGATCGTCGACCAGGAGGAGGCCGTGACCGCGGTCGCCAACGCCATCCGGCGCTCGCGCGCCGGCCTGTCCGATCCCAACCGGCCGATCGGCTCGTTCATCTTCCTCGGGCCGACCGGCGTTGGAAAGACGGAGCTCGCCCGCGCGCTCGCGGAGTTCCTGTTCGACGACGAGCGCGCCATGGTGCGCATCGACATGAGCGAGTACCAGGAACGACACACGGTGTCCCGGCTGCTGGGGGCGCCGCCCGGTTACGTCGGGTACGAGGAGGGCGGTCAGCTCACGGAGGCCGTCCGGAGGCGTCCGTACACTGTCGTCCTGCTCGATGAGATCGAGAAGGCGCACCCGGACGCGTTCAACGTGCTGCTGCAGCTCCTCGACGACGGGCGGCTCACCGACGGGCAGGGCCGGACGGTGGACTTTCGAAACGCCGTCGTGATCATGACGTCGAACCTCGGCTCTGTGGTCTTCACCGACCTCTCCGCCTCGCCCGAGGAGCGGCGCGAGAAGGTTTTGGCCGAGGTGCGCGCGACGTTTCGCCCGGAGTTCGTGAATCGCGTCGACGAGATCGTGGTCTTCGAGCCGCTCGGTCGAGAGGAGATCGCTCAGATCGTGGACATCCAGGTTCGCCAGCTGCGCGACCGCCTCGCCGAGCGCAACCTGGACCTCGATCTGAGCGCGGACGCGCGTGAGTATCTCGCGGCGAAGGGCTTCGATCCTGCCTACGGGGCGCGGCCGCTCAAGCGTGTGATCCAGCGGGACCTGCAGGACGCGCTCGCGATGCGGTTGCTCGCCGGTGAGGTCCAGGCCGGCGACACCATCCGCGTCGACGCGCGGGACGGAGCGCTTGTCTTCGAGCGCGCTGTTCCGGCCGACGTCATGAAGGCGTAGGCGGCCAGAGCCGCGCGAGCGCGGCGGCCGACGCCCGAGGACTAGGGGAGCCGGATGTTCCAACGGCGTAGGCTGCGGACGTGAGCGAGACGCCACGGCGCCCGGACGAGCCCGACCAGCTGCGCGGCGAACGACCAGACGAGTACCGCCCCGAACGACTAGACGAGTACCGCCCCGAACGACCAGACGAGTACCGCGCTGAACGACGGCTGACGAGAAGCCGCTCGAATCGGATCATTGCGGGCCTGTGCGCCGGCTTGGGCTACTACTTCGGCGTCGATCCCGTGGCCATCCGGATCGCGTTCGTCGTCCTGGCGCTCGCCGGCGGCGGCGGAGTGCTCCTGTATGTCCTCGGCTGGATCTTCATCCCGGAGGAGGAACCCGGGGCGGCACCGCCCCCCAGCCCGGCGCACCCCGCGGCGTCCGGCGATTCGCCCCGAATCATCATCGGCGCGGTGCTCGTCGCCGTTGGCGTGATCCTCTTGCTCAACATCGCATTCCCCGGCGTCTGGCGGTTCTTCTGGCCGGTCGCCCTGATCGCCGTCGGCGTCGCGATCATCCTGGAGACTTCGACGCGGGGGCGATGAACCGGGAACCCGACGCGCCGCGGCCGCCGAGGTCGACTGGCATCCACGCGGGCCGCCTCCTTCTCGGTTTCGGCCTCGCCGTTCTCGGCGTGCTGTGGCTCCTCGAAGCGCTCGACGTTGCGACGATCGACTGGGATATCGCACTGCCGATCGCACTCATCGCCGTCGGCGCGGCGCTGCTCGTCGTCGGGTTCCTCGGCGGGACGTCCGGCGGCCTCGTCGTGCTCGGAGTTGTGCTGAGCCTCGCCCTCGTCGCGACAACCGTGGTAGACGTACCCCTCGGCGCCGGGGTGGGCGACCGGACCATCCGTCCGGCCATAGTCCGGAGTCAAACGTTCGAGCTCGGAGTGGGAAAGCTAACGATCGACCTGAGCCGACTGTCCTCGGCTTTTCTCGTGCCGGGCTCGACGCGTGTGGAGGGCCACGTCGGCGTCGGTCAGCTCGTCGTCATCGCACCGGGGGACGCATCCGTGGGCGTGCACGCGAGGGCCGGTGTGGGAGACGTTCGTGTCTTCGGCGAGGAGCGGAGTGGTTTCGGCGCCGAGTTCCGGACGGGCGGCCAGGAGTCTGCGCCCGTTCTGTTTCTCGAGCTTTCGGTCGGCATCGGACAGGTGGAGGTGCGGCACGGCTGATCGCTACGACCGCGGCGCGATCGCAATGGGGCTGTTCTTCGTCGCGATCGGCGTGGCCTTCCTCCTGGACCGGCTCGGCGCCTGGACGATTCGGGCCGAGTATCTCCCGCCGCTGTTGCTGATTGCGCTCGGCATCGCCGTCCTGCTCGGCACGCGCCGGTCCTCTCGAACGCGCGCCTGACGCCCTCGCTTCATAGTGCGGAAGCGTCACGGACGAACGCCTTCGCGAGCGCTCTCGCTGTGGCAGGAGCTGCGGCCGGTCGCGGTAGGCTGGCCCGGGGTCTTTGCGCAACGTCTTGGAGGAGGGAACCGGCATGACATGGCTGTGGGTGGTGCTGGCGCTCGTCGCGCTCGTCGCGATCGGCGTCGTCGTCTCGTACAACCGGTTCGTCTCGCAAAGGCAGCTGATCAACGACGCCTGGGCGAATATCGCCACGGAGCTTCGTCGCCGGTACGACCTCATTCCGAACCTCGTCGAGACGGTCAAGGGGTACGCGCAGCACGAGCGCGAGGTATTCGAGAACGTGACGCGCGCCCGCGCCGCCGCCGCGGCAGCGACGGGCTCGCCGGCGCAGCAGGCGGCCGCGGAGGGTCCCTTCGTCGCGGCGCTGCGGCAGTTATTCGCCGTCGCCGAGAACTATCCGCAACTCCGCGCGAACGAGAACTTTCTCGCTCTGCAGCAGGAGCTGTCCAACACTGAGGATCGCCTGCAGACGGCACGACGCTTCTACAACGCGAACGTGCGCGACTACAACCGCCGCGTCCAGTCCTTCCCCTCGAACACCATCGCGAACACGTTTCATTTCGAGGAGGAAGAGTTCTTCGAGGTGCCCGACGCCATCCGTGACGCGGGCCCCCCGCAGGTGAACTTCACGCAGCCGGGGCCCGGGGTCTCGTTCGGGTCGCCCGGGACGGCCCCATCGGAGCGCGCCAGGGCGCCGGAGGGCGCCGCCTCGCCGCCACCGCCGCCGCCCCCGCGGACACCGCCCGGTCCCTAGGCCGCGGGCGGCCCACCGAGCGGCGCCTCCGCGAGTTCCGACGCCGCGCCGTTGCCCTCTATCATCGTCGCCCGGCGGACGCCGGTCGTAAGCCACGTCCACACGAGCGCCCACGCGACGGCGACCGTCCCGAGCGCTACGGCCGTCGGCCGCGGGCCGATTCTTACCGCGGCCCAGCCCGTGACGAGGCTCGAGATCGCGAGCGTGAGCGTGATCAATGCCTGATCGAACGCGAAGACGCGCCCGCGAAGCCGGTCGGGCACGATCCGCTGCAGTCCGTAGGAGGACAGCGTCCACTGGGCACCACCGCCCAGATGCGCGAACGCAACGACGGGCGCCGCGAGCGCGATCGTTGGCATGAGCCCGAGCGTCGCGTACCCGATGCCGAAGACGGCCAGTGCGAAACCGATGACGGCGAACAGCCGCCGATCCCCCGGTCCCGTGAACGCCCGGCCGACGAACGGCCCGATCAGGGCCCCCACGCCGCGCGCGGACATCAGAACGCCGATGCCGACATCGCCGCGATGGAACACCTGCGACCCGAAGACGGACAGGAGCACGAGAACACCCGCCCCGAGGCCGAAGCCCGCCTTAACGCTGAGGAGCGCGAGGACGCGGTGGTCGCGCCGGGCGTAGTGGACGGTTTCGACAGTCGCGCTGACGGCGCCGGGGTGCTCAGTGGATACACGTGTCTCCGCGAAGGATCGGCGGACGCCGGCGATGAGGGCGGCGGACGCCGCGAAGGAGGCCGCATCGATCGCGAACGCCGTGTGCGGCCCCAGTGTCGCCGCGACGACGCCGCCGAGCGCCGACCCCACAGCGAGCATGGTTCCCCATACCGAGCCGACGAGGGCGTTCGCCGGCCCGAGGTCCTTGCTGTCGACGACGTTTGGAAGCGCGGCCATCGAAGCCGGCTCGAACACCGCTCCGAACGAGGAAATCGCCGCGAGCAGCAGGAACGCCAGCCAGACGGTGCTCTCGTCGCGCACGAGCAGGAACCCGAGGCACAGGACGACGCGGGCGACGTCGCACCCGATCATCAGTCGCCGGCGGTCGAGTCGATCGGCGAGGAGGCCGCCGACGGGCGACATCACGAAGAAGGGGATTTCCTGTGCCGCCACGAGTAGGCCGGCCGCGATCGGTCCGGACAACCGCAGAACGAGGCCGAGAAGGGCGACGAGGAGGAACCAATCTCCTCCGAGCGAAATCACCGAGGCGAGGTACAGCCGGCGGAAGTTGCGGTTGCGCCGCAGAAGCGACAGGCTCGCGCGCAGGTCGCCGCGGTGAACGACCGGTTCGGCAGCGGACACGGCGTGCCAGACTACACAGGCAGCCGTTTTGCGAAGGAGGGGACGCCGTGCTCGAGCGATTCACGTGGTTCCGTCAGTCCGCGATGCGCTATGCGGCGGACGGCATGACGATGTACATCGACCCGTGGGGGACTGCGGCGGACGATGCGCCGGCGGACGTCATCTTGTTGACGCACGCGCATTTCGATCACTACCAGCCACATGAGATCGAGCGGCTGCGCAAGGCCGAAACGAAGATCGTGGCTCCGAAGGACATCGCGAGCGAGCTTAGCGGCGACGTCACCGCCGTGGCTCCCGGCGACTCGCTCGAGATCGCCGGCGTGAAGATCCAGACCGTTCCTGCATACAACGTCGTCGAGGAGCGGCTGGATATGCACCCGCAGACCAACGGCTGGGTCGGGTACGTCCTCGAGCTCGACGGCCGCTCCTACTACCATGCCGGCGATACCGATGCGCTGCCGGAGCTCGAGCGCCTGCGTACGGACGTTGCGATGGTGCCGATCGGCGGCACGTACACGATGGACTGGCGGGAGGCGGCGGGCCTTGTGAAAGCGATGACGCCGCAACTGGCCGTTCCGATGCACTTCGGCTTCGTCGTCTGCTCGCCGACTCACGCCGACTATTTCAGGGATGAAGTCGCGCCGATCCCGGTCGAGGTGCTCAGGCCGACGAACCCCTTCGAGCAGCCGTAAGCGAGCCGCCAAGGAGGCGAGACGATGGAGCTCGGGTACGACAGGCCCCTGTACATCCTGGCGTTCGACCATCGCGGATCGTTCCAGAAGAAGTTCTTCGGCGTGACCGGTCAGCCGAACGCCGAGGAGGCCGCCCGGATCTCGGACGCGAAGGGCGTGATCTTCGAGGGGCTCCTGCGCGCGCTCGACGAGGGGGTGAGCCGAGAGTCGGCCGGCGCCCTCGTGGACGAGCAGTTCGGCGCTGACATCGCCCGCAAGGCGAAGGCCGACGGCTTGACGCTCGCGATGCCGGTCGAGAAGAGCGGCCAGGACGAGTTCGATTTCCAATACGACGAGGACTTCGGCGGGCATATCGAGGAGTTCGATCCGTCGTTCTCGAAGGTCCTCGTTCGGTACAACCCCGAGGGCGACGCCGCGATGAACGAGCGCCAGACGGGGCGCCTCGGGCGGCTGAGCGACTGGCTGCACGAACGCGACCGCAAGTTCTTGTTCGAGCTGCTCGTCCCGGCCGAACCGCACCAGCTCCAGGCCGTCGGCGGTGACGAGGAACGGTGGGACAAGCAGGAGCGGCCGGTCCTGATGCGGCAGGCCATCGCCGAGTTGCAGCAGGCGGGCGTCGAGCCCGACGTGTGGAAGATCGAGGGCATCGACCGGCGCGAGGACTGCGAGACGATCGCGGCGCAGTGTCGATCCGGACCCGGCCGCGGCAACGTCGCGTGCGTAGTGCTCGGCCGCGGCGCGGACGACGCGGCGGTCGAGCACTGGCTCCGGACGGGGCAGGGCGTTCCGGGCTACGTCGGCTTTGCGATCGGCCGCTCGATCTGGTGGGACCCGCTCAAGGCGTACGTGGACGGGACCGCCGCGCGCGACAACGCGGCGACGGACATCGCCGCGAAGTACCGCCGGTTCATCGAGGTGTACGAGCGCGGATAGGGGGACCGCAGTAGGAGCGAAGCGGTCGCGCAGGGGCCGCGCTCAAGAAGCGAAGCGGTAGCGCAGGGCCGCGCTCAAGAAGCGAAGCGATAGCGCAGGGAGCAGAGGAAGGAGGGACATGGCGGTCATCAAGACGATCGATCTGGTGGGTGTGTCGACGCAGTCGTGGCGCGACGCAGCGCACCAGGCACTGAACGAGGCGGCCAAGACGATCCGGGCGATCGAGGGGATGGACGTCCTCGAGACGAGCGCAGTCGTCGAGGACAACGAGATCACCGAGTATCACACGCACGTCCAGATCCGGTTTCGCCTCGAGCGATAGCTGCGGCCATGCCGGCCGCCATCGTGCTCGGGACGCAGTGGGGCGACGAGGGCAAGGGCAAGGTCGTCGACTATCTGGCCGACCGGATGGACTTCGTCGTCCGGTACCAGGGTGGCAACAACGCCGGCCACACGGTGATCGCCGAGGGACAGGCCCTGAGGCTGCACCTGATCCCGTCGGGCATCTTGTATCGGCATATCACGTCGGTGATCGCCGACGGTGTCGTCATCGACCCGCGCGTGCTCCTCGAGGAGATGGACACGCTGACCGCGCTGGGCGTCGATGTCTCGCGTCTGTCGATCTCGGGGAACGCGCACCTGATCATGCCGTACCACCTGGAGATCGAGCGCCTCGTCGAGCGCTTCCTCGGCAAGAACGCGCTCGGGACGACAAAGCGGGGAATCGGACCCGCCTACGGGGACAAAGCGGCGCGGATCGGGCTTCGCGTCCAGGACCTGTTCGACCCGAAGATCTTCCGACAGAAGCTCGACGTGGTGCTCAAGGAGAAGAACCTCATCCTGGCGAAGGTGTACGGGCGGCTTCCGCTCGAAGCCGACCGGATCGTAGAGGACTACGTCGGGTACGCCGAGCGCCTGCGTCCGCATCTGGCCGACACCTCGACGCTGCTCTACGACGGCCTTCGAGAGGGCAAGAACGTCATGCTGGAAGGGGCGCAGGGGACGCTGCTCGACCTCGACCACGGGACGTATCCGTTCGTGACGTCCTCCAATCCGGTCGCCGGTTACGCGCTCGCATCGGCGGGGATCGGTCCCGCGTGGGTCGATCGCGTCATCGGGGTGACGAAGGCGTACGTGACCAGGGTGGGGGCGGGTCCGTTCCCGACCGAGGAGACAGGCCCGGTCGGAGATGCGCTGGTGAAGCGCGGGGCCGAGTTCGGGACGACGACCGGCCGTCGTCGACGGTGTGGGTGGTTCGACGCCGTCGTGCTTCGGTACGCGGCCAGGATCAACGGGTTCACGGAGCTGTTCCTGACGAAGCTCGACGTGCTCTCAGGTCTGTCCCCGCTGCGGCTGTGCGTGGCCTACGACGTCGACGGCGATCGCTACCGGGATGTGCCGCCCCATCAGTCGCTGTTCCACCGGGGCCGCCCCGTGTACGAGGAGGTCGAGGGCTGGTCGGGCGATCTCGGCGACGTTCGGTCCTTCCGCGATCTTCCCGCGTCGGCCAGGGCATACGTCGCTCGGCTGCAGGAGCTCGTCGGCGTTCGCATCTCGGTCGTGTCGGTCGGACCGTCGCGCGAGCAGAGCCTTTGGGTCGGCGGCGATCCCCGGTGAGCCGCTCTCGCGTCGGCGGCCGATCCGCGTGAGGATCCTGGTCGTCGGTGGTGGCGGCCGGGAGCACGCGCTCGTGTGGCGGCTCGCCGAGAACCCGACCGTCGATCGACTGTTCGCGGCGCCGGGCAACGCAGGGATCGCTGCGGATGCGACGTGTCTTCCCATCCGTTCGGACGATGTGTTGGGCCTCGTGGAGGCCGTCGAGCGCGAGGACGTCGATCTGATCGTCGTCGGGCCGGAGGTGCCGCTCGTCGCCGGGCTCGCCGACGAGCTGCTCGCACGCGGGCGGCGGGTCTTCGGGCCGACGCGTGACGCGGCGCGGATCGAGGCGTCGAAGGCGTGGGCGAAGCGACTGTGCGAGCGCTACGACATCCCGGCCGCTCGGTCCGCGACGGTCAGCGACGTGGACGCCGGCCTCCGAGCCATCGACTCGCTCGACGCGCCGTACGTGGTCAAGGCGGATGGCCTCGCCGCGGGAAAGGGGGTCGTGATCGCCGAGACCGTCACCGAGGCGCGGGCGGCGCTGGAAGCCTCGCTCGAGCACCGGGCGTTCGGGGACGCGGGCGCCACCGTGGTGATCGAGGAGTTCCTGACCGGACGCGAGGTGTCGGCGTTCGCCCTCTGCGACGGTCGCGACGTGCTCCCGCTGGTGATGGCGCAAGACTTCAAGCGGGTCGACGACGGCGACGCCGGCCCGAACACCGGCGGGATGGGGGCTTATTCGCCCGTCCCGTTCGTCGACGACGCCGGCCAGGAGCGGATTTGGAGCGTCGTGCGGCGCACCGTCGGCGCGATGGAGTCGGAAGGGGCGCCGTACCAAGGCGTCCTGTATGCCGGGTTGATGCTCACCGACGACGGGCCGAAGGTCCTCGAGTTCAACTGTCGGTTCGGCGACCCCGAGGCCGAGGCCATCGTTCCTCGGCTGCGGTCCGATCTCGGCGAGATGCTGCTCGCTTCGACCGAGGGCAACCTGTCGAACTACCGCGTCGTCTGGGCGCGCGAGGCGTGCGTCACCGTGGTCATCGCCTCCCGCGGCTACCCCGGTGCGCACGATGCCGGGATGACCATCGAGGGGCTGGACGAGGCCGCCCGCGTCGAGAACGCCATCGTGTTCCACGCGGGCACGGCCGAGCAAGACGGTAGAGTGATCGCGTCGGGAGGGCGTGTGCTCGCGGTGAGCGGGCTCGGGCCGACGCTGGAGCAGGCACGAACGGCCGCCTACGAAGCGTGTTCGACGATCCGCTTCGAGGGCGCGCATCACCGACGGGACATTGCGCAGCGAGCGGCGGCGGAGGAAGCCAGTGGGTGACGAGGCAGCGGTCGTCGGGGTCCTCGCCGCGTCGCCGGGAGAGCTCGCGACGATGCAGCGGACGACGGCCATCCTCGAAAAGCTCGGCCTGGGACACGAGGTCCGCGTTATCTCCGCCCACCGAAACCCCGATCTCGTCGACGAGTACGCACGCACGGCCTTCGAGCGCGGGATCAAGGTCGTGATCTGCAGCACCGGGATCACCGGTCATCTGGCGGCCGCGGTCGCGTCACGAACGGTGTTGCCGGTGATCGGCGTCCCGATCTCGTCCGATCAGATGCCTGGCGAACAGGCGCTCGTCGTCACCGCGCAGATGCCGATGGGCGTCCCGGTTGCGGCGGTCGGCGTCGACGCAGCCGTGAACGCGGCCGTCCTCGCCGCGCAGATCGTCGGCGTGTCAGATCCCGACGTCCAAAAGCGGCTGTGGAAGTTCAAGGACGACCTGGCGGAGGGCCTCCGCCTGTGAGCTGCGGGCGGCGGGGATTCGCACGCGTCCCCGAGGGGGAGCGGCGACGATGATCCCGCGGTACACGCTCCCCGAGATGGCCGAGATCTGGTCGGACGGGTCTCGACTCGCCCGCTGGCTGGAGATCGAGATCCTGGCCGTGGAAGCCTGGGCCCGCCTCGGACGGATCCCGGAGGGCGATGCCCGCGACGTCCGGGAGCGTGCCTCGTTCCAACTCGAACGCGTCGCCGAGCTCGAGTCCGTGACGAAGCACGACGTAGCGGCCTTCGTCCAGGAGGTCGCGGCATCCGTGGGGCCGGCGGGGCGATGGGTGCACTACGGGCTCACGTCGTCGGACATCCTCGACACCGCCTTCGCGCTTCAGCTCCTCGACGCGGCCGGCGTGTTGCTCGTTCGGACCGAGCGACTCCTGTGGATCGTGAAGCGGACGGCGCTCGAGCACGTAGCCACGGTGATGGTGGGGCGGACACACGGCGTGCACGCGGAGCCGACAAGCTTCGGGCACAAGGCGGCCCTCTGGGCGTTCGAGCTCGACCGCGACCGCGAGCGGCTGCGGCGCGCGCGCGATGCGATTTCCGTCGGCAAGCTCTCGGGCGCCGTCGGGACGTACGCTCAGGTCGATCCGGCCGTCGAGGAGGAGGTCTGTTCGCGGCTCGGTCTTCGCCCGGCCGAGGCGTCCAGCCAGATCGTCCCGCGCGACCGCCACGCCGAGTATTTGGCGACCCTCGCCGTCGTCGCCGGCACGCTCGACTCCATCGCAACCGAGATCCGGCACCTCGCGCGAACCGAGGTCCGCGAAGTGCAGGAGCCGTTCGCGGAAGGGCAGAAGGGCTCGAGCGCCATGCCACACAAACGCAACCCGGTGCGGTGCGAGCGGATCTCGGGGCTCGCGCGCGTCGTTCGCGCTGACGCCCTGGTTGCGCTCGAAAACCAGGTGCTGTGGCACGAGCGCGACATCTCGCACTCGTCGGCCGAGCGCGTGATCGTTCCCGACGCCACGACGGCTCTGGATTTCATGCTCGCCGAGCTCGCCGACGTCCTCGAAGGGCTCCGCGTCTTTCCAGATCGCATGCGGGCGAACCTGGAAGCCGGAGGCGGCCTCGCGTACTCGCAGAACGTGCTGCTGGCGCTCGTCGACGCGGGACTCGCGCGAGACGAGGCGTACGCGATCGTTCAACGAGCGGCAGCGAGGGCATGGGACGAGGGTGCGGATTTCCGCGACGAGCTCCGTCGCGAACCGCACGTCGGGAGTGCGATGTCCGAGCAAGGTCTCGACGCAGCGTTCGATCCCGCGAATGCGCTTCGGAACCTCGATGTGGTGTTCGACCGCCTCGCCAAGCTCGATGTCGACGAGCCGCGAAGCGTCGGCCGAAGGGAGGCATCATGACGACGGCCGGCGGCCTGCATGCGCAGGGAAAGGTTCGCGACATCTACGACGCCGGTGACGCGCGTCTTCTGCTCGTGGCGACCGACCGCATCAGCGCGTTCGACGTTGTGCTGGCGAATCCGATTCCGGACAAGGGGCGGGTGCTCACCGGCCTGACGCTGTTCTGGCTCGAGCAGACGAAGGACCTCGTCCCGAACCACCTGCTCAGTTCGGACCGCCGCGACTTCCCGGAGCCGTTCCGCAGTGAACCCTCCCTCGCGGGCCGGGCCATGCTCTGCCGCAGGGCCGACGTCGTTCCCGTCGAATGCGTCGCCCGCGGTTACCTTACGGGATCCGGACTGAAGCAATATCGCGCGGAGGGGCACGTGTGCGGTGTCGCCCTGCCACCGGGTCTCGAGGAGGCCTCAAAGCTGCCCCAGCCGATCTTCACGCCGACCACAAAGGCGGCCGAGGGTCACGACCTGCCGCTCACGTTCGGCGAGACGATCGATCGAATCGGCAGGGGCCTAGCCGAGCGCCTGCGCGAGTTGACAATCACGCTCTACGAACGTGGCGCCGAGGTCGCAGCCGAGCGAGGGATCGTCGTCGCCGACACGAAGTTCGAGTTCGGGTTCGCCGACGGCGAGCTCATCCTGATCGACGAGGTCCTGACGCCGGACTCGTCGCGGTTCTGGCCGGCCGACGGGTACGTGGCGGGCAAGGCGCAGCCCTCGTTCGACAAGCAGTTCGTTCGCGACTGGCTGGATGCGAGCGGCTGGGATCACGAGCCGCCGCCACCCGAGCTTCCGATCGAAGTCGTGGAGCGGACGGCGCGGAAATATCGCGAAGCGTACGAACGCATCACGAGCGAGAAATGGGATCACTATCGACACAAGATGGGCGTCATGTCGGAGAACGATTGGGAGACCACCTCGGTCGACCCCGATCGGCTGCGGACGGAGCACGCTTGAGGTTCCGCTGTTCGCTCGACGTCCACCTGAAAGCAGGCCTGCTCGACCCGCAGGGCAAGGCCGTCGAGGCCAGCCTGCCGGCGCTCGGTTGGACGAATGTGTCGAATGTTCGCATCGGCAAACACATCGAGCTCGACGTCGAGGCGGATGACGAGCCGAGCGCAACGACGGCGGTGCGCGAGATGGCCGAACGCCTGCTATCGAATCCCGTCATCGAATCGTTCTTCATCCGCGACGTTCGCGCCGTAAACGCTTCGCCAAACGAGGTTCACCGATGAGCGGCGACCGTCCCCGGATCGGCGTCATCACCTTCCCAGGGTCGCTCGACGACCGCGACGCGCTTCGCGCGGTCGACTGTATGGGCGGCGACGGGGTTCCGCTCTGGCACGCGGACGCGGACCTTCGTCGCGTCGACGCCGTCATCCTCCCGGGAGGTTTCTCCTACGGCGACTACCTGCGGACCGGTGCGATCGCGCGGTTCGCCGCCGTCATGAAGGAGGTGCGGCGGTTCGCGGATGCCGGGGGTCCGGTGCTGGGCATCTGCAACGGTTTCCAAATCCTGTGCGAGGCGGGTCTCCTTCCCGGCGCCCTGATCCGAAATCGACAGCTGCGGTTCGTATGCAGGCCCGTCGACATCCGCGTCGAGACGACGGCGTCGGCCGTGACCGAGGGCCTCGTCCCCGGCGAGGTGCTACGCGTCCCCGTCAAGCACGGCGAGGGTCAGTTCGTCGCCGGCGAGGACGACCTCCACAGCGTCGAGGACCGCGGGCTCGTCGTGTTCCGGTACTGCGGACCGCGAGGCGACCTTCACGACGAGTTCAACGTCAACGGGAGCGCGAACGCCATCGCCGGTGTCCGAAACGAGGCGGGCAACGTCGTGGGACTGATGCCGCATCCGGAGCACGCGATCGATCCGGACCTGGGTCCGACCGGAGGCCAGCCGCTGTTCGCGTCGCTGCTGTCGTTCGCGGTGGCCAGGGTCTGACTCCCGGTGGAGGAGCGTGCCGTGGAGCCGCTGCACCGCGAGCCCGGGGGTGTGAGGGGTTCAACGAGCGAGCGCGAGGCGCGAGCGTTAGCCATCCACGAGCAGCTAGGCCTGACGAACGACGAGGCCGAGCGGATCCGCGACACGCTCGGCCGCGAACCGAACCACAACGAGCTCGCCATGTATGCGGCGATGTGGTCCGAGCACTGCTCGTACAAGTCCTCGAAGGTGCACCTGCGGAGCCTGCCGACCGACGGGCCGCACGTCCTCGTGGGCCCCGGGCAAGACGCCGGGGCGATAGACATCGGAGACGGCATGGCCGCCGTGTTCAAGATGGAGTCGCACTCGCATCCGAGCGCCATCGAGCCCTACCAGGGTGCCGCCACGGGCGTCGGTGGGATCGTGCGCGACGTCATCTCCATGGGCGCGCGGCCGATCGCGCTCCTCGATCCGCTGCGGTTCGGCCCCCTCACCGAGGCGCGCAACCGATGGCTTTTCGCGGGCGTCGTCTCCGGAATCGGCGGCTACGGGAACTGCATCGGCGTGCCGACGGTTGGGGGAGAGATCGCATTCGCCGACGCTCACTCCGGCAACCCGACCGTCAACGTCATGTGCATCGGCGTCGCCCGGATCGACGAGCTGATGAGCTCGGCCAACGATGTGCACGAGGGCGGCGTCCTCGTCCTCTTCGGCGCCGCGACCGGCCGCGACGGGATCGGCGGGGTCTCGGTGTTGGCCTCGCGCACGCTCGACGAAGGCTCAAAGGACAGCCGTCCGAGCGTGCAGATCGGCGATCCGTTCGCAGAGAAGCTCCTGATCGAGGTCACGCTCGAGCTGATCCGGCGGAGGCTTCTCGAAGGGCTGCAGGACCTCGGCGGGGCGGGAATCACGTGCGCCGTGAGCGAGTCGGCCGCGCGAGCGCGTCTCGGCGCCGAGCTCGATCTCGGTGAGGTGCCGCTTCGCGACCCGAACCTCGAGGCCTTCGAGATCCTTACCAGCGAGTCGCAGGAGCGGATGCTCGCCGTCGTCGCGCCCGAACGGCTCGACGACGTTCAGGAGGTGTGCTCTCGGTGGGGCGTCGCCTCCGCCGTGGTCGGAAGACTCGTCGGAGGTGACAGCGTGCGCGTCCGGATGGACGGCTCGGTCGTTGCGGAGGTTCCGGCCCGCTCGCTCGCCGAGGACGGTCCGGAGTACCGGCGCCCGATCTCCGCGCCGACGGAGCGGGAGAATCCGGTCGACGACGATCCCACCTTCGTGACGCCGCCGACGTCGCCCCAGGACGCGTTGTTCGCGCTGCTCGGCTCGGCCAACGTCGCGAGCAAGCGCTGTGTGTGGGAGCAGTACGACTGGATCGTGCAGGGCGGCACGGTGCGCGGGCCTGGATCCGACGCGGCCCTCGTACGGATCGAGGGGAGCCTGAAGGCGCTCGCAATCTCGTGCGACGGCAAGGGTCGGTTCGGCGTGCTGGATCCGTACCTCGGTGCCGCGCACGCTGTTGCCGAGTCCGGTCGTAACGTCGCCGCGACGGGCGCGGAGCCCCTCGCGATCACGAACTGTCTGAACTTCGCCAACCCCGAGCGTCCGGAGGTGATGTGGCAGTTCGCCGAGTCGGTCCGCGGCATCAGCGATGCGTGCCGTGCGCTGCAGACGCCGGTGACCGGCGGCAACGTCAGCTTCTACAACGAGTCGTCGGGCTCTGCCATCTGGCCCACGCCGGTGATCGGCATGGTCGGCCTGCTCGACGATCACCGTCTCGCTCTGCCGTCTGGGTTCGCTCGTGCGGGCGCCGTCGTGTACGTGTTGGGAGAGACGTTCGCCGAGCTGGGCGGATCCGAGTTCGGGGAGGTGGTGCTGGGGCAGGTCGCCGGTCGACCGCCGGCGCTCGATCTCGGTCGCGAGCGCGCGCTCCAGCGGCTGCTCGCCGAGGCGGCGAGCCTGGACGTTCTCGCGTCGGCCCACGACTGCAGCGACGGCGGCCTGGGCGTCGCCCTTGCGGAGGCGGCGATCCTCGGCGGCATCGGGTTTGCGGCTACGCTCGCTGGCGCTTTGCCACCGCATCTTGCCCTGTTCTCTGAGTCCGCGTCGCGCGCCGTCGTGAGCACCGATCGCCGCCGCGCCCCGCGTCTCGAGAAGCTGGCCGAGGCGCTCGGGGTTCCGTTCGCGAGGATCGGCGAGACCGGCGGTCCGCGGGTCGTCGTCGATGGGGTGATCGAAACGACCGTTCAAGAGTTGGCATCTGCGTACGAGCGCGCCATCCCGACGCTGCTCGCAGGCTGATATCGATCCGTGTTGGAATGACGACATGCGGGAGCCGTCTGCGGTGGGTATCGGTTTGGAGGAGCTGCAGCTCGCCGCGCGGAATCACGGGATGCCCCTCGAGGCGCTCCGCTACGACCTCACGCCGGCCGGACTGCACTACCTGCTGATCCACTACGACATTCCCGACGTGGATGCGGCATCGTGGCGGCTGGAAATCGACGGCGCCGTCCGCTCACCGAGCGCGCTGTCGATCGACGACATCCGGGCGATGCCACGCGTATCGCTCGTCGTCACGCTCGAGTGCGCGGGCAACGGACGGGCGCTCATCGAGCCGCACGTCGAGAGCCAGCCGTGGCTCGTCGAGGCCGTCGGAAACGCGGAGTGGAGCGGGACGCCGCTGCGAGCCGTCCTCGAGCGCGCCGGCGTCGACGACGACGCCGTTGAGCTGGTCTTCACCGGTCTCGACCACGGTTTGGATCACGACGTCGAACAGGATTACCAGCGGAGCCTGCCGCTCGGCGAAGCGATGCGAGACGACGTCCTCCTCGTCTACGAGATGAACGGGGCAACCCTGCCGCCGCAGCACGGCTTTCCGCTGCGACTCGTGGTGCCCGGCTGGTACGGCATGACCCACGTGAAGTGGTTGCGGAGCATCACCGCCGTAACCCGACCCTTCGA
Source organism: Actinomycetota bacterium (assembly GCA_046724395.1). Classification (GTDB taxonomy): domain Bacteria; phylum Actinomycetota; class UBA4738; order UBA4738; family HRBIN12; genus DATAEU01. Next base: position 34,170 of record JBKOWM010000047.1, read on the forward strand.
GGGATTCCAGATGAGCGGGTCGTACCGCATCTGGACAGACGTCGATACAGAAGACGCCCCCGGCGAGCCGATCGACCGCATCCAACCCAGAAGTCTCATGGCGCCGCCGGGCTTTCCCGACTTCTTCACGCGGAACCGCATCGTCGACCGTGGATCGGTCGAACTCGAAGGCCGCGCCTGGTCGGGCCTCGGTCCGATCGAACGGGTCGAGGTCAGCCTCGACTCCGGTGAGACCTGGCGCGATGCGGCTCTCGGTCCGCTTCCCCACTCGGCGTACGCGTGGCGGGCGTGGCGCTTTGCATGGCCCGCCGAGCCCGGGACGTACACGCTCGCCTCGCGAGCGACCGACGCCACCGGTGTGACCCAGCCGCTCGACGCCGGCTGGAACCGCGGCGGTTTCCGCAACAACGCCGTCCACCGCGTCCCCGTCACTGTTCGTTGACGAGGGCTACCGCTCGCGCTTCGCGCTCGCTTCTTGAGCCCCCGAACCCCCCTGATACCATCGGCGGACCGGTGGGAGGCGAGAGCCCGAAGGAAGCGTGCGGCCTGTTCGGCGTGTGGGCGCCGGGGGAGGAGGTCGCGAGACTCATCTACTTCGGCCTCTTCGCGCAACAGCACCGTGGCCAGGAATCGGCCGGGATGGCCGTCTCCGATGGCCAGAACCTGCTGGTGTACAAGGAGCTCGGGCTCGTCTCGCAGGTGTTCAACGAGGCGACGCTCGCCACCCTTCAGGGCGACCTCGGCATCGGGCACACGCGGTACTCGACGACCGGGTCGACGACCTGGGAGAACGCGCAACCGGCGTTCAAGACCGACGGGAATCGCTCCCTGGCGCTCGGGCACAACGGCAACCTCGTGAACACGGCGGACGTCGCAGAGCGGACAGGGGGGACAACTCGCCGGGCGACGACGGACTCCGACCTCGTCGCCACGCTGCTCGCGCGGCGGCTCGACGGCGGTCTCCACGAGGCGGCGATGCGGATCCTCCCGACGCTCCGCGGCGCGTTCTGTTTCGTGCTCATGGACGAGCGAAGCGTCTACGCCGCGCGTGATCCGCACGGCGTGCGCCCGCTCTCGATCGGGCGCCTTCCCAACGGGTTCTGCGTCGCCTCCGAGACCTGCGCCCTGGACATCGTCGGCGCGACGCTAGTCCGGGAGGTCGAGCCCGGCGAGCTCGTCCGCATCGACGACCGCGGTCTGCACAGTGAGCGTTTCGCGCCCGCCGAGCGACCGGCGCTGTGCATCTTCGAGTACGTGTACCTCGCGCGACCGGACTCGCGGCTGCGCGACCGGGCCGTGTACGAGGTCCGAAGGCACCTCGGTCGTCGCCTGGCCGAAGAGCACCCCGCCGACGCCGACCTCGTCATCCCCGTTCCCGACACCGGTCTGGCGGCGGCGCAGGGATTCGCGGAGATATCTGGCATCTCCTACGGCGAGGGGCTGATGAAGAACCGCTACGTGGGGAGGACCTTCATCGAGCCGTCGCAGGCGCTGCGCGAGCGCGGTGTCAAGCTGAAGCTCAACCCGATGCCCGATGCGATCCGTGGCCGGCGACTCGTCGTCATCGACGATTCGATCGTTCGCGGCACGACCACGCGCCAAATCGTGCAGGCACTGCGCGAGGCGGGCGCCGCAGAGGTGCATACGCGCATCACGTGCCCACCGATCATGTGGCCATGCTTCTACGGCATCGACATGTCGACGCGGCACGAGCTCGTGGCGGCCGACCTCTCGGTCGAGCAGATCCGCGCCTACGTGGGTGCGGACTCGCTCGGATACCTCTCGCTCGGCGGGATGGTGGCGGCCACCGGCGGTCGGACGGAGACGTTCTGTCGGGCGTGTTTCGACGGCGAGTATCCGATCGAGATCCCGGAGGGCGCCGGCAAGTTCCTGCTCGAACAGCCGACCAAGTCGTGATCGGATGAGCGAGGTCTACCGCCGCGCGGGAGTTGATTTGGAGGCGGGCGCGAGAGCGGTTGAGATCATCCGCGTTCTCGCGAGCGACGTCGGCGCCGGCCTCGAGGGGATCGGCGGATTCGCGGGGCTGTTCGAGATCGGGGACGGACGATACCTGGCCGCCGCCACCGACGGCGTCGGCACGAAAGTCGAGATCGCGCGCCAGACCGGCCGCCTCGATACCGTCGGTATCGATCTGGTTGCGATGTGCGTCGACGACGTCGCGTGCACGGGCGCCGAACCGCTGTTCTTCCTCGACTACCTCGCGGTCGGCCGGGTCGTCCCGGAGCGAGTCGGCGCGATCGTGGCGGGCATCGCCGAGGGTTGCCGGCGGGCCGGCTGCGCACTCCTCGGCGGAGAGACGGCGGAGCACCGCGGCGTGATGGCCGATGACCAATTCGACCTCGCGGGGTTCTGCATCGGAATCGTCGAGGGCGCCGGACGGTTGGGTCCGGACCTTGTCCGTGAGGGGGACCTGCTGATCGGCCTCCAGTCCTCGGGCCTGCACGCGAACGGGTACGCACTCGTCCGATCGGCGCTCCTGGACGCCGCCGGGTACTCGCTGCATGACGAGCCGCCCCGCATCGGACGGGCACTCGCGGACGAGCTGCTCGAGCCGACCACGATCTACGCGCCGGTCGTGGCCGAACTCGCGCGCGAACGACTTCTCCACGCCGCTGCGCACGTCACCGGTGGCGGGATCCCCGACAATCTCCCGCGCGTCTTGCCGGACGGCCTCGGCGCCGAAGTCGCCGAGGGCTCGTGGCCACGGCATGCGGTGTTCGATTTCGTCCGCGATGCGTCGGGCGCGTCGGTCGACGATATGCGGGCCACGTTCAACATGGGGATCGGAATGATTCTCGTAGTGGATCCCGCGAACGCCGACGCCGTCCGCACTAGGACGGGCGGCTTCGAAATCGGATGCGTCGTTGCGGGATCGGGTGTGCGATTCGCCCTCCCGGATGCCCCTGAAGGTTGACTACACGACCTCACCCTGGCCGTGGCGCGGATGCGGCGGGCCTAGTCCCTCCGGTCCACGTGAAAACCCACCGCGGGAGCGATCACGGACGGCTCCAGCGGCGCCGTGGGCCGGCCGATGATTCTTGTTGGCGCCATGTCGATGCAGCTGGACACGGAATTGACGCAGCACACGCCGACGGGTGTACTCGTCGTAGACGACGAGCCCCAGGTCGTCTGGATGCTCCAGTTCAGTTTGCAGGCCGAAGGCTACGAGACGTTCGTCGCGCGAGACGGCAGCAAGGCGCTCGAGGAGATCCGGGAACATCGTCCGAAGGTCATGCTTCTCGACATCATGATGCCGATCATGGATGGCTGGGCGGTGCTGGAGCGGGTGCGAGACCTTCCCGCGGGCGACCGTCCCCGCGTCGTCGTCGTGTCGGCGCGTTCGAGCCAGCGCGATCGCAACAAGGCCGCTGAGCTCGGAGCCGATGCGTTCGTCCCGAAGCCTTTCAACGTGGACGATCTGCTCGCCGTCCTGCAGAAGCTGGCCGAGCGATCGGAGTTCGGCGGCAGCTTGCGTTAGCGGGCCGAGCCCAGGCGCTGGTTCCCCTTCGTCACGACGGTCGTTCCGCTCGCGCGGCACGTCAGGATGGGCTCATCGAGGAACTCCGCGGCCGACTCGCTGACGTCCGGCCGCGCCCCGCCGACCTTCCAGACCTCGAACTCGCAGGTCCGGCTGGTGTTGCCTACCTCGATGATCCGGCCCCTGGCCTCGATCCAGTCTCCGGCGTACAGGGGAGCGAGGAACTCGACGGAGCTGTACGCACGAAAGAGCCCTTCGTCGCCGTCCTGTCTCATCGCGAGCTCGGTAATGAGATCGCCGATGATCTCGAGCTGCTTGGCGCCGGCAACGAGGTTGCCGCCGTAGTGGGCGTCCTCGGAGCCGATGCGTCGGCGGATGAACGCGGTGGGTAGCTCGGCGGTCATCGACAGACCTACCTCCCTCGATCAGTCGGACACGACCTTGCCGAACAGAACGCCGCGCCTCGGCACTCGGACGAGCCCCCCGTCCCTGGTTCGAACGAGGTACGTCTCGGCCTCACGGTCGTAGCCCTCGAGCGTCCCAACGACCTCCGACAGGTATCCGTTCGGCAACTCGAACTGGAACGAGACGCGCTTGCCGGTGTCGTCGTCCGACACGAGGTTGCGGCGTTCCATGGCCGGCAGAGCGTACTAGAGCTCCGACAGCGCCCGAAGCGCCCGCTCGTCCTCGAGCGTGTGCACCAAGTCGTTCAGGGCCCGTCCCGCCGTCGCGCCGTCGAGGACGCGGTGGTCGAACGTCACCGACAGCGTGCAGGCGGGACGCGCGACCACGTCGCCGTCGTTGACGAGCGGCCGCGAAGCGATGAGGCCGAGCGCGAGGATGACGGCGTCCGGCGGGTTCAGCAGCGGAGTCCCGGCCTCGGAACCGTAGCTCCCGGTGTTCGTGACGGTGATCGTGTGTCCCGTCAGGTCGGCCGGCCCCGAGCGACCTTCGCGGGCGGCGGCGGCGAGTTCGCCGATGCGATCGGCGATGGCGTGAACGCCGAGTCGATCAGCGTCGTGAACGACGGGCACGATCAGTCCCCGCTCGGTGTCGGTCGCGACGCCGACGTGAATGCGCCGGTGTACGAGGATGGCGTCGGCCGCCCACGACGCGTTCATCAGCGGATGCCGGGCACAGACGTCGGCGAGCGCTCGGATCACCAGCGGTAGGGGCGAGAGTCCGACCTCGTGTCGGACACGATCGAGCGCCGAGCAGTCGACGGTCCGCCACGTCGTCACCGTCGGGACGGCCGCCGCACGGCTCAGTCGCTCGGCCGCCGTTCGCTGCAGCGGGCTGAGCTCGCGTTTCTCGTCGCTCGGGTCGACGGTCGCGGCCCCCGACGTCGACGCCCTCGACGCCGGGGACGGGACGCCGCGAGCGGCCCGTTCGACGTCCTCACGCGTGATCCGCCCATCGGGGCCCGTTCCGTCGAGGCCCGAAACGTCGACGCCGAGGTCCTTCGCGAGCGCCCGAACCGCCGGCGTCGCCCGGGCCGTACCCGCGAGGGGGGCGGACACCTCGTCGACGGAGTCGACGGGCCGCCCGTCGGAGGCCGACCCGTCTGCCGAGACGACATCCTCCGACTCCGTTTCGATCGTGACGAGCGCGTCGCCGACCTTGACCATCGCGCCGGCCGTCGCGTGGATTCGCGCGACGCGGCCGGCGTACGGGGAGGGGACCTCCACGGTCGCCTTGGCGGTCTCGATCTCGACGATCGGCTGGTTCAGCCCGACGACGTCCCCCTCGGCGACGAGCCACTCGTCGACCGTTGCCTCCTCGAGACCCTCACCGAGGTCGGGAAGCGCGAATGTCCGCGTGCCGGTCAATAGGCGACGGTTTGTCGGATGGCGTGGGTGATCCGCTCGACGCTCGGCAGATACTCCGCCTCGAGCGATGCTGGCGGGTACGGCACGTCGGGCGCCGCGACGCGGGCTACCGGCGCCTCTAGATGGTCGAACGCGCTCTCCATAATCCGAGCCGCGATCTCGGCCCCCATGCCGAGCGTCCGGGGCGCCTCGTGAACGACGACGGCGCGGCCGGCACCGCGTACGCGCCCGGCGATCGTGTCGACGTCGAGCGGGACGAGCGAGCGCAGATCCACCACGCAGCACGAGACGCCCTCCGCGGCCAGGACGTCGGCCGCGCCGAGGCATCGGGCGACCATCGCGCCGTACGTCACGACGACGCACGCGTCGCCCTCGCGGACCACGCGGGCACGACCGATCGGATCGCCGCCGGCTTCGAACTCTCCCTCCTCCTTGGCCCAGTACCGGCTCTTCGGCTCGAGAAAGATCACGGGGTCGGGATCCGCGATCGACATGCGAAGCAGGCGATATGCCTCGAGCGGCGTGGACGGCACGACGACCTTCAAGCCGGCGGTGTGGACGAAATACGTCTCGGGGCTTTCGCCATGGTGCTCCTTGCCACGGATTCCGCCGAACGAGGGGATCCGGATCGTGACCGGCATCGGGATCCGGCCACGCGACCGCGTTCGGTATTTGGCCACGTGGTCGATGATCTGCTCGAGCGCGGGATAGCTGAAGGCGTCGAACTGGAGCTCGGCGACCGGCCGCCACCCGGCGATCGCAAGCCCGACGCACAGGCCCGCGATCCCCGCCTCGGCAACGGGCGTGTTGAAGACGCGCTCGCGCCCGAACTTACTCTGCAGTTCGTCGGTCACGCGGAACACGCCGCCCAGCTCGCCGACGTCCTCGCCGAACACGAGGACGCGATCGTCCTCGCCGAGCGCGTCGGCCAGGGCAGCGTTCAGGGCGGCCGACATCGTGATCTCGGTCACGTCAGCTCCGTCTCCCGGGAACCACCGCTCGCGAGTTCGCGCTGGGTGTCCGACTTCTCCGCACCCGCCCGGCGGTCACGGTCGGGTGGCACCGCCGATTTCGCCACGGCGAACTCGGCCAGCTCCTCGGACGGCGGCGGGCCGAGGGCCGTGACCGAACCGCGGATGCGGAGCGTCCAAGCGTCGGCTTCGCGCTCGCAGTCGGCGATGAACGACTCGTCCGCATATCCGGCCGAGACCAGCCACCGGCGGTACCGCTCGATCGGATCCCGGCTCCGCCATTCGTCGACGTCCGCATCCGTCCGATACCGTCTCGCATCGTCGGCCGTCGAGTGGGGACCGATTCGGTACGTGAGCGCCTCGATCAGCGTCGGTCCGCCCCCGCGCCGGGCTCGCTCGGCCGCCTCGCGCGTGACCGTGTACACCGCCAGAAGATCGTTGCCGTCCACGCGAATCCCCGGGATGCCGTACCCGGCCGCCCGCGCCGCGATCGGCGCCGCGCACTGCTCCTCAACCGGGACCGAGATCGCCCACCCGTTGTTCTGACAGAACAGGATCACGGGCGCCCCGAAGACGGCGGCCATGTTCGCGCCCTCATGAAAGTCGCCCTCGGACGCGGCGCCGTCGCCGAAGTACGCGATCGCGCACGCACCCGTATCATCCAGCTTCGCGCCGAGCGCCCAACCGACCGCGTGGACGATCTGCGTCGCGACGGGGACACAGATCGGCGCGAACCGGGATTCGACGGCGTCGTACGCGCCACCGTGCCATGTCCCGCGGTGGTACTGCAGATACGCGATCGCGTCGACGTCGCGCGCAACGGCGACGGCGAGCTCGCGGAAGGACGGGAACACGAAGTCGTCGGGGCCGATCGCCATGGCCGAGCCAACCTGCGCGGCCTCCTGTCCCTCGAACGGCGGGTAAACCGTCAGTTCGCCCTGGCGCTGCATCGCCAGGCATTCGCGATCCAACCGGCGAGCACGGAGCATCAAGCGGAGCGCGTGACGGAGGGCCTCCGGGTCCAGGCCGACGGCCGGGTCGCCCACCGGCGTTCCGTCCGACTCGAGGATCCGCACGAGGCCGTTGGGCTCAACGGGTTCGACGTGCGGGCCGCGGGCTGTCGATGCGCTCATCGAGACTCCAGCGCGTCGGGTGCGCGCAAGCATATATGCTCGTCGCACCGTGGTCCCCTCCGCCGAGCTCCGCATCTTCCAACCGCTCGACGCGTTCGCCGCGGACGAACGCGCGTATTGGGAGCGGTTCATCGTCGGCGGCGGTCTCCTACGGCCCCGGCGTGCCTCGTACCGGCAGCAGGTCGGTGAACACGGTCTCGGCGTGCTGATGCCCGTCGAGCCGGAGGCCGCGTCGATCCGCATGGTGGACGGTGCTTACTACGTCTGCCCGTGGCGCACGCGCCTCCGGGTGCTCGCGGCGATGTTGGCGTTTCGCGAGGCCGCGCCGATCGACGGCGCCGAGGACTTCGTCACCGATCGGGCGCGCCGCCGCGCGGCACGCGAGCTGTCGCGACTCCGTCGGCGCCGGCCCGGCTTCATCTCCTTCATCATGCAGAGTCCGTGGCACGTCCCCGTCCGTTGGTTCGTGCTCTTCGAGGACGAGGAACGCCGGCTCGAACCGTTCGAGGACGGACACCGGCTGCTTTATCGCACCACCGTCCGCAAGTCGCTCCGACGCGCCGAGCGCGCGATTCCCGTGCTGCGAAAGACGGACCTCGGCCCCGTCGCGGAGGTCATCGTCGAGCTGATGGAGTGGCTCGGCGCGTTCGATCCGCGCTCGCTTCTCGAGCTCGACTACTGCGGCCTCGCCAGCGCGATGACGTGGGACGAGCTCGACGACGATCACAGTGCACGGGAAGTCCAGGACGCGATCCGGGCCCTAGGAGCCGAGGAGTTCGCCCGCGCCGCCGAGGTCTACCAGTCGGTGGTCGCGCGCTGGGCCGAGGTCCGTGGTCACGAGACGCTCAACTAGCGGCCGGGCGGCAGCCGTCGGATCGATCGTGGCCAGGGGCAGAATCGAACTGCCGACACCGCGGTTTTCAGCCGCGTGCTCTGCCAACTGAGCTACCTGGCCGGACCCGGAGCGCCGAGCCTATCCGGCCGGAGCTCCGTAGCGCGCCCGAGGGGCTTCGATCCCGCGATCTCCGCCTTGACGGGGCGTGCATTTGCGGTCAGTAGCGTACCGAAGCGTCCCGCGTAGCGTTCGCGGGGAGTGAGCGCGAGCACGGGCACCGACACGGCGTCCACCGTCCCACCGTCTTAGCCGATGACACTGGCCGATTGGCCATGGCCGATTCGTCGTACTCGAGCAGCACCAGTAACCTTTGCGACCCGACGGACGTTGTATCGAGTAGGCGCGTGGCCAGAAGTGGCCCGCGTCGTGCTCTCCGCCGCTTACGCTCTCGAGACAAGCGTCGGAGAGCCACGCCTGATCCCGACGCTTCCCGCACCTCGGCAGCTCTCGATGCCTAACGTCGGAGCAGCGGCGGCCACGGGTTCGGGCGCTGTTGGGCGCGCGCCGAAGTGGCCTCCGGATGGGCGTCGCGGGTCACCCCGACGCGGGCCGTGCGCAGCCAGACGGACGTCTCGTCGGGCAGCGTCGTCTGGATTCTCTTGCTGTATCCGAGTTCCGTCGAGTGCACGATCAGCCTTCGGCGCCTTCCCGGCGCGTCCGCCACCTGACGGGCGTCCTCGACTTGCGCCCCACCCGTCACCGTGAGGGGCGGTGGTCGCTCTACGCGGGGTTGCGAAGGAAAACCGGCATGTTGCATTCATGGCCCGAACGCGGGGCGTGACCTAGCCTGGTGTCGTCGAAGCCGGACGGGCCGAGCGGGAGGAAACTACGTGGGCGAAGAGCCCGAAGGCACGCAAGAGCAAATCAGCCGACGACGTGCCCTCAAGCGCATGGCGGCCGCGGGGCGGTCGCGTGGGCCGTTCCCATCGTCCAGACCGTCAACATGCGCGCGGCGTGGGCGCAGAAGCCTCGCCACAACGCGTCTGTTATCGCGTCAAGATCGAGAGTACTGGGAGCTGTCAGGAGGGGATCGGCGCGAACGACTGCCTCAAGTCCGGCACCTTCCAGACCACTCAAGTCCGGCACCTTCCAGACCACTGGCGGATGCGCGGCCGCCTCTCCAGTTCTCCAGAAGGACGCTGCCAATCCCGACTGCATCTGGACGGTGACGGTCAACTCCGACTGCATCATCGTGAACGCGGAGGCCAAGACGCGGAACACTTGTGTGAATCCGGACGTCAACGGCCTCGGGACGAACACGGTCACGATCAACACCTGCCAAACCGACAGGCACCCCATCTCCCACGTTGAGCTAGAGGTCTGCTACGAACAGCAGGAGGCAGCCTAGGCACACCTCAACGCGCAAAATCGGATGGGACGTCCGCTCAGCGCAAATCGCGTTCGGTGCGGGTATTGCGGCGTTCGTTCGGTGATCGACCGCGGACGGCCGCCCTACGACCTCACGTGTTCGACACCAGGCCCAGCCACACGTTGCGACGGGCCGGGCACGGCCACGTTCCCTTCGGCCGCCTCCGGCATTCCGCTTGTTCGCCCGGTGGTCAGCCGCCGACCGGCGCGAAATCTGGGCGGGGAGCCGTATCGGGAGCTGTCGTCCCGGTGTGCTGTCCGAGATGACCGGCCCCCCGCAGTCGCTGCGAGTACCCACGCGAATCCCGTCGAAACGACTGACAAGAAACGACTCGGAGCCATGCCGGTCGCTGACGGACGTTCAGGACGCCGAGAGGACGACGGCGTCGACCGGAAGGCCCTTGAGCGAGACGCGCCGACGCTCGGCGCCATCGCGCCGCAGCCCGGCGCTCGCGGCCGCCGCGTCGGTGACCAGTACCTCGCCGGCGGCGGCTTGGGACGCCAGATGCGCGGCGAGGTTGACCGGCTCACCGAGCGCCGTGAACTCCGCGGACGTCCCGGTCCCGACCATCCCCACAAAAGCCAGACCGGTGTGGACGCCGACGCCGAGCGGTATCCACGGTCCCCCAGCGGCCCCGTGTCCCGTCGTCCGAAGAAGCGATTCGGCCGTCTCGACGGCACGCCGGGCGTGATCGGGGCCAGCCATGAACGGCACGAACAGTCCGACAACCTCGTCGCCGACGAACTTCTCGATGATCGCGTCGTTGTCTACGAGCACGCCGGTCGAGACCTTGTAGAAGCGATTCATCAGCCGCGTGAAGTCGAGCGTCGACATCCTCCTGGCGAGGTTGCTAGAGCCGCGGACGTCGGCAAACAGCATCGAGACGTTCACCTCGGCCCCCCGGACCTCCTGGTCGCCGGCGCTCGGGCACATCTGCGCGTGGCCCTCCAGTCCCCTGAAGCAGCGACCGCATATTTTCGGGTTCTTCGGCCAGGGGGCGAAGCCGTATCGGCGGAGGATCAGTGCGCCGGGAGCACCGAACGGCGCCCGACAGAGCTTGCACCGGGGGTTCGAGGGGAGGAAGCGGAGCGCGCTACGGTCCTGCAGGTGTGGGTGCGTCCCGCTCAGGAAGGCGTGCCATTCGTCCTCGGGCGTCACGTAGCTTGCCATCACCACACAGAAGCGTAATGCCCGTCGAGGGCGTCGGTTGGCGTGTGGGTCACCCGACCCCCATGGCGACGCCGTCGGCATCGCAACATCACCTGCGATTCTGGCCGAACGAGTGACAAGAACCCTCGAATGGCGGGCAGCGGAGACCACCGAAGCCGAGAGTCGTGGCCTCCGCGAGTGGGCGTCTGGGCCGCCCGACGCCGCGGGTTCGTGTGCACTGCCGATCGAGGCTCGGCCGCCCGGCGGGGGCGTCAAGGCCAAACAGCCCGAAGGTGGCTTCCAGGCCTCCACAACGAGCGTTCTCGTTTTGTGTGTGCGCGCAGCCAGGTAAACGCCGCGCACTCGGGCACCACAGGCGAACCCATCGACGTGACGTTTCGATCGGACTCTGGGTGGGTAGCGCGCCGCTTGCCGAGAGTCGGTCAGCTTGGCGTACTAAACTCGAAGGTCGGTCATGCGTCGAATTCTCATCGTCCTCGCCCTCGTGTCCGGAGTGCTTTCGTTCGTCAACGGATCTGCCTCGGCGGCATCCGTTACGATCGCCGCTGCCGGCGACATCGCCCGGCCGAGCTTCGGGACCCCGCAGCAGCAGACCGCCAATCTCATCACCGCGTTCTCGCCGACGGCGGTGTTTGCGCTGGGTGACACGCAGTATCCGGATGGAGCGTTGTCGGACTTCCAGACGTACTACGACGCGAGCTGGGGAGCCTTCAAGAGCAAGACGTATCCCATCCCCGGGAATCACGAGTACAACACGCCCGGGGCGTCCGGGTTCTTCTCGTACTTCGGAACAAGTTCCGCCGTGCCGGTCGCGTCACCCGGGTACTACAGCGTCGACCTCGGCGACTGGCACATCGTGTTCGCGAACAGCAACTGCACGCAGATCGATTGCACCGCAGAGAGGTCCTGGTACGCGCAGGATCTAAAGGCCGACACTCATCTGTGTGACATGGTCGTGTATCACAACACCAACGCCAAATGGCCTCGCGTGATTGGAGAGCGTTGGGGGGTCGACGTCGGGCTTGCCGCCTCGCGTCACGTCTACGAGCGTTGGCCGCAGGAGAATGGGCTCACGCGCTTCACGGTCGGGACCGGCGGGAGGTCGCTCGGATCGCTGAGGACCGGCGTCGATGTCGGAGTCCGAGCGTTCGGAGTAGTCGAGATGACGCTGAACGCCGGCAACTTCTCGTGGGCATTCGTCGACGTCAGCGGCGCGACTCGCGACTCCGGGTTACAGACCTGTCACTAAGTGGCGTGCGGCATCGGCGTAGCGTTCGACTCGGTCGCCGATCAGCCGCAGGAGCTGCGCCTGATAGATACGTCGACGAGACGTTGGGCCATTCCGGCGCTGCGGCGCTAAGCCGAGAGCGATCAGGGTGACGAGGAGGTTCAGCGGGTTCCGTAGCGCGGGGCGCCCTCGAGTCCGTCGACAACTCCCGATGGACCAGCTGCCGGCATCGGGCTTTGGGTCGCCACGACACCTCTCACCTCGGGGGCTGGTCGGAGGTCGGTCGGGACGTCTCTCGCGCCCGCCCGGATGATGACCATGAGCCCGAGCGCGAGAATGAACGCGAACGCATAAGCCCCGACCGCCCACACCCACTTGCTCTCGGTCATGGCGACATCCTCTGCAACGCTCTTGTGCCTTGTCTTCGGCCGATCGCCTTACGAATCTCGCCTCAGGTGCATACCCATCGCGTGCTCACAGAATGGGTTACGCAGGTCTTCGTTGAGCATCGCGCATAGGGACAGGAAGCTCGCGCAACGAACTGTGGATGGTGCCCGGGCAACAGAATACCGAGAAGGCAAGGGAAACCTCCGCCAACCGCCCCGGCAGCATCCCCCAACGAACGGTCACATCTTCATTGAGTCGAGTCCGAACCAGGCCGTTCTTCGAGGCTGTCATGGCCGCTACGGCGCGGCTCTGCGACGCTTGTCGGGTGCGTAGACGCGGAGAGCCGGCGCGCCCGGTGAAGCGGGCTCGTTCCTGCACCAGGCGCGCACTTGATAGAACGTCCGCGGGCTCGTCACGGTTACGCGCGCGGCCTTGGTTTTCGGAGTCCCTTACCCGGGGTCGTCCGCCGCTTGCAGCGCTGCGGACGACACTGGCCCGACCGCGGCGTCCTCAGGGCGTCGCATCATTTCGCGCATCCGGACGGACGTAGCGACCAACCGCTCGGCTTCCTCCATCGTTGAAGGGTGAACTCACGAAGCCGCTCGTTCTGGCGGACCGCTCGCCACGTCCGCTCCCGTAGCTCGGTGTACCGGTCGCGGAACGCGGCCCGTCTGCTCCACGCCCACGCTCCGGGCAGGAAGAATGTGCCAAGCCTCAAACCGAGGTCAACCGCATTGGAGGGGTGCAGTCTCCGTCGCTGGAGGGAAATCCCCTTATGGGGAGCTGGCGCGACTCCAACGGACTATCGCTTGTCGGACGACTGGGCCCTAGCCGCGCTCAGACGGCAAAGGGGCGGGGAGCCGTGCCGAGAGTCTGTCTCCCCGTTGTGCTGTCCGAAGATGACCGGCCCCCCGCAGCCAATGTCGCTACCCACGCGAGTCCCACCGAAACGAGTGACAAAAAAGGTCTCGCTCATCACGGCGAGGCGTCGCCCCACTCGATGCTCCCTTGCAACCCCGGCCCGCGCAGCCGTCCAGTAGGCGCATGGCTTCCCGACGGTAGCGACGCCAGGCCCGGCGTTGATAGCGTGAACCAATGACGGTTCGCCGTGTCGTGGTCGATCACGTGCTCTTCGTCGTGGCAGACGTGGAGGCGAGCCGGGGGCTCTATACAGCCGCCCTCGCCCCACTCGGCTATGAGGAACTTTACGTTCAGGAGGACTGTGTCTCCTACGGGGTCGAAGGACTCGACGACTTCACGATCTGTCGTGGGGAGCCCGTGACCAGAGCGGCGCATGTTGCGTTCTCCGCCGAGGGTCGGGACGCCGTGGATGCATTCTTCGCGGCCGCCGTCGCAAACGGCGCGGCCGTCCGCGGCGAGGCCGGGGTCTGGACGCAGTATTCCGAGCGGTACTACGCGGCATTCGTCAACGACTTGCATCAGAACAACGTCGAGGCCGTGTGGCATGCGCCCGAGCCGGTCGTCGACGCACCTCGCCGTTCTGGCGTTCCCTGATTCGTACAGTCCGAGGTACATTCGCGAACGCTGGCGCTAAGCGAGGCGAACCTTCTCAGATGGCCGTCTCCCAGAAGCTGATCAGCGAGTCCGGGAACCCCGACGATCCGAAAACGTTCTCCCGAACCATGCAGTCCCGCGCTCGCCACCCGAGTCCGACGAGGTACGGATCGACCGGTGGAAGGCGTCCCCCGTTGGGCTATGCCACGATCTGGCGCCGCCTGTGACGAGATCGTCGATCTCCGCGTCTTCCGCTCCTTGACCTATCGGGTTCCTGCTGAGAGCCCAGGAGGGGACCAGCACGCGACGGCGCGGCGTCGTCACATTCTTCCTGCCACACCGAAGTCGAGACCACAACCAAGTCAGGTGGAAGGATCGACCCCGTTACCGAACCCTGACTTCTGGCGACATTCTGACGCTCGCCCACCACGGGGTACGGAGACCGAATTACGATTGCCACCGGAGGCGAGGCTGAGACGCACCTTGGTCGTAGTGGGCGCCGTTCTGTCAGTCGTCGTATCCGCAGCGCTCGTCATGCGGATTCTCCTGATCGGCAAACCCGGCGTCCTCGTGATCCTTGCTCCAGCGTTGGCCGGTGCCGTTCTTGCCTTGTGGCAATCGAGAAGTCGGGGAGCGATCGGTCTCGCCTGCGGCCTGACAATCGCCACGGCGCTGGTCTCGCTGATCGGCGGCGTTGGTCTGCTTTACCTCCCCACAATGGTTCTGTTCGTGCTCGCACTTGTTACCGACCCCTCACCGACCTCCCAGGCGACGTTGCCCGAGGAGGCTGACGCGGCCGGGAACATTCCTGAACCCCGTCCAGCCGAGCAGCGTTTCGCGACAGCGGGTGCAACAGCTCGCGGCCCCGGCGGCAACAGCTCGCGGCCGCCGGCGGCTCCCGGAACGGACGATGATCCACCGCGTCCGCCTTGGTGGATCGACCTTCGGGTAGTCCTCGCGCCGTAGGCCTGGTTCGTCACGCACAAGAACTTGTCTGGAGGTGGACTCCGTCCACGGCATCGAGGGATGCCGATGGGTGTCCCTACACCCGATCCAGTCGGGCATCTCCGGCTCGGCGGGCGTCGCCTCCACCGGGATGCGGGTCAGCCCGGTGCCATCGGGTCGGATCACGTTCAGCCACGGCGCGAACAAGATGTACTGCCCGTCGGGAGACCACACGGCGAACTGCGCGAAGGTCCGGGTCAGGCGGTGTTGGTCGCTGCCATCCGCGTTCATCACGTACAGCGTGTGCCAGGGGCCGATGTCGCCCGTGGTGAGGCAATCCTCGGCCTCGGAGTAAAGACAGTCGTCCCGCTGGGAGGTGAAGACGATCTGTCGACCATCGGGCGACCACGCCGGCCAGCCGTCCTCGCCCGGGGAGTCGGTGAGCCGACGCACGTCGGTGCCATCCGCGTTCATCACGAAGATGGAGTACCGAGAACCCTCCGCTGGACTCATGAAGGCGATCCTGCGGCCGTCCGGTGACCAGGCGGGGTACTCGACGTACGCGCCGGCCCTAATTACCCGGCGGCCGGTCCTGTCCGGATAGATTAGGCCGAGGTCGAAGTGGGCGGGGGTGTCGCCTTCGGTGTTCCAGGCGATCCGCTGCCCGTCGGGCGACCAGTCGGGGCCCCAGTCGGCCTGTCCATCGCTCCTCGTCAGGTTCCGCGGGTGCGACCCACCCGCGTCGATCGCGAAGATGTCCGCAGTGGACTCGTCAGCGGGTTGATGGCGGTACGCGATGGCCGTCCCATCAGCAGACCACGTCGGGTCGAACTCGAGGGCCTCGCTCGTCGTCAGGCGCTTCAGTCTCGAGCCATCGGCGTTGACCGTGTAGACATCTTCGGTCCCGCTCGAGAACGCGATGCGGCCCCGAAGCGACGACACATCGATGGGCTCGCCGTGAACATCGATGAGATCGCCGATGGCGGGCGGAGGGGATGAGGGTTCAGCCGGTTCGGCGGGAGTCGAAGGGGTGGTGACCTGCCCGCCGGTGCACGCGCTAAGAACGAGAACCACGAGCAGCACGCCGATCACACGACCGCGCAATCCGGTCCTCCCGAACGTCCGGAACCTATACGCCGTGTACGTCTGTCGGGGCTAGAGGGTTCCAGCCCCCCGCGATTGGAACGAGTCTCGGTTGCGCCCGACGGCATCACAGCGCGTCGCGTTCGGAGCCGTTTCGGTGCGTGGAGGGCCGTGGACGTCTCATCCTGTCTGACCTCGAGCGAGCGTCAGAAGAGAGCGGCGGCCGTCCGCTCGCCGGGTTTCGTCACCAGCCACCAGTCAGTCGTCTTGCCTGACTGGTGTGGCGCACCCGGAAGGTGTTTACGATTGGCTGCGGAGGACCGGAAGCCACCCTCGGGATGGCTGGCCTTTCTCCCGGCTGCTGGCCCTCAGAAGAACAGCAGCAAGACCCACGGCGCCGCGGCGCCGAGACGGTCCTCCGCGCCAGGACCTAACCCTCGTCTGGGTCGGTCCTGGCCGTCCACCCTCATTTGGGGGAGCATCTGGAGTTTTGGCGGCTCCCATCGCATCGGCGTTGCGCGCTCCTGTCCGGCGTCCGGGAACTGGCCGAGGTCGTTCGCAGGTTGTTCGATGAGGGGGATTCGCTCGCGCGAGAGACTTTCGGACGTTCAGCGCCGGCGCGCAGAGGGAAAGGGGCGGGAGGATCGCGTGCACCCGTCTGTCGCGCCTAACCCGTGCGGTCGTCGAGGAGCATCTTTGGAACACTCTTTCCCGTGGGTCCGATCGGACAGGAATGGGATGCCAGGACGTATATGGGGACCGGCCCGCACC
>JBKOWM010000074.1:0-8909 GCA_046724395.1 Actinomycetota bacterium
GTTCATCGCCGGCCCGTACGCCTACGGCATCCGTGCGTTTTGTCGGTAACGTCAGCGGCCGTAGCCGAGTCTGATCACCTGGAAGAACCGCAGCGGGATGCGACTCAACGAATCCGTGTTGAGGACGCCGTTCCACAGGTCGCCACGCCCCTCCGCCACGGTGTTCTCCACCTTGACGCCGACGGCACCGCCACTCTGGTCCCCGATGACGGCGCCGTAGCGCTGAAGCGCGCGGGCGATGACGAGCGCGGCACGCGACAGCCCCAACCTTGTGAGATCGACGCCCGGCTTGATACGGATGCGAGTTCCCTCGGGCGGCGCGAAGCGGTCATTGGTTCCGCACTCGTCGCCGACGGCCGGGAAGACATTTGCGCACTTGGTCTCGTCGACGGCGATCTTCAGAACGTGACGGATCTGCCCCGCCTTGATCTCGTCCAGTCGGATCGCAAACGTCGGTGGTGGAAACCCCCGGTGGCCGACGTTGTGTCGATTATCCGATTGGGAGAGAGCACCGGCGAGTCCGTTCGACCGGAGGTAGTACACGGCACCGCCGCACGCCGTCCACGTCCCTTGCGTGGCGTCGAACCGCGCTCGCCACAACCCGAAGACCTTTCCCGAGCCACGGTTGTACACCGTCATCTCGACGTCGGACGTGGGATCGGGGCGGGCGCCGGCCGGGATATGGACGGCGCCGAACTCGGGCGGGGCGGACCGCCCGCAGTTCGTTCGGACGTCGTACTTGGGATCCGTCGATGCACCCCAGTAGATCGGCATCCCCCACTCGCCGCCGGATGTCGCGCCGGTGAGCGTGATGTAGTCCGGGGTGTTGTTGCGGATCAGGTACTGGATCATCGCATGAGAGTGCGTGGCGATCGGCGCCCGCCTCGGAAGCGGACGGTTCCAGTAGCTCTCGGCGGCGAACGCTCGGTACGCGCGAGACGCGGCGCTCGGCGGCGCATCCGCACACACGAGCGTCGCCATCACCGCGATCGTCAGCACGCACCGCGCATGGGGTGAATTCAACATCGCGGACCCCCTGCCGTCGTCTCGATGTCGTCACGGCGCCCCGACACACGCGGAGGGGAAGCCTACGCGACCGCTTCTCCGAGGAGAAGTCAGGCTCATAGCGGCGTTTCCGTCCGACGGCACCGGGTAGGGGCTATGGACGATCGGGTAGGGTGACCGTTCTGATCCCCGACGAGGCAGAGATCTTGGACATGAGGTTCAGCGATGCCGACGAGCTGGTCAGCATCGTCGTCCCGGCATTCAATGAGGAAGACGCGATTCGCGCCTGCCTCGCGTCGATCCAGCGTCAGGACCATCGCACACTCGAGGTCTTGGTCGTCGACGGGGCCTCTGAGGATGCGACGCCGGATGTCGTGCGAGCCCTTGCCTCGGACGATCACCGTATTCGCCTGCTGGAGAACTCTAAGCGCCGGATCCCGACGTCGCTGAACGTGGGCCTGTGGAACGCGCGCGGGCGATGGTTCGTTCGCGTTGACGCGCACTCGACGGTTCCGACGAACTACGTTCGAACGTTGATCTCGCATCTTCGAACCGGTGAGTGGGGAGGCGTCGGAGGTCGAAAGGATGCGGTCGGCAGGGATCGTGTGGGCCGGGCGATCGCCGCGGCGCTCGGCTCTCCGTTCGGCGTGGGCAACTCCGCGTACCACTACGCGACCGCGCCTCGCGAGGTCGACCACGTACCGTTCGGCGGGTACCCGACGACCCTCCTTCGCTCGCTCGGCGGATGGAACGAGGATCTGCACACGAACGAGGACTACGAGATGGATCACCGGATCAGGTCGGCCGGATACCGCCTGCTCCTGGACCCGTCCGTGACCATCGAGTGGCAGGCGCGGGAGTCGATCCGCGATCTGTTCGATCAGTACCGCCGGTACGGCCGAGGCAAGGCCGATGTGGCATGGAGGCATCCTCGCTCGTTGAAGCTCCGACACCTCGTCCCGCCGGCGCTCGTTGCGGCTCTCGGCGGCGCCGCCGTCCTCGCCGTGCGCCGTCCGACCGTCGGCCTGGCCGTCGCGGCGCCCTACCTGGCCGGACTCGCGGCCGCGGGCGCCATCACGGCGGCACGCGCGGACGACGTCTCGGCGGCACCCCTGGTCGCCGCGTCGTTCGCCACGATGCTCGCCGCCTGGGGCATCGGGATGTACGAGGGGCTCGCACACAACGCATCCGAGGCGGCTCGCCGGGTTAGCGGCCGCGCCGAGGCACCAACGCGGACAGACGCTCGTAGGCTCGGCCGGTCCGAAGCGGCAGATACCACTTCGACGTCTTCGCGGCGAGCAACGTGACGCCGTTCGAGTGGTAGACGCCCGCGCGCGGGATCTCGAATTCGCCCCCGCCCCGGCGGCGTCTCGACATCGCGAGCCCGCGCCGATAGCCGACCTCGCGCGCAATCCGCCAGACGCGGTCGTCGTTCAGCCCCTGCGGGTATGCGACGACGTCGACGACCGCCCGAAGGACGTCTTCGAGGATCTCCTTGCTCCGTCGCAGGTCGTGCCGCAGCTCGTCGTCCGACATCGCGGTGAGGTCGGTGTGGGCGAAGCCGTGGGAACCGAACGTAAATCCGGCCGCCTTCATCTCCCGGATCTGATCGACCGTGAGAGTCGAGGGAGAACCCGGCAGGTCCGGAAGAGCGCGACCGCCCGCTTCGTCGGCGAGAAGTGACGCGATCGGGAACACCGTCGCCGTGGCGCCGGCCGCGATGACCTTCGGTACGGCATGGACGTACACGGACGCGAACCCATCGTCGAAGGTCAGAGCGACCGCTCGTCGTCGCCCTCGTCGAGCCATGGCGTGGGCAAGCGGAACGACGCCCCGTCGCCGGACGAGCCACTCCAGGTGTTGCTCGAAGAGCGACGGCGCAACCGAAAGCGGCGATCGCCATTCGGGATCGATTGCGTGGTACGCGAGAATCGTCATTCGCCTCGGCCCTTGCGCGGGACGTTTGTGTTGCCTGCTAGCGGACCCACACGAGCGTCATATCGTCGCTTGATCGCACCGCCATCCGCGTGCGGAGCAGGAACGGCTCTCTGGTCGCCGGTCCGGCGACCACCACTGCGGCCGCGTCCTGGCGCCCGGGCTTCGCGCGCGCCGAAGCGATGCGCTCGGCCGTCCTGCGCACCGATCGACCACCACTGCTCAGGAGCGTCGACCCGGCCGGCACGTCGGGGAGCTCTGGCCGTTCACGTCCGACGATCCGAAGCACCG
Organism: Actinomycetota bacterium; assembly: GCA_046724395.1. Lineage (GTDB taxonomy): Bacteria > Actinomycetota > UBA4738 > UBA4738 > HRBIN12 > DATAEU01. The sequence goes on from JBKOWM010000074.1 coordinate 3,232, forward strand.
CCGAGCGGCGCGGAACCTCGAAGACGCGGCTCGGCTGCGTCGCCGCGATCGCCCGATCGAGCGACAGGATCGGACGGACGAGCCCGAAGTGCACGAGCGCGACGGCGAGGGCGACGAGGAGCGCCACCACCGTCGTGGCGGCGATCGTGACGCGGTCGGAGACCGACGAGACGGTCGCGGGCGGCCCCGTGCCGAGGATCGCGAACTGCCGGACGCCGGCTTGTCGAAACGCAAGGAGCAGTCCCCGCGCGGCGGCCGCCGACACGTCGTGGGCTTGCGCCGGGTCCGCCGCCCGCCCGACGACGATCAGCGTGTTCGTGTCGGGTACGGGCCGGACCTCGACGGTTCGCCGAAACGCCTCCTCGGACTCGGAGACGGGGAGAACCGCGCGCACGGACTGGTACACGACGGGCGAGGCGAACATCGCCTTCGACATCAGCCCGAGCTGGCCACGGGGCAGCCGATACGGCGTCTGCAAGACGTACGTCCAGGCTTCGGCCGAGGACGGGCGGAACTGGACGATCGCTCCGCCGATCGCGGCGCCGGCAAGGATCGCGACGAGGAGCAACGCCGCGTAGTAGCGCAGCCACGCGAACGCCGACGCCTCATCGAGCGCACGGTCGCTCGGTTGGCGTGCGGCGAAGCGAATCTCCTGCACGCTGCCTCCGAGCACCGGGTTCGGGGACCGGCGCGCCGGGTACAATACCCCGCCGCCATGCGGCGAACGCGCGCGGGCGCGTCCGGTCGCCGAGCGCAACCGCCCGGCGGCGGGAGGCCGAGGCCGTGTCGCAGCGATGACGCCGTTCGTTCTTGCGCTCGTCGCGTTGGCGTCCGTGCCCCTTCTCGTCAGCTTCAGCCGCCGCCCGGGAAGGACGATCATTCCGCTGTACGCGGCGCTCGTGCCGGCCGGGAGCGCCACCGCGGTATCCGTTCCGCTGCCCGCCCCCTTCAACACGCCGAGTTCGCTCCTCGGCGCCGTGGCGATCGTCTGTCTGGTCGCGCACGTTGGCATCACGCGACGCACTCGGGTTCCGGGCCTGCCCATCGCCTGCTGGCTGCTGTTCCTCGGGTGGTGCACTGCAAGCATCCTGTGGACGCGAGAACCTGCCGTGGTGCTCAACGAGATCCGGGTCGCGCTGCCCCTCGTCGCGCTGCTCGTCCTCGTCGCCGTGATCAGGTTCGACGAGCGAGATCTCGATCTGGTGCGGCTCGCCATCGTGGTCGGCGGGGCGGCGATCGGAGCCTACGCGCTGTACCTGTTCGCGACGAGCGCCGCCCTTCCCTCGCACGGCCTCGGGCAACGATTCTCGCTCGTCACCAACCCAGAAGAGAGCAATCCGAACCAGCTCGCCGCCGCGCTGCTACTCCCGATCGTGCTTTCGCTTCACCTGATCCTCGAACCCGCCCGATCGGCGCCGCGGGCGGTGTCGACGATCCTCGGCGCATCCTCGGTGGTATTGATCGGCCTCGGGCTCCTCCTGACCGGGTCTCGCGGAGGGGTGCTCGCGGCGGGGATCGGGCTCGTCGCAGTCCTGATCCTCACGGTGCGGTGGCGGCCGTGGCTCCGCCGGCGGGTCGCCGCGACGGTCACCGCGTTCTTCCTGTCGGGCGTGGCGCTCGCATTCGTCGTCATCATCGCGACGCAGGCGAACGAAACGGCCGGGCCGGTCCAACGCTTCATCGCGAGCTACCCCGTTCAGCGGATGATCGCGTCTCAGACCGGAAGTTCCGGCCGCACCGAGATCTGGACGACGGGCGCGGTGGCGTGCCGGACCGCATGCGCGTTCGGAACCGGCCTCGGCACGTTCGCGGACGCGTACAGCGACGCCTACGTGTTCAGCGGAGCCGAGCGCAACGTCGGGCTCGATCGCCCCGGCCACAACCTGTATCTCTCGATCGCCGTCGAGATCGGACTGGTCGGCCTCGGCCTGTTCCTCCTCACCGTCGTCGCGGAGTGGGTCGCGTTGAAGGCGACGCCGCTCGCCGCGGCCCTTGGCGCCGCCGTCGTCGCCCTGCTCGTAGCGGATGCGTTCGAGGGGTTTCTCTGGTTCAAGTACTTCTGGCTGCCGTTCGTGCTCGTCCGGATCGCGACCGACGTTCGCGAGGCGCGCGGGCCCGAGCGCGTCCTCGTCGAGCGTCCGGCAGTCGTCGCCCCGTCCCTCGCAGCGCAACGTGCATGAATCATCGCGGAACAAGGACCGGCCTCTTGCTCGTAACCGCGCTGGTCCTCATGGTGGGCTGCACGCTGGGCCAGGGGACGCCATCGCCCGCGCCTACAACGCGCGCACTGCCTTCGGGCGCCGAGAAGATCGAACATCTCATCTTCATCATGCAAGAGAACCGATCCTTCGATCACTACTTCGGCACGTTCCCGGGCGCCGATGGAATTCCGATGAAGAACGGTTCCCCGTCGGCCTGTATCCCGAATCCGAAGGTCGAGCGCGGCTGCACCGTGCCGTTTCACAACCCGAGCCTCACCAACCAGGGCGGTCCACACCTGCTCGGAAACGCGAGGCGCGACATCAACGGCGGGGCGATGGATGGCTTCATCCTCGAATGGCTGAAGACGCGGGTGTACTGCCGGGAACATCCGACGGTTGCCGTATGCACCGAACGCGAACAGCAGCCGGATGTGGTCGGGTATCACGACGAGCGAGAGATACCGAACTATTGGGAATACGCGGAGAAGTTTGTGCTTCAGGACCGGCTGTTCGAACCGAACCTGGGATGGAGCGAGCCGGCCCATCTCTACCTGGTCTCGGGTTGGTCCGCGCGTTGCGTTCCGCCGACCGGGCCCTGGTCGTGTGAGAGGTCGATTCAGTTCGTCGACGTCGACACCGGGGGCCGGTTTCCGAAACGGTCGTACAGCTATCAATGGACGGACATCACCTTCCTGCTTCATCAGCGCGGGGTGAGCTGGCGGTACTACGTTGGCCCCGGGACCGTCAACGATTGCGGCAAGGAATGCTCGTTCACGAAGGGAACGCCCGAAATCTGGAACCCTTTGCCGGATTTCGCCACCGTCAACGTCAACAATCAGGTCGGGAACGTGCAAGAGGTCTCCTCGTTCTTCCGCGCGGCGCGCACCGGAAACCTCCCCGCCGTGTCGTGGGTACTCCCCGACTGGAGGCACAGCGAACATCCACCGTGGCCCATCCGGCCCGGACAGGCCTGGGTCACGAGGCTCGTGAACGCCGTCGGTCGCAGCCCAGACTGGGAGAGTTCGGCGATCTTCATCACCTGGGATGACTGGGGCGGCTACTACGATCACGTCGCGCCGCCCCGAGTCGATGGAGCGGGGTACGGCCTCCGCGTCCCGGGCATCATGATCAGCCCATACGCCAAGCGCGGCTACATCGACCACCAGACCCTGAGCTTCGACGCCTATCTGAAGCTCATCGAGGATCTGTTCTTGGGGGGCGAGCGGCTGGACCCGCTGACGCTCAGTCGCCCGGATCCGAGACCGATCGTCCGCGAAGAGATCCCTCAGCTTGGCGACCTGCTCCAGGAGTTCGATTTCGCCCAAGAGCCGCGGTCGCCGCCGATCCTGCCCCCCTGGCCAGACCGAGAAGGCGGCTGACTACCGCAGATCCTCCCGCTCGGCGCCGGTCGTCGCGGGCGGCTGCTCCTCACCGAGCCGATCCCGGCGCCTGAGGATCAGCCACGCGACCCACGCAGAAATGACGACGAGGGCCAACCCGCCGGCCGCGCCGAGGACTGCGTAGAGGGTCCGCGGCGGGGCGTGCGCGACCGAGGGCCGGCTGGCTGGAAACGTCGTCAGCTTCGCGATGCCGGTCGATTCGAGCGTCCGCGTAAGGCTCTCCGTCGCGGAGTCGGCCATTTGCTGAGCCTTCGCCGGGTCTGCGGACTGCGCGGTGATTCGAATCGCGACGCTGCTCTCCGCGGCCTCCGCGGTGAGCGTCCCGTTCGCGAGTAGCTGCGCCGGCGTTTCGGCGAGCGAGAGCTCCGACCTGACCTGATCCAGGACGTCGTCGGTCGCAAAGACGGCGAGCGCCACCTGGGCGAGGTCCTGAGCGGGGATGGACTGCTTCGTCGCGACCGCGACCGCCTGAGACTCGAACACCGGTTCCGCATGGCTCGCCAAAGAGATCCCGATGGTGGCGCCGATGAGAGGGAGTGCGACCGCGACGACCACCGCGGTGACCAATGTCACGAGTCGCCACGGGACGCGGGACGGCTCCTGCTCTCCCGTATGCGCGGGCGCCTCCTCCGTCGGTGTCTGCGTCTCGTGTGTGGGTGTGAGTGCCTCGTCGATCGGTGTGAAGTCGTCGATGGGTGTGAAGTCGTCGTCGATGGGTGTGAAGTCGTCGTCGATCGGTGTGAAGTCGTCGTCGATGGGTGTGAAGTCGTCGTCGATGGGTGTGAAGTCGTCGTCGATCGGTGCGGGCGCCACGTCCGCGGGCGGGAGCGCGTGGTCGATCGGTGCGGGCCCCTCGCCGGTTGGTGCCGCCGCCTCGTCGATGGGTGTCGGCGCCCCGTCCCGTTGCGGCCGCCGCGCCCGCGGATGCCGGCGCCTCTTCCGTTTGTGGGGTGCCGGCGCTTCGTCCGTCGGGGCTTCGTCCGTGCTCGCGGCGGCCGCCTCCGCCGGGGCTTCAGCCGTTTGTGCCTCGTCCGTTGGCGCGGACGCGAGGTCGGGTCTCGCAGGCAGCTCGCGATCGCGCTCCTCCGGGACCGCAGTCGCCGCCGGCTCCTCGTTCGCTGTCATGTCGTCTCCTGCCCGGCCGAAAGCCGTATCAGTCCTACCAGACGCCGGGCGCCGGAACCCAACGACCGGTCACACGTACCCCAGCCCTTCGAGGTGTCTCGTCATCTCGTCCTCTTCCTCCCTGGAGAGACCCTCCCCGGCGGTCGCGGGGGTCGCGGACGAGAGCCCGGACGACCTACGTCCGCTCGTTGTCACTTCCCGATCGATGCGAGCGTGGTCGTCTCCGACCGGACCGATCCAGGGGACCGCGGCCGCCATGCCGGAGGCCGCGGGAACGTCGAGGGCGGCGAGGACCGTCGCGGCCACCTGCACGATGTCCGATCGGCCATGATCGCCGACCGCCACGCGCGGCCCGCAGGCGACGAGGAGACCGTCGCGCGTGTGCTCACCACCGGCCCCGCGTGACCCCGCCCGGAGTGGCTCGCCGTCGAGGTCGCTCGACACACCCCATCCGGGGCGCAGGTAGACCACGAGGTCGGGCGCGCGGTCGCTCAGCTCCGCGTCGAGCCACTCGCCTCCGGGGACGATCGACTCGACGGGACGGTCGCCGGTTTGCGGATCGACGATCGCGAGGAGCTCATCCTCGATGCGGGCGGCAAGCGACGGGTCCGGTTCGCGAAGCGCGATGCCGAACAGCTGGCAGTGCGGGTAGATGACGCCATATGCCTCGCTGTTGGCCCAATCGATGAGCGGCGAGGAGTGGAGCGGCCGGTCGCGGCGCTGCCGAAGAGCCCACCACAGAGGGCGTCGGACGCCGGGCGGCACGGCTCTTGCGATGCGCGTCAGCGACCGGGAGCGGCGCACGAGCGAGCCACGCCGCTCGAGCCACGCGTTGACCGCGAACGACCGCGGCGACGGTCCGCGCTGGCCGTGATCCGAGGCGACGAGGACGAGACGCCTATCGGCGGCATCGAGGATCGACCCGAGCGCGTCGTCGAGCGCTCGGTAGTAC
>JBKOWM010000007.1:0-53096 GCA_046724395.1 Actinomycetota bacterium
GGGGGCTACCGCTCGCGCGGTCGCGCTCGCTTCTTGAGCCCCCCGTGCCCCCCGTCCTCGGGGGGCTACCGCTCGCGCGGTCGCGCTCGCTTCTTGAGCCCCCCGTGCCCTCCATCTTCACTCCGCCGGCGCCGACTCCTCGACCGCTACGACCTCGGCGGCGGTCGCGGCTGCCGTCGCCGAACCGTCCTCAACGTCGGCCTCCGCGACCTCGGCCTTCGGGGTTTGCTCCGTCCGGGGCGCACTCGGCCTTGCACCGCCGGAGGCACTGGCTGCTCCGCGGCCGCGCGTTTCCTCCGCTTGCTGGGTCTCGCTCTTGATGTCGATGCGCCACCCAGTCAGCCGAGCCGCCAGGCGCGCATTTTGCCCCTCCTTGCCGATGGCGAGCGAGAGCTGATAGTCGGGCACGATCACCTCGGCGGTCTGCGTCTCGGGATCCACGCGAGCATGGCTGACCTTCGCCGGTTGGAGCGCGTTGGCGACGAAGCTCGCGGGGTCGGCGCTCCAGGGCACGACATCGATCTTCTCGCCGCGCAGCTCCGTCACGACCATCCGCACCCGGGACCCCTTGGGCCCGACCAACGCGCCCACAGGATCGACGCCAGGTTCGTTGGACGACACCGCGATCTTGGACCGGTGGCCCGGCTCGCGCGCAACGGCCCGGATCTCGACGATCCCCTCCTCGATCTCCGGCACCTCCATCGCGAAAAGAGCGCGGAGAAGGCCCGGATGCGAACGAGAGACGACGATCTGCGGCCCCTTGCTGCCCTTGCGGACCTCCGTGATGAAGGCCTTGAGCCGCTCGCCGGGCCGGTACGACTCGGACGGGACCTGCTCCGCCTGCGGGAGGATCGCCTCGACCTTGCCGAGGTCGAGAAGGATGTAGCGGCGATCGGACTGCTGCACGATCCCGGTGATGACGTCCCCCTCGCGACCGGCGAACTCCTCGTAGGTCATCTCGCGCTCCGCGTCGCGGAGCTTCTGGAAGATGACCTGCTTGGCGGTCTGGGCCCCGATCCGTCCCTTGAACTCGTCGGTGACCTCGACCTCGTCCTCGGAGACGACGCGCGTCGTCGGCTCCTCGTCGTCGCTCTCGGGCTCTACCTCGATCAGGTGCTGCAGCCAGACGCGAAGATCGCCGGACTCCGGATCGATCTGCGCGCGGACTCCGAACGAGTCCTCGTCGAGGTCGGGGTGCTGCTGCTTCCACCACGACTTGTAGGCGGAGGCCATGGCCTCCTCGAGCCCTCCGAGGATCGTCTCGAAAGCGATTCCCTTCTCGCGCTCCAACTCGCGAAGCGCCGCGATCATGTCGGCGTTCATCTCAACTCCTTGCCGCCGGACCCCACTCGAACACCGTCCGCGCCGAGGCGACGTCGTCGTAGGGGACGCGCAACTCTCCGCCGTCGGTGGCGATAGTGAACGCCTCCGCGTCGGCCGAGACCAGCGCGCCCCGATGTACCTTCGATCCGCCGATCGGCTCGACGGTCTTCACCTTCAACTGCTCCCCGACGCTTGCCCGGAAGTGTCGGCGTTCCTTCAGCGCTCGCTCGAGACCCGGCGAGGTCACCTCGAGGTCGTACCGGTCGCTGCCGAAGTCCTCGACGTCCAGGCGCCGAGAGATCTTCTCCGACGTCTGCGAGATGGTGTCCAGATCCACCCCGCCGGAACGCGTGACGGCCACGCGGAGTATCCGGCGCCCCCCTTCGCGCCGGTAGCTGACGTCCCATAGCTCAAGCCCGATGCTCTCGACGACCGGTCGCACGAGCGCCTCCACGTCCGTCATCTCCGCGCCCCCGGGCTCCTCCTCGATGCCGCCGGCTCGCGACTACCGGTCCCCGGGTCCCGAAAAAGAACGTGGGCGCGAGCCCACGTCGGAGGTCCCCGAGAACGAGTTGCCCACCGAGTATACCCGAGGTCGTGCAGAAGCGCAGGTCAGAGCGCGCGGCGCTGTCCGTCGGACGTGCGCCAATGGTCGCGGGCGGACATTCGACGGGTCAGCCGCGCGTCGTCCCACCCCCGGTTGAGGCGGATCCGAAGGTCCTCGCACACGGCCTCGGCCCGCTCTGGCGAGCTGACCTCCTCGCGGATCCACAGCCCGGTCTGGTCGATCAGGACCAGGTCCCAGGTATGCAGGCCAACGTGTTGAAGCACGCCCTCCACGTCGCGGTGCGCGATGACGAAGTCGCGAAGTCGGTTCGAGGCCCGCACCGTCACGGGGCACCCTGGAGTAGACCTCGGGCGGCCGCTGCGACGTCGGGAAGCGGCGCCCGCGACCGCTCTCCGGTCGCGCGCTGCTTGAGGTCGATCGTCCCGGTGGAGACGCCTCGTCGCCCGGCGACGACCTGGACGGGGTATCCGATGAGGTCCGCGTCGATGAACTTGACGCCGGCCGCGGCGTCGCGGTCGTCGATCGCCGCGTCGACGCCCATTGCGAGCAGGTCGCCGTAGACACGCTCGGCCGCCGCCGTGACGTCGTCGTCCTCGCGGTTGGCCACGATCACGACGACCTCGAACGGCGCGAGTGCTTTGGGCAACCGAAGTCCGTCATCGTCGTGATTCTGCTCGACGGCCGCCGCTAGCACCCGCGAAATCCCGATTCCGTAGGAGCCCATGATGTACGGGCGTTCGCTCCCGTCCTCGTCCACGAACCGCGCGTTCAGCGGCCCCGAATAGTTGGTCCCCAGCTGATAGATGTGTCCGAGGACGACCGCCCGGCCCACGTGCAGCGCGCCGCCGTCGTTCGGGCAACGGTCGCCGTCCCTCAGCGCAACGACGTCCTCGAATCGGTCGATCCGAAAGTCGCGAGGCGTGTTGACGCCGACGGCGTGCCGGTCCGGCTCGTTCGCACCGGTGACCCAGTCGCCGCCGCCACGCACCGTGTGATCCGCGACCACCGTGACGTCCTTTCCCATCCCCTGGGGACCGACGAAGCCCTTCACGTATCCGCGCTCCACGAAATCCGTGTCGTCGAACCGCCGCACGGGCGTCGGGAAGAACGCGCGCTCGAGCTTGGCGTCCTGGACCTCGCGGTCACCCGGAACGAGCACCGCGAGGCTTCGGCCGCCGGCGTCGTACATCATCGTCTTCAGCATCCGCTCGGCGGGACGGCTGAGGAACGACGCGACGGCCTCGATGGTCGCGGCGTCGGGCGTGTCGACGACGTCCAACGGCGCCGTTCCCTCGGGGACCGGGTCCGGCGGCATGGGCGTCGCCGCCTTCCAGTCGGCGAGATAGTCGCCGTTTTCGCACTCGACGAATCGGTCCTCACCGACCTCCGCGCGCGCCATGTACTCGTGGTTGACGCCGCCACCGATCTGTCCCGGCTCGGCCTCCACGATGACGTAGTCGAGGCCGAGGCGGTCGAATACCCGGACGTAGGCGTCGTACATCACCTGGTACGAGCGCGCCATGCCCTCCTCGTCGCGATCGAACGTGTAGGCATCCTTCATCAGGAACTCCCGGCCACGTAGAAGCCCGAAGCGGGGCCGGAATTCGTCGCGGTACTTCCATTCGATCTGATACAGATTCACGGGAAGGTCGCGATAGGACGGGAGCTCGGCATCGACGAGCGGCGTCACGACCTCCTCCTGCGTCGGGCCGAGGACCATCTCCCGCTCGTGCCGGTCACGCAGCCGGAACATGAGCTCGCCGTAGAGATCCCATCGGCCCGTCGCCTTCCACGGCTCCGCGGGTAGCACGATCGGCATCCGAAACTCCTGCGCACCCGACGCGTCCATCTCCTCGCGGATGATGCGCTCGATGCGTCGCACCGTCCGCAGCCCGAGCGGCAGGAACGTGTACACGCCGGCAGCGACCTGGCGGATGAACGCGGCGCGCAGCAACAACCGATGCGACGCGATCTCCGCCTCGGCCGGGTCGTCGCGCAGCGTTGGGACGAACAGATGAGACAGATGCATGGGGGCGTCAGGATACCGGTCGCATCGCCGCGAATCGGGCGTCAGCGGGCGGCGACGAGGTCGAAGGTCTCCTGCCAGTCGCGCGTCGTGCGGCCCCCATCGGACTTGGCGTATTGGTTCACCATGCCGATGAAGGCGCCGTCCAGCGGGTCGCGGTTGATCGCGTTGAAGTCGCCCCAACGCTCCACGGGCTGCCCGTTGAGCCCATTTTCCATCGTCGCTGTCCCGGCGGTCAGCAGCGTCAGCGTCGCCTGCGTCGTCCCCGGCGGGATCTCGGCCGCCCAGGCCGAGAGGTGCTCGCCGAGCGGCTTGCTCGCTCGGTTGTACGTGATGAAGAGACTGCCGCTGGCGTCCGTCGCGACGACCGGCCAGCCGGCGTCGCTCTCCGCGGTTCCGACGATCCCCGATCGCGTGAGCTTCGACGCCCAGATGCTGCGTGTCGGATGGACCTCGTACCACCTGATCGCCGCCTCTGGATACGCACCTGTCACGCGATCGGGTTTCAGGTCCCTGTAGACGACGTGGGCCGCGTAGAGGCGACGAAGGTCCGCGTCGTAGAAGGCGTTCACGAATCGCAGATCGCCCGGGTCCCACCACGTGTTGTCGTCTCGATACGAGCCGCCGCGCTGAGTGCCGTACGGCGAGATCTTCGCGTGCCCAACCGAGATCGCCGATCGCCTGAGGGCGGGCCCGTTCGCCGTCTCGCGGAGCCGCCACACCACGACGGCGGGACTGGATGGGTCATACGAAAGGAGGAACTGGTCGCCGTTGGAAAGCCCCTCGGTCTGCGCCGGCTGGATCGTGAACGCGCGCGTGTTGCCCGGCTCTCGGGTCTTTGACCGGGCGAACGCGGTAAACGAGACGGGGTCGGCCGCGTTGCACTCGGGGCGGAACAGCTCGATGTTCGCAATCCAATAGATCTGGGCATACCGAAACGCGTTGCGGCCACCGAAATCGAACGCGTTGGTCGCGATCGCGACGCTGTCCGAGTCGTATCCAACGGCCGGATAATCGGCCCACTGGGCCCGGTTGAACTGAACGCCGTCGCCGATGAGCTGCGTGCCGCACCACGTCGACTGCTGGGCCGCCGTCCTATCCGGAATCGTCGTGACGACGATCCAGGATTGACGCGTCGAGGGATGACGGACGAGGAACGTCAGGATGAACGTGTCGATGTATTGATCGAAGACGACCTTGGGGTCGTACTTCTGGCCCAGCAGCCCCGGCACGAGGTCGCTGAACCGCGTCGGCGCGAGCAGCTCCGTCCCGTCGCGATCGTAGACGGCCACGGCGGAGTTGACCGCCGTCACGATGCTCGTTCGTCCAACGGCACCGGTGGGGTCGGCGGGGTAGGACGCGTCGAGCCGAGGGATAGCATCGAAGTGCGTTTCGACGACGCTCGCGAGCCCCGCCCGCCCGGCGGCGGAGCCATGCGCGACCGCCGTCGGAACCCGCAGCGCGCCTTCGGTCCCGCCGGCCACCGGCCTGCCCTGGCGCAGCGTCACCGCCGATGCCGACGCGCGGCTCCTCTTAGCGGCCGGGCTCAAGCTGGAGCGCGCGGTCGGCCCGGGATTCGTCCGCAGTCGGGGGTCCGCGCCGGCCGAAGCGGGCGCCGCTGGGCCGGTCGCCAAGGTGACGACGGCGGCGACGAGCACCACGGTGAGCCGGCGAACGCGTGCGAGCATGCTTTCCCCTTCCCGATCGGATTCAGCGCGGCGGCGGCCGCACGGTACACGACCGCTCGGACCGCGTCAGGGAACACGTTGACGCCTCCATCGCACCGCAGGGACACTCGCCCTGCCGCGCGACATATCCGGGAGGTCGGATGCGGATCCGCCCCGATCGCGAGACGTTCGAGACCATGGCCAAGGCGTGGCCGCTCGTCCCGGTGTGGACGGAGCTTCTCGCCGACGTTTCGACTCCGGTCGGAATCTTCCCGGCCCTTTCCGCGGGGCGGGCGGGCATCCTGCTCGAAAGCGTGGAGCGTTCGGAGCGCTGGGGCCGCTACTCGTTTGCGGCCGGAGATCCGGCCGCCGTCCTAATCGGGCGTGACGATCACCTGTCCGTCCTCGACGTCAGGCGCCCGTTGCCGCTGCCGGAAGTCGCCCCGGACGCGCCCATGCGAACCGCGCTACGAGACGTGGCCGCTGCGCTCGCGGCGCCACGCGTGCCCGACCTCCCGCCGCTCACCGGCGGCCTCATGGGATACGTGGCATACGAGGCCGCGACGGCGCTCGACGGTCATCCAGCCCCCCGCCCGTCCGAGTCACCCTGCCCACCGATCGGGCTGCTCGTGGTCGACCGTGCCGTCGTGTTCGATCAGTGGCGACAACGGCTGATCCTTGTTGCGCACGCGACGGCCGGCGGTTACGACGATGCGATCGCGACGCTCGAGCAGCTCGCCCGGACCGTCGCGTCGGCGACGCCGCCACCGCCGGAGGCCGCCGAGTCGACCGCCGTCGCCGGACCCGACGGCGAGGCGAACATGCCCGACGAGCGCTACCGCGAGATCGTCTCGACGTTCCGCGAGCACATTCTCGCGGGCGATATCTACCAAGGGGTCCCGTCGCGCCGCGTCTCGTTCCCGGCGCCCGGGGGTGCATATCCGATCTATCGTCGGCTGCGCGTGAGCAATCCGGCGCCCTACATGTTCTTCCTGCGGATGCTCGACATGGAGCTCGCCGGGTCGTCGCCGGAGCCGCTCGTCCGCGTGGAGGGACGTCGAGTGTCGGCGCGCCCCATCGCCGGCACGCGACCCCGCGGACGGACGGACGTGCGGGATCGACTGCTCGAGCACGAGCTCCTCGCCGACCCGAAGGAGCAGGCAGAGCACGCCATGCTCGTCGACCTCGCGCGCAACGACCTCGGCCGCGTGTGCCGGCCCGGGACGGTCCGGCCGACCGAGCTCATGGTGGTCGAGCGCTTCTCGCGCGTGATGCATATCGTGAGTACCGTCGAGGGTGAGCTCGCCGACGGCCAGGACGCGTTCGACGCGCTCGCGGTCACGTTTCCTGCCGGTACCGTCACGGGCGCGCCGAAGCGGCGGGCGATGGAGCTGATCGCCGAGGCCGAGCCGACTGCGCGCGGGCCGTACGCCGGCGCCGTCGGCTACCGCACGTTCGCCGGTGACCTCGACTTCTGCATTACCATCCGCACCGCGGTCGTCTCCGGCGGTGTCGCGCACGTGCAGACCGGCGCCGGGGTGGTCGCGGAGTCGGACCCGGAGGCCGAGCTCGCGGAGACGCGAACCAAGGCGGAGGCGCTGCTGCCGGCGGTAGCGCCCGGGCTCGATACGCTCGGCTCGGGACAGACGCCGCGATGATCCTCGTCGTCGATCACTACGACTCGTTCACGTACAACCTCGTGCAGCTGATCGAGGGGCTCGGGTACGAAACCGAGGTCGTGAAGAGCGACGCCCGACCCGCGGCCGCCCTCGTCGGGATGCGCCCAGAGGGCGTCATCCTGTCTCCGGGTCCCGGCCGCCCCGAGACGGCCGGCTGCTTTCCCGAGCTGCTCCGCATCCTCCCGGAGGAGACGCCGCTGCTCGGCGTCTGCCTGGGCCACCAGGCGCTCGGCGTGGCCGCGGGCGGCCACGTCGAGCGGGCCGAGCCCGTCCACGGCAAGGCCTCGCTCGTGCATCACTCCGGCGTCGGCATCCTGGAAGGCGTGGAGGACCCATTCGAGGCAGCGAGGTACCACTCGCTCGTCGTGCTGGCGGACCTTCCCGAGGGGCTGGAGCTCACGGCGTGGACGGACGATGGACTGGTGATGGGCGTTCAGCACCGGGAGCTGCCGCGATTCGGCGTCCAGTTCCACCCCGAATCCATCCTGACGCCCGAGGGCCCCAAGATCGTCGAGAACTTCCTGAAGCTGACGCGGTAGCCGCGACCGCGAGGGTGTCCGGATGCGATCTACAGGCGTCCACCCCTCAGCACGTACTTCCCCGACGAGAACCACGACGTCGTCTGGAAGTAATAGGTCCCCGCGGTGCGAGCGCGAAACGACGCGAACTCGTCCTTGCCCTTGCCGCGCGCGCTCGACGTCAGCAGCCAGCGACACCGGCGAACGCCGTTGCATCCGGGCTCGAACTGCCAGATCTGCGTCGTTCCCGGCTTCCACACGTACAGGTCGAAATCCGTCCCGCGCGGCACCGACAGGGATGCGCCGTACCGAGCCCCGCCGCGCAGCCGCGCCTTGAAGACGTCGTTCACGTTCGTCGGGTACGCCAAGCGCCCCCCGGCCCTTCCGGAGAAGGGCCGAGCCGCGGCGATGTTGCCGGAGGAACGAGGAACGGGGGATCCGGTCGCGGCCGTGAGGGCGCTCAAGGCGTTCGTCCGGCCGCCCGTCGCGGTCCAGCCTCCGCCGAGCGACTGCGGACGCTCGACCCCGTTGAGGACGGCGTTCCTCAACTGCAGGACGGAGTATTCGGGGTGCACGGACCTCACGAGTCCCGCGACCCCGCTGACGAAGGGAGCCGCCATCGACGTTCCGTCCTCGATCGCCCACCCGCCGACGACGGCGCTGAAGATGTCGACCCCCGGCGCCGCGAGATCGACCGAATCGCGACCGATGTTCGTGAAGACGCACCTGTTCGGGTCTCCGGTGGTCATGGCGCAGCCGGTGCCGTAGCCGTACTGGTCGTGGTCGTTGCTCGCCGCAACCGAGAGAAGCCCCGGAAGGTCGAACGATGCCGGGAAGATGGGCGCGTCGAACAGTCGGCTCCCGTTGACGTCGGGCAGACTCATATCGTTGTTGCCGGCCTCGTTGCCCGCGGCCGCGACGGGCAGGACGCCGGCGCGAATGAGGTCGCGAAAGTCGAACAACTCGTTCTGCACGAAGACATCGCCGCCGAAGCTCGCGTTGAAGATGTCGGCGCCGTTGTCGATGGCGTACTGGATTGCCTCCACCTCATTGGCCAGGGTGAGGTTCCACTTGAGCACCATGATCCGGCACCCCGGACACACGCCGACGGTCCCGATGCCGTTGTTCATCGCGGCGGCGATGATCGCGGCGACGTGCGTGCCGTGTCCGTTGTGGTCCTCTGGAACTGCGTCGTTGTGGGCGAAATCCCAGCCGTTGACGTCGTCGACGTAGCCGTTGCCGTCGTCGTCGATCCCGTTCGCGGCGATCTCGCCGGGATTCACCCACAGGCTCGGCGACAGATCCTGGTTCGCCAGGTCCACGCCGGTATCGAGCACGGCGACGACGGTATCGGCCGTTCCCGTCGTCACGTCCCACGCCGATGTCGCATCGATGTCGACCCCCGACGTTCCCGTCGAGGTCGACGGCGGCGGATCGGCGATCTGATGCGACTGACCCGCGTTCAGAAGCCCCCACTGCTCGTCGAAGTAGGGATCCGTCGGCATCGCGGTCAGGGAGAAACGGACGTTCGGGTCGGCGGCGACCACGCCGGGCATCCGCGACAGCCGTCGCGCGGCCGCGATGGGGTCGGCTGCGGGTCGCAGTCGGAGAAGCGCCGAGTCCGTATCCAGCCACCGTACTCCGTTAGGCGCCAGGGTCCTCACCGCGCGTTTTCGCGGGTCCGTCGTCGTCTCGCCGCCGAAGCGCACGACGACCTCTCCCGGGGCGTCGCGGATCGGGGCTCGGGCGACCCGTTTCGAGCCGCGAAGCGCCGACAACGACGGGTCGCGAGACGAGTCGCCGGGCTGCGAGCCCGCCGCGGGTGCGAAGAGGCCACCCACAAGCGCAACCGCCGCCGCGACGGTCGCGGCGCGTATCCGGTTGCTCATTCAGCTCCCAGCCTCACGTCGCGTGGAGCATGACGACGGACATGGGTGCGGTCAACCAGGGCCGAGCCGGTACTTCAATGGCACCACAGGCGCAGCGGACGCCTACGCCTCGCCGCGCCGCGCCGCCAGACGGCTCGCCTCCGCGACCAGGCGATCGACGAACTGCGACTCGGGGATCTTGTCGACGACCTCTCCTCCGACGACGAGGAACCCCTGACCCTTGCCGGCCGCGATGCCGAGATCGGCCTCGCGCGCCTCGCCCGGACCGTTAACGACGCACCCCATCACGGCCACGCGAAGCGGTTGCTTGATGCCCTCGCGCTCCAGCGCGTCGTGAACCCGCTTCGTGAGACCGAGTACGTCGACCTCCGCGCGGCCGCACGAAGGACACGCGACGAGGTCGAGCCCGCGCTTGCGAAGCCCGAGCGACTGGAGGATCCAGATGCCGACCTTGACCTCTTCGACGGGGTCGTCGGTGAGCGAGACACGGATGGTGTCGCCGATCCCCTCGGCCAGCAGCGCCCCGATGCCGACCGCGCTCTTGATGCCGCCCATCGGCAACGGCCCGGCTTCCGTAACGCCGAGGTGAAGCGGATAGTCGCACTGCTCGGCGAGCATCCGGTACGCCTCGATCATCACGGTCGGATTCGAGTGTTTGACCGAGATCTTGATGTCGAAGAAGTCCTCGTCCTCGAGGATCCGCGCCTCGCCGAGGGCCGACTCGACGAGCGCCTCCGGCGTCGGCGCACCGTGCTTGTCGAGCAGGTCGGGCTCGAGCGAGCCGGCGTTCACCCCGATGCGAATCGGCACGCCGCGCGCCCGCGCCTCGCGCGCGATGAGTCGCACCTTGTCCTGGAACTTGATGTTCCCGGGGTTGATGCGCAGCCCCTGAATGCCGGCCTCGAGCGCGGCGATGGCGTACTTCCACTGGAAGTGGATGTCGGCGACGACCGGAACGGTCGACTTGGCCGCAATCGCCTCGAGAGCCTGGGCGTCCTCCCAGTGCGGGACCGCGACGCGCACGATCTCGACCCCCGCCGCGACGAGCGACGCGATCTGCTGCAGCGTCGCGTTGATGTCCGCGGTCTTCGTCGTCGTCATGGACTGAACGCGGACCGGCGCGTCGCCGCCAACGGTTACGCCGCCGACGTCAACCTGCCTCGAGACCCTCCGCTTGGCCATCATCCTGCGTCCAGTTTCCCAGTCCGCGTCTACTCGCCGAAGACGTGGAAGACGACCTGGCGGTCTTTCGGTTCGTCCATCTCGAACAGGATCAGCCGCTGCCACCTGCCGAACACGGGCTCGCCGGCCGCGACCGGAATGGCGTGGGAGGTCGCAGAAAGCAACATGGAGGTCACGTGTGAGTGGCCGTTGCGACGCTCGTGTGACTCGTCGAGGTTCTGTGTTCGCCGTTCGAGATCGTCGTGCGCGTAGTAGATGTCCACAGGAACCAGTCGCTCGATGCGGTGCCTGAAGTCCTCGAGGGCCCCGTCCTCCCATTCGTTGATCAGCAGAGCGGCGGTCGTGTGCGCGCAGAACGCGACGGCGGCCCCGTCGGTGACGCCCGCATCCTTGATTGCCCGTTGGAGCTCCTCGGTGATGTCGACGTAAGCGAACCGCTCCGGGACGGCCACATCGATTGTCGTGGTTGCCGACTTCACGGATCCCTCCTTGTCTCGGCCGACTCGGCGACCGGTAGGTCGAACGTGAACACGCTTCCTTGCCCGACACGGCTCTCGGCTCGGATGTGCCCACCGTGCGCCTCGACGACCGAGCGCGCGATCGCGAGCCCAATGCCGGTTCCGCCATCGCCGCGCGCACGAGCGGCGTCGGCACGGTAGAAACGCTCGAAGAGCCTCGGCAGATGCTCGGGCGCGATTCCCGGGCCCGTGTCGCTGACCGCGATCTCGCACGCTCCGTTCGCGCGATGTGCGGCGACCGTCACGTCCCCGCCCGACGGCGTGAACCGGACGGCGTTGTCAACGAGGTTGAACAAGACCTGATGCACACGTTCCGCGTCGACCAGGACCGGCGGCAGGTCGTCGGGGAGGACGTCGCGGACGCGAACGTCGCGGTCGGCGCGCGCGACCTCGATCTCCGATAGGACCTCCCGCACGAGCGGCTGCAGCGCGACGGCCCGTCGGTTCAGCCGAAGCTCTCCGCTCTCGATGCGCGAGAGGTCGAGCAACTGATCGATCAGCCGGCCGAGGCGGTCCGATTGGCTCAGCATGACCTGCAGCGTATCCGGGTCCGGCCGCTCCACGCCGTCGAGCAGGTTCTCGAGATGAGCGCGGAGCGCAGAGATGGGCGTCTTGAGCTCGTGCGACACGTTCGCGACGAGGTCGCGCCGCAGCCGCTCCAGGCTCTCGAGCTCCGCGCTCATATTGTTGAACGCCGCGGCGAGCTGGCCGACCTCGTCGCGCGACGCCGTGTGGACGCGGGCCGAATAGTCGCCCGTCTCCATCCGACGCGCGGCTCGAGCCATGTCGCGAAGCGGCTGCGTCATGCCGCGCGCGAGCCACCGCGCCATCGCGAGGGCCAGCGCGGCGGCGGCCGCTCCGGCGAGCGCGAGCTGCCACAGTGAGTCGCGGATCTCGAAGACCTTGAAGGCAAACCCGAGGATCACGTACACGAGCACGAGCGTCACGGCGACCGCGAAGATGATGGTCGAGCCGAGCTTTGCGCGGATCGTCGGGAGGTTCTCCAAAGGGTGGACGAGCCGCATCAGTCGCCCCCCTTCGACGATTCCTGGAACGCGTACCCGACGCCGTGGACGGTCCGGACGAATCTCGGTTCCTGTCCGTCCTCCTGAAGCTTGCGTCGGAGCCGGGCCACGTGCGAGTCGACGACCCGCCCCCCTGCGTAGTCGCGGTACCCCCAGACCCGATCCATCAGCTGCTCTCGCGTGAAGACCACGCCCGGCTCGGCGGCGAGCGCGGCCAGGATGTCGAATTCGAGTGGCGTGAGCGGAACCTCCTCGCCATCGAGTTCGACCCGGCGACGCGCGGGATCGATCCGGAGCGACCCGCGGTCGAGAGGTCCGTCCGACGGCGCAGAGCGGATGCGATCGACGCGCCGAAGGATCGCCCGGACGCGAACCGCCAGCTCTCGCAGGCTGAAGGGCTTCGTCAGGTAGTCGTCGGCACCGACGGCGAAGCCCGCGACCTTGTCTGCCTCCTCGGTACGCGCCGTGAGCATGAGCACGGGGATCCACCGGTCGCGCTGGATCTCCCTGCAGACCTCGAGCCCATCCATCCCGGGAAGCATCAGGTCCAGGACGACGAGGTCCGGCCGCAGGCGCGCGCACGCCTCGATCGCGGCGGGGCCGTCGTCGGCGACGGTGACGGCGAATCCCTCGCTCTGAAGCCTGGCGCGAACCGCCTCGGCGATGGCGAGCTCGTCGTCGACCACCAGCACGGTCTGGGTCACGGCGACATCGTATCCGGGGCGTGTCGCGGCCCTCCGGGGGCTGTGTTGAGAAGGTGTGGCAACGCCGGCCCGCGCTCGGTCTACGGAAACAGGTTCACCGGCTTGACGATGTCCAGGTACACGACCGAGAGGGTGAACAGGACGAAGAAGGCGACGACGACGGCCGAGACCGGGACCACTCTGCGCATGTCGACCTTCCGCCCGCGGATCTTCTCGATGGCCAAGAGCGCGAGGTGTCCGCCGTCGAACGGCGGAAGGGGCAGCAGGTTCACGAGCCCGATGAAGACGTTCACGAGAGCGAATACGTACAGGATGTCCCAGAAATGACCGCTCTCCGCCGTCTGCCCGACGACGCGTCCCACCCCGACGACGCTCAGCGGACCGCCGTTGCTCGCGGTGCGGGGCTCATCCGTGAACAACAACTGAACGACGCGCCCGAGGCCCTCGGGGCCGAGGATCTGCCCGATGCCGTGAACGGTCTGCGAGACCGCCACGCCGACGAGTCGCGCCCCGCCCGTGATCGCGGCGACGGGCCCCGCGGGCTCTCGCGCCCACGTCAGCTCGACGCCGACCCTGCCGAGGCGACGGTCCCCAACCTTCGCGAGGACCGGCGTCACCGTGAACGTCAGCATCCGGCCGTCGCGCTCTACCGTCAGCGTGATCGGCTCGTCGACGTGCGCGCGCGTGTAGCGGACGAGCTGTATCTGGGTTGGATCGCGTACGGAGTCAACGGCGACGATGCGGTCGCCCGCGCGGATGCCCGCCTCGGCGGCCGGCGAGGCAGAGCCGCCGAGTGTCGGTGTGACCGCCGCCACGAAGGGCGATGTGGACACCGGCTGGCCCACGACCGCGAGCCATACGCCGAAGCACAGAAACGCAAGGACCAGATGCGTCAGCGGTCCGGCGACGATGACGAGCGCCCGCTGCCAGGCCGGTTTGGCGCCGTATGTTCGCGGCAGTTCGTCGGGTGTGACCTCCTCGTACGGGTTCATCCCGGCGATCTTCACGTAACCACCGGCGGGGATGGCCTTGACGCCGTATTCGGTCTCGCCGCGGCGAATCGACCACAGGCGGGGACCAAACCCGACGAAGAACTCGGTGACCTTGATCCGGAAGGCCTTCGCCACACCGAAGTGCGCGGCCTCGTGAACGAGGATGACCAGGATCAGCGCAACAAAGAACGAGACCTGGCCGAGCGCTCCCATCATCCTTGATGGTATCGGCCGCTCAACGCGCCTCGATGATCTCGGCGGCGCGGCGCCTCGCCCAGGCGTCTGCGCGCTCGAGGTTCACCACCGAGACGACCGACGACGGCGCTGCGTGCTCGTCGACGACGGCCTGGACTACCTCCACAACCCGGGTCAGCGGGATCTTGCCTTCGAGGAAGGCCATCACCGCCACCTCGTTCGCGGCGCTCATCACCGCGGGAAACGTAAGGCCGAGCTGACCCACACGGTACGCGAGGTCGATCGCGGGAAACGCCTCCCGGTCGACTGGCTCGAACGAGATGCGCCGATCGGCGAGCGGGACCGGCTCGACGCCCGTAGGCAATCGCTCCGGCCACGCGAGCGCGAGCTGAATGGGAAGACGCATGTCCGCGGCGGCGAGCTGGGCGGCGATGCTTCCGTCGCGAAACTCCGCCATGGCGTGGACGATCCCCTCTGGGTGGATGACGACGTGGATCTGCGAGTAGTCCAATCCGAAGAGGTAGTGCGCCTCGATCACCTCGAGGCCCTTGTTCATGAGCGTCGCTGAATCGATGGTGATCTTGGGCCCCATCTGCCAAACGGGATGGGCGAGCGCTTCCTTGACCGAGGCGCGCGCCAGCTCATTGCGCGTCCAGCCGCGAAAGGGGCCACCCGAACCGGTGAGGATCACGCGTTTGACGTCTTCCCGGCGCTCACCACGCAGGAGCTGCGCGAGCGCCGCATGCTCGGAGTCCACCGGGACCAACCGCTCCGGCTCGCCCTTGATGAGATCAAGCACCAGCTCGCCGCCGACCACGAGGCTTTCCTTGTTGGCCAGGGCGAGCGTCTTGCCACTCTGCAGCGTCGCGAGCGTGGGCGGAAGGCCGGCCGACCCGACGAGGGCGTTGAGGACCATGTCGGCCTCGACGTCGCGGGCCAACCGTTCGGCGGCGTCCGGCCCGACGAAGATCTCGGCCCCCTTCGTGTTCGATGCGGCGAGGCGCTGGCGCAAGTCGTCGGCCGCCTCGGGGTCCGCCATCGCGACGTAGGCCGGCAGGAACTCGCGGATCTGACCGACGAGAAGCTCATGGTTGGTTCCGGCCGACAGTCCCACGACCTTGAATCGGTCCGGATTGCGCCGGACGACGTCGAGGGCCTGCGTGCCGACGGACCCCGTCGATCCGAGGATGATGAGCGAGCGCACGTTCCTAGGGTACCCCGACCCCGGGACAAATCTGCGCACGGGCCGAAACGTCAGGTCAGGATCAGCCGCAGGAACAGAAACGCCGCCGGTGCGACGAACAGAAGGCTGTCGATTCTGTCGAGCACCCCGCCGTGCCCCGGCAGCACGCTCCCCATGTCCTTGACGCCGAGGTCCCGCTTGATCAGAGACTCCGCGAGATCGCCGAGTGGCGCGAACACGGCGACGACGACGGCAAGCCCGACCGAGCGGCTCAGCGTGTTGAGCGTTTCAGCGAACGGTGCGACCGCGCCGACGGCGGCGGCGATCACGACCAGCGTCGCCCCGATCGCGCCCTCGACCGACTTCTTCGGCGAGATCGCAGGCGCGAGCGGGCGGCTGCCCCACCAAGACCCGACGACGAACGCGGCGGTGTCGTAGACGAACGTCAGCCCGATGACCGACAGCACCAGCGCGGGCCCGTCGACCTGCTCGAGCAGAACCAGCGCGTATCCGCCCAGGAGCGGGATGTACGCGACCCCAAGGATCGTCAGGCCGACGTTGACGGTCGTGCCCTTGCGGTGCGAGCCGGGTGTGGTCATGAACCACATGAACGTCGCGACGATCGACAGGGCGAAGACCGACAGCATCGCCGCCTCGCCCCGGAAATACGCCGCCGACATGACCAACGCTCCCGATGCGAGCCCGAGCGCGGTCGCCGGCTGGTGATGCTGCCGCTGCAGCGCCCGATACAGCTCGCCCTGCGCCCAGACGACGATGGCGCCGGCGACGATGGCGAATGCGGCGGGATCGATGGCGAGGCTGCCGATGGCGAGCGCCGCGAGAACCAATCCGGTCAGAAACGCCGCGGGCACGTCGCGGCCGCCCGACCGACGTTCATCCGGCGAGCCGACCTCCATGGTGGTCGGCTCCTGCCAGCTCGGACCGCCGAGACCCTCGGGCCCGGGGCCGACCCGAACCGTCCGTACCGACGATCGGTCCTCGGGAACGAGGTCGTCGTCGGCAGCGCTCGTGACCGGCTCGGTGACGGACGGAACTCGCGCGCGGCCGGGGTCGTCGGTCACCTCTTCGCGAACGGACTCGGCGAAGTGGTCGACGGCGGCCTCGACCGCCTCGGCGCTGGGGGGCTCCTCGAGCTCCGGCTCGTCGAGCTCCGGTTCGTCGAGCTCGGCCTCGGCCTCCCGCGCCGTGGGAAGGTCCACGTATCCGGACGCCGGTTGTCCGAAGTTCTGGACAGGGGCGTCGTCCTCATCGGCCGCCGTACCGCCGGGGTCGAGGAGCGAAGACGGGTCGGGCTCGTCGGTCCACGTTCCCTCGTCGTCGCTCACCGCGAAGACTTCTCCGCTGTCGGCGGGACCGTCAGCCTCCGGCAGATGGATCTCGTCGCCGGAATCGGACGGCGGGTCCTGGTCGGCATGTTGCGGACGCGCGTCCGGCGGCAACTTCGTCTCGGGCCAGTCGACGTCCTGAATCGGGGCGAAGAACTTGTCCAGGTCCTCGAAGAGGTCGTCCTTGTTCTCGCCCTCGGGCACCTAGATCTCCTTCAGTTCCTGCTCCTTGTGCGCCACGGTCTCGTCGACCTCGGCGACATGCTTGTCGGTCAGCTTTTGGAGCTCCTTCTCGGCCCTGGAAAGGTCATCCTGCGAAATGGCGGCGTCGCGTTCAAGCCGCTCCAGCTCCTCCTTGGAGTGCCTGCGAACGTTTCGAACCGCGACCCGGCCGTCCTCACCGCGCTGGTGCACGAGCCTGATCAGATCCCGACGCCGCTCCTCGGTCAGCGGCGGGAAGGACAGACGAATCACGTTTCCGTCGTTCGACGGGGTGATCCCGAGGTCGCTGGCCATGATCGCCTTCTCCATCGAGCCGATGGCGTTCTTGTCGAACGGCTGTACGAGGAGCGTCCGGGGCTCGGGCACCGAGAACGACGCGAGTTGCTGAAGCGGCACGTGCGTACCGTAATACTCGACGACCATCCGCGAGAGCAGCGCCGGCGTGGCCCGCCCGGTCCGTATCCCGGCGAGCTCCTCCTTGAGAACGGTGACCGCCTTCGCCATCTTCTCTCGGGCGTCCGTGAGCGCGGACTCCACCGTCATCGCGCGCCCCGATCCGAGGCGTTCGCCGGTTCGCGCTCGCTCCTTGAGCCCCCCGCACCCTCCTCTGGCGGGGGACTAACGCTCGCGCGTTCGCGCTCGCTCCGTGAGCCCCCTCCACCCTCCTCTGGCGGGGGACTAACGCTCGCGCGTTCGCGCTCGCTCCTTGAGCCCCCCGCACCCCCGTGGACGAGGGTTCCGATGGACTCGCCGGAGACGGCGCGGCGGATATTCCCGTCCTGGCGGAAGTCGAACACGACGATGGGGAGATCGTTCTCCATACACAACGAGATCGCCGTCGCGTCCATCACCTGGTAGCCCTCTCGCAGCACGTCGATGTACTCGATCTCATCGAAGCGGCGCGCGCCGGCATCGATGTTCGGATCGGCGTCGTACACGCCATCGACCTTGGTGCCCTTCAGGATCGCCTGGGCCTGGATCTCGAGAGCTCGCTGCGCGGCGGTCGTGTCAGTCGAGAAGTACGGCGCTCCGATGCCGGCCGCGAAGATGACGATCCGGCCTTTCTCGAGGTGTCGGACGGCTCGCAGCGGCACGTACGGCTCTGCGATCTGTGACATCGTGATGGCCGTTTGGACACGCGTCGGGACGTGGATCTTCTCGAGCGCGTCCTGCAGCGCGAGCGCGTTCATCACGGTGGCGAGCATGCCCATGTAATCCGCGCGCGCGCGCTCGATGGCCGGCGCCTGTCGCCCTCGGAAGATGTTGCCGCCGCCGACGACGACCGCGCACTGAACGCCGAGATCGACTACCTCGGCGAGCTGATGCGCGAGCAGAGCCGTCGAGTCCGTCGAGATGCCATAGCCCCTCTCCCCTGAAAACGCCTCGCCGGACAGTTTCAGCAGGATTCGGTGGAATGTCGGACGCGAGGTGGTGCGCTCGACCGGTTCGGTGCCGGCGACCGTCACGCCGTAATCCCTCGAGCGTCATCGCCCAGCCGGAACCTTGCGAACCGGCCGACGACGACCTTCTCGCCGGTCCGGGACCCTACCTCGTCGAGCAGCTGCTGGATGGTCTTCGAATCATCCTTCACGTACTTCTGCTCGAGCAGGACGTTGTCCTGGAAGAACGCGTCCATCTTGCCCTCGACGATTCGCTGGGTGACGTTGTCGGGCTTTGCCATCTCCTTCGCCTGGACCTCGAAGACGTGCCGGACCGGGTCGACCTCCGAGGCCGGCACCTCATCTCGCCTGAGCCAGCGCGGCTCGGCCGGACTGGCGACGTGGAGGGCTATGTCCTTCGCGAGCTGCTTGAACTCGTCTGTGTTCGCGACGAAGTCGGTCTCGCAGTTCACCTCGACGAGCGACCCGACCGTCGCATTGAAGTGGATGTACGACTCGATTCGGCCCTCGTTCGCGGTGCGGCCCGCTCGCTTGCCCACCGATGCCATGCCACGCTCGGCGAGCAACTGCGCCGCGCGCTCGAGGTCGCCATCCGTCTCCTGCAACGCACGCTTGCTGTCCATCATCCCGGCGCCGGTTCGATCCCGGAGCCGCTTCACTTGCTGGGCCGTGATCTCTGCCATCTCGTTCCGATTTCCCTTATCGATCTGGAGTGCGCGTCTCGGTCGTCGCGGTGTTCGCTGCCGTGGCGGCGCTTCTCTCAGCGGTGCCGGTGGCGGGTGCCGACGTCGGATCGGCGGCGGTCGACCCGGGCGTCGCCGCGGTCCGTTCGGTCGGGACTCGCGCGGCCGGCGAGGCCGCGCGCTCGGGCGTGCTTGCAGTCTCCGGCTCGGGCTCGAACTCCGGACCGGCGGCCCTCGTGACGAGCTGCTCGCGACCGATCTGGCGTCCCTCCGCAAGCGCATCGGCGACGATCCGGGTGACGAGTGCGACCGATCGAATGGCGTCGTCGTTGCCCGGGATGACGTAGTCGACCTCGTCGGGATCACAGTTCGTGTCAACGATCGCGATGACGGGAAGCCCGAGCTTGCGCGCCTCGTTGACCGCGATGTGCTCCTTCTTCGTATCGATCACGAAGATCGCGTCCGGCAGCCGGTCGAGGTTCTGCATCCCGCCGAGGTTGCGCTGGAGCTTCTCCTCCTCGTGGCGCAGCCGGATAACCTCCTTCTTCGGGAGGAAGTCGAACGCGCCGCCCCGTTCCATCTCCCGCAGTTCGCGGAGTCGCAGCAGCCTTCGAGAAACCGTCTGAAAGTTGGTCAGCATCCCGCCCAGCCACCGAGTCGTGACGTACGGCATGCCGACGCGCTCGGCTTCGCGCTGAATGACGTCCTGCGCCTGCTTCTTCGTGCCGACGAACAGGACGATGCCGCCGCGGCGGCCGACGTCGGCGACATACGTGTACGCATCCTCGAGACCGACGAGCGTCTTCTCGAGGTCGATGATGTAGATGCCCGAGCGCTCCCCGTACAGATACCGCCCCATCTTCGGGTTCCACCGTCGCGTCTGGTGACCGAAGTGGATGCCGGCCTCGAGGAGCTCCCGCCTGGTGACGACGGGCACGTCCGTCCTCCTTCCGGTTGTCGTCCTCCGCCCGGCTCGTTCCGAACCCGGCCCGTCTGCGACGGGACCCCCGGAGTCGGTCCCCGGGCGTGTGTGCTCGGTACCTGGGTACCGGCGAAGGGGGAGTCTACCAGCGCAGTCGAGCGCGCTCGACGACATGACGAAGCACGATGACCCGCCGAGCCCTACGACACCGATGCCTCAACGGCGAGCCAACGGTGCGCCAGCGCCGCAGTGAACCCCACGTGGACATACGTCAGGACGAAAACCCCCACCCACGTGGCGGGCGCCAGGTTCGCCGTGATGAGCGAGCGATCGGGAATGAACACCGGCAGGACGAACGCCACGAGCACGTACAGGAGACAGAACGAGAGGTGTCGGCCGCCGGGCGTTCGCGCCGCCGCATACGATCGTCGCAAGGTCTCCCCGAGCGCCCGGCGATCTCGAACGGCCGCGAAGGGGACGAACCCGAGCGCGTACAGGACGAACGCCGGAACGAGCACCTGCAGCAAGGTTCCGATGCCCGGCCCGAACACGGATGCGAACTGCGCGACGAACAGCCCGACGAACGACAGCAGCAACGCGGCCAGTACGAGTGGGAACGCGGCGAGACCGCGGACGGCTCCCCAGCGGCCGACCGAGCCACCGCGTTCGAATCCCTCGACGATCAGACCAGAGAGCACGCCGACGAGAACCGCTCGCACGAGCAGCAACGGCAGCGATGCGATCAGCCCCGCCTGTTGACCGGCGATCGATACCGTGGTCTGAACGTCGAAAGCCGTCGACAGGGGGGGCATCGCGGCCATCTGCGACAGCGCGATACCGGATCCGACGAACCCGAACGCCAGCATGATCAGCCACGCAGCGAAGACGAACAGGATTGGCCCGAACAACAGTACGGGATTCGAACCGACGAGCAGGAACCCTTGGCCGAGCGAGTCGCGAAACCTCGGCATGCTCGACATCGACGCCGGCACCGCGGGCCCGAGGATCCGACCGAGCAGCCCACCCGACGAGGCGGCGGTCGCGTTCGACGTCGCTCGCGCCGGTGACGACGTCCGCCGAGGCTTCCGCGGCGCCCGCCCGTTGGTGGTCACGTTCGGTCTTCTCCTGTCGCGTCCTCGGCATCCTCGGTTTCCGCCTCCGACGGGTCTTCGATGGGCGTCCGGCTCGCGATGCGCCGCGCCGGCAGCAAGATGATCGCGCCGACGGCCAGCGCCAGCGCGAACCCCAGTGCGAGATCGGCCGCCACCGGGACCGTGGGCGAGACTACGTCGAGGAGTGCCGCCGCGGCGTCGGTTCCGAAGGCGACGATGCTCGACGGACCAGATCCGCTGCGCGTGACGATCACGGCGTCCGGTATCAGCGCGATTCCGCTGACGGGGACGCCGGCCGCCGGCGAACGGAAGACCAAGTGACCGGTATCGAGGGCGACGGCGCCGATCGACCCGTCCTCGAACCCGACGACGCCCGATTCCCCGGCGACGACGGGCGACGAGCGAAGCACCGGCTCGTTAAACGCGAACAGCCACGACGTCCCCCCGCCCGGCGACAGGCGATGGAGGCCGCCGTTGGAATCCGCAAGAACCACGGACCCGCTCACGACGGCCGGCGCCACGAAGGGTGATACGAGCGCCGGGATGCGCTCGCTCCACACCTGCGAGCCATCCGATGTCGAGAGTCCGAGCACGGTGCCGTCGGGGAAGGCGACGACGACCGCCCCGCCGACGATCGCGGGCAACGAGCCGAAGGTCGCCGTCGCGTCGGGCGTCACGCTCCATCGGCGATCGCCCGTTTCGACGTCGAACGCGACGATCGTCGTCGAGCGTTGGGTATCCGATGCGGCGACGACGGCGGCGACGACGCCGCCCCCCACTGTGACAGGCCCGGCTAAGGTCCCGGCCGTCTCGGTCCACGCCACCGCCCCTCTGTCGAGGTCGATCGCGTATACGCGCCCGCTCTCGTCGCCGACGAACGCACGCGTCCCGTCGATCGTGACGCCGGTCCTCGACTCGTCCTGCAGCGTCGGAGGTGCGTCCCAGACCGGCTCACCCGTCTCGAGCTCGACGGCCTGGACGTTCGACGTGCCAGGACCGCGCCCGTCCGTGTACACGACCACCTGCGCTCCGCTCACCCGCGCGATCGCCGGGGAGACCGCGGCGCCGTCCCGTGCGACGCTCCACCGCTCCGACCCGGACGACGCGTCGTATGCACGCAAAGCGTCCGGGCTCGCGACGACGACCGAATCTCCGACGGCCACGGGCGGCGAGAGCCGCTGCCCCGAGGGGGCGTCCCGCTGGACGGTCCAGATCGGTGCGTACGGTGGAGCCGGGGCGTCGGGCAGGATTCCGCTGTGCGCGGCATTGGCCTGGAATTGCGGCCAGTCACCCGACGCGGCCGGCTGGGCCGAGGCGGCCTCGGGCGCCACGGCGGCGAGCACGCATGCGAAGACGGGCAGAAGCAAGGTTCGGGGGGCGGAACGGCGCAGCGTGCGGTCCTCTCGTGACGGCGGGCGCCATCCTAACGGCGGGCGACGCGCTCGGCGCGTCGTACAGGTTGCGCCTCATTCATCAAGGGGCGCAAGCCGGATGAGCGCCACAACGCTCGGGGGCGGAAGATACGCGAGCGGGTCGACGTATTCTCCGTCGAGTCGGAGGCCGAAGTGCAGATGCGACGGCGTCACGCCGGCATGTCCTTCACCGCTCCGGCCGATCGTCGTGCCCCGCGGGACGAGGTCTCCCTTGTGCACGTCGATCAACGACAGATAGGCGTACGAGGACACGATGCCAGCGCCGTGGTCGACGCTGATGAAGCGGTCCGCGCCGATGCTGCCGGCGAAGGAGACGACGCCCGAGCCGACCGATACGACACTCGTGCCGTCGGCCGTCGCGATATCGATCCCCCGGTGGCCCGAGCCGTACGGAGAATCGGGCGGGTCGAAACCGCGGGTCACCGGCCCGGCCACCGGCCACGTCCACGAATCGACCGCCGAGGCGAAGGCGGCCGGAGCGGACACCACGGCTGGGACGGATGTCGTAAGGAGCACCGCAACGATCGTGAGCGTTCGACGCATGGCCACCTCCCATCGGCGAGGCCGAACGCTACGCGGTAGCTCCGGGCGATTGCGTGACGACCGTCACGCCGAGCTGAGCACCGCGGCTGACGTCGACCGATCTACCGCATCGGCGACGAGGCGACTGGGTCAGTCGACCTCGACGAGCTGCAGCCTGAGTTGATTGACGGCCTTCGTGTGGATCTGGCAGACGCGAGACTCCGTCACGCCCAGGATGTCGCCGATCTCGGCGAGCGTCAGACCCTCGAAGTAGTACAGCGTCACCACGATCTTCTCGCGCTCGGACAGAGCGTTGATCGCGCCGGCCAGGAGTGCACGTGTTTCGTGCCCCTCGACGCCGAGTGTGGGGTCCGTTCCCTTGTCGGCAAGCGTGTCGAGCAGGGACACCTGCTCGCCGCGGTCGTTGCCCACCGACAGCAGCTCGTCGAGGGCGAGGACGGAGACGAACGAGATCTGATTGATGACGTCGTGCAGCTCCGACACCGAGACCCCGAGGCGCTCGGCGACCTCCTTCTCGGAGGGTGCACGCTTGAGCATCGACTCGAGATCCGCCACCGCCTTCTCGATCTCGCGCGCCTTGAAGCGCACCGAGCGCGGCACCCAGTCCATCGCGCGAAGCTCGTCGATGATCGATCCCTTGATGCGGGGGATGGCGTACGTCTCGAACTTGTTTCCACGGGCCGGCTCGAACTTCTCCAACGCGTCGATCAGCCCGAACATCCCGTACGAGACGAGGTCGGCTTGCTCAACCGATGCGGGCAGACCCGTCGCGACGCGGCTCGCGACGTACTTTACGAGGGGCGCATAGTGCAGGATCAAGCGCTCCCGCGCCTCGGCCGATGCGGTCGCCTTGAACTCGTCCCACAGGATGACGAGCTCGTCGGATCCCGCCGGCTGCTCGCTGGTGGCGAGTACGACCGCGCGTGACCCGGCCCTCGGCTTCGACGCCTTTGTGTCCTTGGTCGTCGTCTTGGGCGACCGCGCCGACTGACCCTTCTGGGTCGGCTTGGCGTCCCGCGTGATCTTTGTCGATCCAGCCATCACGCGCGCGGGTGGCTCTGACGATACGCGTCGTACAGCCGGGTCCGGGATACGTGCGTATACCGCTGCGTCGTGGCGACGCTCGCGTGACCCAAGAGCTCTTGAACGGCGCGGATGTCGGCTCCTCCTTCGAGCAGGTGGGTCGCGAAGGAGTGCCTGAGCGTGTGGGGCGAGACGTGCCGCCCGGACAACGTCCTTCGCCCATATCGTCCCACAACCGACCGTATGTCGCGCGTTCCGAGCGGCTTGCCTTTGCGATTGAAGAACAAGGCTTCGGAGCCTTCGCCCATCAGCCGATGCCTGCCCTCGCCCAGGTAGGCGCGCACGGCGTCGACGGCGTAGTCCGAAAGGGGCACCTCGCGCTCCTTGGAGCCCTTGCCGAGCACCGCGACTCGCGCACGATCCAGATCGATGCGATCGAGCGACAGACCGGCGACCTCCGCGACACGAAGTCCGGAGCCGTAGAGCAACTCGAGCAACGCCCGATCCCGCAGCGCGACGGCACGTTCGACGAGGTCGGCCGTGGCCTGCAAATCGCCGTCTGGCGCGTCGATCAACGCGGCAGCGTCGGCGGGCCGAAGGACCGTCGGAAGCCGCGAGCGGACCTTCGGCCGACCCAGCAGCGCGGCCGGGTCGGCGTCGACGAGTCGGCGCGCCTTGGCCCATCGATAGAACGTGCGGATCGCCGCGACACGCCGAGCGATCGAGGACCGGGCGTACCCGAGCGTCGTCTCGTGTGCCAGGAAGCGCCGCAACGTCGCATAGTCGACCGTCGAGAGCGAACTCCCTCGACGCCGAAGGAACTCGGCGAGCCGCGAGAGGTCCGACCGGTACGCCTGGACCGTATGCGCGGACAGGCGGCGTTCGAGGGCAAGGTGCTCCGCGAACCGGCGGATCGCGTCGCCGTCGGGGGTCGACGGGCGCGAGCGGACGTGGCCGGACTCGGGGCGGGCTGCCATCGTTCTCCTGGCTCGGGTGTCGGACCCTTGTACCAGCGGGTTGAGGACGGTTCAAGCGTCAGCCGGGGGACCCCCGACCGGCCCCGGAGCGCCCGTCCTCACCCTCGTCGCTCGAATCTGCCGCCGACGCTCCTGACGAGCCCGCGCATCTCCAGGCGGAGCAGCAAGGCGAGCGCCTCCGGGACCGCGACCCCGAGCCGTTCCGCGACACGATCGGGAACCTCGGACCCGCGTACGGCTTCGAGGGCCACGCGCTCTGACGAGGGCAGGTCGATGTCGTCGAGCGTGAGCTCCACCGAGGCGAGGCCCAGGTCGGCGAGCAAGTCCTCGGGCCCGCGAATCAGCGTGGCACCGTCGCGGACGAGTCTGTGCGGCGCCGCCGACAGCGGGCTCGCAACCGAGCCCGGGACAGCGAAGACGTCGCGCCCGATGTCTAGTGCGTGGTCGGCCGAGATCAGCGACCCGCTGTCGGCCTCGCCCTCGACGACAACGAGCGCCCTGGACAGGGCGGCGACGATGCGATTGCGCGCCGGGAACCGAAAGGGATCCGGGGGCACACCGGGCGGGTACTCGCTCAGCACGGTCCCTCGCACGGCGATCCGATCGACGAGCAGACGCGTTCGGCGCGACCCGTTCGCATCGATGCCGCACCCCAGGACAGCGATGGTCCACCCGTTTGCCGCGAGCACACCCTCGTGCGCCGCCTCGTCGATGCCGCGCGCGGCGCCGCTGACCACGGTGACGCCGTGTGCGGACAGCGTCCTTCCGAGTCCGCGCGCGACGTCTCGGCCGAGGTCTGAGCACGTCCTCGCGCCGACGACGGACACCGTCCGAGTCGGTGACCCGACCGACCGGCCGCGAACGAAGATCCCCAGAGGCGGATCGGCCAGGTGTTCGAGCTGCGAGGGAAACTGGGGATCGCCGACGCAGACGAATCGCGCACCGGTCGCCGCGAGCGAATCGCCGAGTGCCCGGACATCGAGGGTGCGAGCGACGGCTCGGTCCTTCGAGCTGCCGGCGCCTCCATGCCGAATGCGGCTGAGCACGGCTCCCGCCGTCCGGTCGGTCTGCGCGAGCTCGAGGAGCCGGCCCGGCGAGATGCCCCCCAGCGCCGAGAGAACGAGGGCAGCGTCCCGATCACTGGGCCGCCGGGCGAACTCGCGCGGCCAAGCGAGCCCGCCCGAGCGCGAGCGCCGCGCGTCGACGCGCTGCCGCCGCGGACCGTCACCCTGCACGGGCGAGGCTCTCCTCGGCGAGGTCCGCGCGGTACGACAACGCCTCGGCCATGTCGTCGGGACCGACGCGACTCGACCCCGCGAGGTCGGCGATCGTCCTCGCCACCTTGAGCGCCCGGTCGAATCCTCGCCCGGTGAGCGCGAGCGATTCGACGGCGGACGCGAGCGTCGCGTGCGCATCAGGCGCGAGGTCGACGAGTCGCCTGGCGACCGGACCCGGAAGCTGCGCGTTGCAAGGGATGCTGTACCCGCGGTAGCGGTGCCGCTGCCGGTCGCGCGCGGCCTGGACGCGGTCCCGGATCGGCTGCGACGACTCACCGCTCGTCTCGTCGAGAAGCTCGCGCTTGGTGAGTCGCGGTACCACGAGTCGAAGGTCGATGCGGTCGAGAAGAGGGCCGGACAGCTTCTGTCTGTACGCGTCGATGCGATGCGGCAGGCACCGGCACAGGCGATTCTGGTCGCCCCGGTAGCCGCACGGGCAAGGGTTGGCGGCCGCGACGAGGGTGAATCGGGCGGGAAATTCGACGGAAGCCACCATCCGAGCGACCACGACGTTCCCGTCCTCGAGCGGCTGACGCAGCGATTCAACGGCATCGCGGCGGAACTCGGTGAGTTCGTCGAGGAACAAGACGCCGTTGTGCGCGAGGCTGACCTCGCCTGGTCGAACGAACGAGCTCCCGCCCCCGAGCAGCGCAGCGATCGAGACGGAATGATGCGGCGCGCGAAACGGTCGCGACGCGACGAGGCCACCGCGCAGCATTCCCGCAACCGAATGGAGCTCGGTGACCTCCAGCGCCTCGCCGCGCGACATGGACGGCAGGATCGACGCCAGCCGGCGGGCGAGCATCGTCTTTCCTGCCCCCGGCGGCCCGACCAGCAGAACGTTGTGTCCGCCGGCCGCGGCGACCTCGAGCGCTCGGCGCGCGTGCGCCTGTCCCCGCACGTCCGCGAAGTCGGCGGCGGCGCCGGGGTCGGTCGCGCGATCGCCGGGCGGCACGGCGGGCGGCGTCCATGACCCCTTCACAAAGCCGACGACCTCGCGGAGCGTGCGAGCCGGGACGACCCTCAGCCCGTCGACGAGTGCCGCTTCGACGGCGTTGGCCGCGGGTACGACGAGCGCGTCGAGGCCGGCGCGTCGCGTCGCGATGGCGACGGAGAGCACTCCGGGGGTCGGGACGAGGTCCCCTCGCAGGTTCACCTCGCCCACGAACGCACACCGCTCAAGCGGCGGCGCGGGCAGCTGTGACGACGCGGCGAGCACCCCCACGGCGATCGGAAGATCAAGCCCCGGGGCGTCCTTTCGTAGGTTGGCAGGCGACAGGTTCACGACGATCCGGCGCAGCGGCCACTCGAGCCGACTGCTCTCGACGGCAGGCCTGATCCGGTCGCGAGCGTCGCTGACCGCGGCGCCGGGAAGTCCCGTTAGCGTCAGCGACGGAAGGCCGCGACCGATGTGCGCTTCGACGACCACGAGGTGCCCGCGAACGCCGACGATCGTGAATCCAACAGCTCGTCCGTACACGTTCGGCGGACGCTAGCGCCCGCCGCCGACATCGCGTTTGGGCGCGCTCGCGCGATTCCGTGGGGGCTACCGCTCGCGCGTTCGCGCTCGCTTCTTGAGCCCCCACACCCCGCGATTCTCGTGGGGGCTACCGCTCGCGCGTTCGCGCTCGCTTCTTGAGCCCCCACACCCCGCGATTCTCGTGGGGGCTACCGCTCGCGCGTTCGCGCTCGCTTCTTGAGCCCCCACACCCCTAGAAAGCGTCCTCGAACAACTCGACGGCGACATCGTCGTCGCGCACGCGCGCGCTCACGACGTCGAACCGCACGTGCGAATAGGGTGGGCGCTCCGAGAGGAGGAAGGCCTCCGCCAAGCGACGGAGCCTCGATCGCTTCTGCCGCGTCACGGCGTCGAATCCCTCGCCGAAGGCCCGGCCGGCACGCGCCTTGACCTCGCAGAAGACGAGCAGGCCGCGGCGATGCACGACGAGATCGAGTTCGCCGACCGAGCATCGCCAATTGCGGGCCACGAGGTGGAAACCGAGCGCCTCGTAGGCTCGGAGGGCCGCGTCCTCGCCGGCCCGGCCGAGCGCGGCCCTGTTCCGTGTTCGCATCGGCTGACGCTAGCGCGCGCCACCGACGCGCTACGCCTGAAGCGTCGGATCTCCGGGGAGATCCTCGTCACCGGACAGCGTCACGTCGTCGCGACGAAGTTCCTCCACGTTCACGTCACGCCGTGTCAGGACACGCACGCCCGAGACGAACCGAGCTGGCCGAAAGACGTCCCAGACCCACGCATCGGCGAGCTCGATCTCGATCCATCCGTCCGGACGGTGCCGGATGTCGACCTGGTTCGCGAGGTAGAAGCGTCGCTCGCTCTCGACGGCGAACTGGAACATCGGTACGACGTCCCGGTACTCGCGGTAGAGCTCGAGCTCGCGCTCCTCCTCGAAGCGTTCGATGTCGTCGTCGCTCATCCGTCCCCCCACTCGTCCTCGACGATGACGCGCTGGTTCCGCGTCTCCGGCGACACGCCTTTGAACGACATTCGATGGATCGGGCATGGTCCGACGCGATCGAGGGCGTCCCAGTGCTCCCGCGTCCCGTACCCTCGGTTGCGCTCGAAGCCGTACGTGCGAAAGCGCCGAGCGTATCGATCCATCATGCGGTCGCGGGTGACCTTCGCCACGATCGACGCCGCCGCAACACACCCCGCGACGGCGTCGCCCTTCTTCATCGCGAGGGTCGGGGCGTGGAGGCGCCGCACCGGGAACCCGTCGATCAGAACGTAGTCCGGTGCGATCGGGAGCCGACGAACCGCCCGGCCGAGCAGCCACAGGTTCGATCGATGGAGGCCGCGCTGGTCGATCCGTGTCGGCGTCGCCTTGCAGACCGACCACGCGATGGCGCCGACGACGATCCGTTCGTAGGCACGTTCCCGCTGCAGCCGCGTCAGAACTTTCGAGTCGGCGATCCCCTCCAGGTCGAAGCCGTCGGGAAGGATGACGGATGCAGCGACGAGCGGGCCCGCGATCGCGCCGCGTCCCGCCTCGTCCGCCCCGGCGACGGACGCGAACCCTTCGGCGCGGAGTCCGCGCTCGAACCTGCCGAGGTCGACGCTTAGCGCAGCCACCCGACGCGAGACGGCGGCCAGATGAGCACGAACGCCTTGCCGATCACGCGATCCGTCGGGACGAATCCCAGGCCGAAGCGCGAATCGTTGGAGTTGAGACGGTTGTCGCCGAGCACGAACAGGGACGCGGGAGGGACCCGCGTGGGGCCGTAGTCGCGAAGGTCCGACTCCGAATCCAGGTACGGCTGCGCGACATGCTCGCCGTTCACGTACAGCTTGCCGTTGCGAAGCTCGACGGTGTCACCGGGAACCCCGATCACTCGCTTGATGAAGTCCTCGTCCACCGGCTGCGAGAACCCGAGTCCCTGCGAGAGCCAGTGAAGGAACCCTTCGACTACGCCTTGGTCCGACTCCTCACCGGGGTGCGGGTCCTCGAAGACGATGATGTCTCCGCGGGCAGGCTCGTACAAGACCTTCTCGACGAGCACGCGATCTCCCGGCATCAATGTCGGCTCCATCGATCCGGATGGGATGTAGAACGCCTGAACGACGAACGTCTTGAGCAGGAGCGCGAGCGCGAACGCCAGCACGATGAGGACGGGGAGCTCGCGGAAGAACGAAAGGATGCCGCGGTCGCCGTGGCCCTTGCGCGCCTTGGCCCCGAAGCCGTCGACGCCTCCGTCTGCGGATGCGCCCGACGGGCCTCGTAGCGCCGTCGGCTCGCCGGGGGGGTCGGTCGTGCTGGTCGCGGCTCGGGAACCGCCGGCCGGCTCGGCCGAGCCGGGCTGACGTTCTTCCACCCTAGCCCTTGTCCCCTGCGTGAACCTCGTCCGACGGCGCCGCGGCTTCGTCGCCGGTCGCTGTCTCGCCCTCGACGCTGTTCACCGACCCCTCGGCCCCAAGAGCCTCAGGGACCTCGAACTCGGGCTCGTCGTGCACTCGGCGCTCCTTGATGCGCGCCTTCTTGCCGCGGAGGTCGCGCAGGTAGTAGAGCTTGGCCCGGCGAACCAGCCCGTGCGAAACGATCTCGAGCCTTGCGATAGAGGGCGAATGGACCGGAAACGTGCGCTCCACGCCGACCCCGAAAGAGATCTTTCGCGCGGTGAACGTCTCCTGCAGCCCGCCCCCTTGACGGCGGATCACGACGCCCTGGAAGACCTGCACGCGCTCCCGTCCGGCCTCGACGACGCGGACATGCACGCGCACGGTGTCCCCGGGCCGGAAGGGCGGGATGTCCGTGCGCAGATACGCCTTGTCGACGAGGTCGGTGGCTTTCATGGCGGGAAGCCGATGATAGCAGGGCGTCGCGCGGCTACTCGTTAGGGCGTTTCAGCAGGTCGGGGCGATTGCGCCGGGTCTTTTCCAATGCCGCCTGACGGCGCCAGCGCTCGACCTCTGCGTGATTGCCGGACAACAAGACCTCCGGAACTGGCATACCCCGAAACTCGGCGGGCCGCGTGTAATGCGGGTGGTCGAGGAGCCCATCGGCGCCGAACGAGTCTCGCTCGTGGGACTCCTCCCGCGCGATCACGCCGGGGACGAGCCGGGTAACCGCCTCGATCAGGACGAGCGCCGGCAACTCGCCTCCCGAGACGACGTAATCGCCGATGGACAGCTCCTCGGCGGGCAGGCCTTCCACGACACGTTCGTCAATACCCTCGTACCTGCCGGCGACGAGCACGAGCCACGGCTCGCCCGCGAGCTCGCGCACGAGCGTCTGGTCGAGACGTCGCCCGGCTGGCGACATCACGAGAACGCGCTTGCCACCCGCGCCGAGCGAGTCGATCGCGGCGAACACCGGCTCGGCCTTCAACACCATGCCGGGGCCGCCTCCATAGGCATCGTCGTCGACCCGCCGATGCCGGTCGGTCGCGAAATCGCGAAGGTCGTGCACGCGGACCTCGACGACGCCGGCTTCGATCGCCTTGCCGAGCAAGCTCGCGCGCAACGGCTTTCCAAGGATCTCCGGAAAGATCGTGAAGACGTCGAAGCGCACACGTCGAGGCTACCCCTCGCCGGATCCGCGGCGACCGCTCCCGAACTATTCCGGTGCCGTGAGGCCGCGAACATCGCGCACGACGATGCGCCTTCCAGCGACGTCGACGGACGCGACGACATCGGCGATGGCCGGCACGAGGGTCTCGACACCGCGAGCATCGACGGCGCTCCAGACGTCGTTGGCCGAAGTGTGGATGACATCGCGGATCTCGCCGAGCGCGCGACCCGACTCGGTTACGACCTCGCAGCCGATGAGCTGATGGTCCCAGTACGACCCCTGTGGCAGAGGCGGGGACTGAGATTCCGGGACGACGAGGTCGCGTTGCACGAGCCGGTCGGCGCCGTCGCGGTCGCCGACGCCGTCGAAGGAGACCAGCAGCCTGCCGCGATGCTGCCTCGACGCCTTGATCCTCAGGGGCCGACCGTCGTCGAGGTACACGACGGCGCCGCGGTCGAAGCGCTCTCGCACCTCCGTGAGCACGATGACGGCGACCTCACCCTTCACGCCGTGCGCTCGGGTGATGCGGCCGACCACGACGGTCGGCTCGTCGAACGGCATCTCAGTCGACGATGTCGACGTGGACGTACACGCCGTCGCGAATCGCGGCGGCCTTGACGACCTGGCGGATGGCGCGGGCGATGCGACCGCCGCGGCCGATCACCTTGCCCATGTCCTCGGGATCGACGCGCAGCTGCAACAGAACTCCCCGATCGTCCTGGGACTCGATCACTTGCACGGCGTCGGGGTTGTCGACGAGCTCCTTCGCGAGGTACTCGAGGAGCTCCCTCATTACGACGCGGCGTTCGCGCCCTTCCTGTGCGCGGGCTTATCGCGATTTGGGCGCTCCGCCTCGAACTTCTCCCAGATGCCAACCTTGTTGAGCAGCACCTGAACGGACTGCGACGGCTGCGCGCCCTTGCGAAGCCACTCGAGCGCCTTCGTCTCGTCGATGTCGATGACCGACGGCTCGTCGAGCGGGTGGTATTTGCCGATGTTCTCGATGAACCGACCGTCGCGCGGGCTGCGCTGGTCGGCCACCACGACGCGATAGAAAGGCCGCTTCTTGGCCCCCATCCGGCGCAATCGAATCCTCGTCGCCATGCCTGTGTCTCTCCTCGTCTCCGGACCTACGAGCCTGGCGGCATCGGCAGGCCGGGGATCTTTGGCATGCGCCTTCCGCCCATCATGCTCTTCATCATCTTGCGGGCCGCCTCGAACTCCTTGAGCAGGGCGTTCACGTCGGCCGTCGTGGTCCCCGAGCCGCGGGCGATCCGCAGGCGCCGGGAGCCCCCGATGATAGCGGGGTTCAGGCGCTCCTCCCTGGTCATCGACGAGATGATCGCCTCGGCCCTCCCCATGTGGCGGTCGTCTACCTGCCCGGCGAGGTCCTTCAACGCGTTCTTGGCTCCCGGTACCCCGGGCAGCATCGCGAGCAGGTCCTGGATCGGGCCGAGGCTGCGTACCTGCCGCATCTGCACGAGGAAGTCCTCGAGGGTAAATTTGGCCTCCGCCATCTTCCGGGCCGTGTCGGCCGCAGTCTCAGCATCGAGAGTTTCCTGGGCCTTGTCGATCAGCGTGAGGACGTCGCCCATGCCGAGGATCCGCGACGCCATCCGGTCCGGATAGAACGGCTCGAGATCGCCCGTCTTCTCGCCGGTCCCCGCGAAGAACACGGGGCGGCGGGTGACGGCCGTGATCGACAGGGCCGCGCCGCCGCGCGAGTCGCCGTCGATCTTCGTGAGGATGAAGCCGGTCGTGTCGACGTCACGCATGAACGCCCGTGCCTGCACGACGGCGTCCTGACCCGTCATCGAGTCGCAGGCGATCAGCACGTGATGTGGCTTGATCGTCTCTTTTACCCGCCGGGCCTCGCGCATCATGTCGTCGTCGACATGCAGTCGACCAGCGGTGTCGACGATCACGACGTCGGCTCCGATTCGATCGGCCTCCTTAACACCGTTCCTCGCGACCTTGAGCGCGTCCCTGCCGTCGGATACCACCGGCACGCCGACCTCGCGCCCGAGCGTGAACAGCTGATCGACGGCGGCGGGGCGGTAAAGATCGGCGGCAACGAGCAGCGGATGCTTGCCCTTCTCCTTCAACAGCCGCGCGAGCTTGGCAGCCGTCGTCGTCTTGCCGGAACCCTGAACGCCGGCGATCATCACGACGGCCGGACGGGCGGACGGAAGCGTGAACGCCGCCTGCGTCCCGCCCATCGTCGCCTGAAGCTCTTCGCGCACGATCTTGATCACCTGCTGCGCGGGCGTGAGGCTCTTCATGACCTCCTCGGACAGCGATCGCGTTCGCACGCGGGACAGGAGATCTTCGACGACGTCGACCGCGACGTCGGCCTCGAGCAGGGCCGTGCGGATCTCGCTCAGCGCGGAATCGACCTGTTTGGGATGAAGCTTGCCCTTCGACCGGAGCTTCTTGAAGACTCCGTTCAGGCGATCGGTCAGCGTGTCGAACATCGGCGATGAGGCGCACGCCCTCCTAGGGGCCGCGTCGGGAATGGAAACACCGATTGTACCGGCCACGACGCCCTCACGATTCGTCGTGCGCTTCGTCGCTTCGCAAGACCCGCTCGACGGTACGTAGCAGCGCCAACGGGCTGAACGGCTTCGTGAAGTATTCGTCGGCCCCCAGCGACAGGGCGAACTCACGTCCCTCCTCGCCGACCGCGGTGATCACGATGACACGAATGGGCGCCGTCTGAGGATCCGCCTTCAGCTGCTGCAGGATCTCGGCCCCGCTCGCGCCCGGAAGGTTCATGTCGAGGAACATCAGGTCCGGAGGCTGCGATCTCGCCATGGCGAGCGCGGACTGGCCGTCGGCGGCGACGTTGATCTCGAATCCTTCGTGCTCCAGGACGAGACGCATGGCCTCGCGCATCGTCGGATGGTCTTCGACGATGAGGATTGATGCGCGTGCCATCGTCAGCCTTCGAGAATCCGGTCGGCGAACGCGTGCGGATCGAACGGCTCGAGGTCGTCGATGCGCTCTCCGATACCGACGAGCTTGACGGGCACGCCGAGCACGTCGCGCACGGCGAGCAAAACGCCACCCTTGGCCGTGCCGTCGAACTTCGTCAGCGCGACGCCCGTGACGTCGACGGCCTCCGTGAAGGCGGTCGCCTGGGCGACGCCGTTCTGTCCGGTCGTTGCGTCCAGCACAAGCAGTACCTCGTCGGGCGCCCGACCGTTCGCCTTCTCGATGACACGCCGCACCTTACGGAGCTCGTCCATGAGTGGAGTCGCCGTATGCAGACGACCGGCTGTATCGACGATCAGGACGTCGGTCCCGCGGGCGCGGGCGGCATGTACCGCGTCGAACGCGACGGCGCCGGGGTCGGCGCCTCGTTCCTGAGACACGAGCGGCACGCCGGCCCGCCGGGCCCACTCGTCGAGCTGCTCGGCGGCGGCCGCGCGATAGGTGTCGCTGTTGGCGACGCTAACGCTTCGGCCCTCGCGCTTGAGCCAGGCGGCCAGCTTGCCGATCGTCGTCGTCTTGCCCGACCCGTTCACGCCGACGACCATGACGATGGCGAGCTCGTTCGCGCGAAGATTCAGCGTCGCGTCCCCCTCAAGCAGCGACACGAGTTCGTCGTGCAGCAGCGTGACGGCGTCGCCGTTTTGTCCAAAACGGGCCCGGACGTCCGCGACGATCCGTCTGGCCGTGCCGGGGCCGACGTCAGCGCGAAGAAGGACCTCCTCGAACCGGCGCCAGTCGTCCTCCCCGGCGGTGTGCTCGGAAAAGATCGATCGAACGCGCGCGGCGAGGCCCTCGGCGCGGCCGGGTGTGGGCGGCGGGAGTACGCGGTGCTGCACCGTACCCGGGCGTTCCGGCCGGCGGCGGCGAATGACGATCACGGCCACGGCGCCGATCAGCACGAGCAGGACGACGACCGCGACCAGGACTTCCACCGTGTCAGGCTAGTGGACGCGGTCGCGCTCGGACGCTGCGACCGAGGTGCCAGTGTCCGCCGCCGCGATCGCCGTCGCGCCCCTCGTTTCGGCATCTTCGAGGCTCTGCGCGACGACCTTCGTCGTGCCGTCGGGGCTCATCGACACCCCGTACATCATGTGCGCGACCTCCATCGTCCGCTTCTGGTGCGTGACGATCAGCACCTGCGCGTCGGCCGCGAACCCGTGGACGAGCCGGAGGAACCGATGCAGATTCACGTCGTCGAGCGCCGGCTCGACCTCGTCCATCAGGTAGAACGGCGACGGCCTCGCTTTGAAGATCGCGAACAGGAAGGCCATCGCAGTCAGCGCACGCTCACCGCCGGACAGGAGCGAGATGCGTCGGACGCGCTTGCGCCCGGGACGCGCCTCGATGTCGATACCCGTGTTGAGGAGATCGCCGGGTTCGGTAGCGAGGATCCGGCCTTCACCGTCCGGGAACAGATCGGCGAACAGGGCCTCGAACTCATGGGCGACGTCGCGATACGCGGATTCGAACGTCGCCTCGATCTCGGCATCGATGCGCTGGATCACTTCCAGCAGATCGCGACGGGCCTTGCGGACGTCGTCGAGCTCACGTGCGAGGAAGTCGTGCCGCTGCTGCAGGGCGTCGAATTCGCCGCCGGCGAGTAGATTCACGCGGCCCAGCAGGGCGAGTCGGCGCTGCACGAGCTCCGCGCGCTTCTCGAGCGCCTGGACCGTGTCTTCGCCCGTTAGCGAAGCCAGTACCTCGTCGGGGTCGCGGCCGTGGCCCTCGCGGAGCAGGCGCCGAGCGTCGTTCGTCCGCCGCTCGAGCTCGCCCCGCGCTCGGTCCTGGTCCTCATACTCCTCCCGAAGGCGATCGAGCTCCGTCGAGGCCACGCGCCAGGCGCGGTTCGCGGCGGCCTCGGCGTCGGTGAGAGCGCGCTGCATCTCGGCGGCGTCGGCACGGCGTCTCGACGCGTCGCCGTACTCGCGCTCGGCGGCCTCGACCGTCTGCTCGGCCTCGGTGCGCCGGACGCGAGCGTCCTCGAGCGCGTTGTGGAGCAGGTCCGAGCCGCGCGCAGCGATCTCCGTCCGCTCGCGCAGGATGCCTTCGCGCCGCGACGCCGTGTTCGCGCGGTCGCGGCGGAGTGTCTCGACCTCCACGCGGTGCTGAATGGGCGCGTCCGCGATCGGTGGCAGCTCCGGAAGCTCGAACGAGACCGGCTCCGCGGCCGCGAGCGAGGATCTCCACGCAGTCGCGGCGTCCTCGAGCCCACCGAGCCGCTGCTCGAGGATCTCCTGCTCCTTCGCCGCCGACGCGATCTCGGAACCCAGCCAGGAGATGCGCTCGGCCGCCCGCGTGATCGAGGCGTCGGCCTCGTCGATTCGCGACGACAGCTGGCCGATCTCGACGGCGATCGCCTCGACGCGTTCGCGCCTGGGTCGCAGCGAGACATTCGCTTGGGCGATGTTGTGATCGACCACGGCGAGCTCGCGCCCGATCTCTCCGGCGCGGGCATCCTCGGCCGGCGCCGTGCGGATTACGGCCTGACCGATGAGCACGCCTTCACTCGTGACGAACGCGGCCTTGGGATGCCTTCGGTGCTTCCAGGACGCCTCGTCGACCGACCCCGCGACGTAGACGTCCTTCAACACCGTGCAGATCAGCCCGCGCACCAAGGGATCGACCGTCACCAACGACAGCAGGGTCCGTTCCCCCTCGAGCACGAACGCGGCCGGACCACCGCCGGCGATCGCGAGCACCGCGCCCTCGCCGTCCACCGAGTCGTCGACGGCGTCGGCCTCCCGCTCGTAGACGACCGCGTCGGCGAGCGATCCGAGCGCTGCGTCGAGCGCGCGCGCCCACCCGTGCTCGGCCTCGACGAGTCCGCCGAGGAGTCCGAGCGCCCGACCGGGATGACGATCGAGAAAGCGCGAGCCCGCCGTCTCCTCGAGGTCGGCGCGGCGGGCCCGAAGCACGTCCCCGCGCGTCTCGTGTCGCCGCAGCACGTCCTCGAGCTCGGCGACGGAGTCGGCGAGCCCGTGGCGTTCGCGCTCGAGCGCCGCACGCCGCTCCGACAGCGGCGCGACGCCGGCGTCCAACCGCTCGATCTCTTCGCTCACGGCGTCGCGGTCGGCCTCGGCAACAGAGCGGCGCTCCACGGCGGCCATGAGCTGTTCGTTCAGCCGCGAGCGCTCGCGCTCGTAGCCGTCGAGCGAGCGTCGCAGAGTCTCGATCTCCGCCCGGTGCGCCGCCGCCAGCTCGTGGCCGCGATGGCGTTCCTCCTCAGCCAGTCGCCTAGCCTCCTGCGCCCGCCTGAACGCGACCTCCGCGGTCTCGAGTTCCGACTGCTTCTCCTCCAGCTCCACGGCGATCTCGGCCGCACGCGCCTCGATCCGACGCAGGTCGTCGTCGAGGGCGCCCAGCCGCGCGCGACGCGTCGCTTGCGCTGCCACCTCCGTGTGCAGCTCCGACTCGCCCTCCACGGCCCTGCGGAGCGCGACCTCGGCGGTCGAACGAGCGGCCTCCGCGGCGGCGTACCGCTCATCGGCGCCGGTCAGCTCCGCGACGGCGCGCTCGCGAGCCTCCGCTGCCGCGACGACCTCCGAATCGAGCCGGTCGAGACGGTCGCGCGCGGCTTGGCGCCGCGCCGTTCCCTCGGCCCACCCCACCGCGCGACGATCGCGTTCGGCCTGGAGATCCCGCAGCCGGGCGCCCGCGAGGCGCACGGCGATCGCGTCGGCCTCCGTCGTGAGGTCCTCGTGACGCCGCGCCATCTCCGCCTGCTGCTTCAGCGGCCTCAGCTGCCGCTTCAGCTCCACGAGGACGTCCTGCAGGCGGACGAGGTCCTGATCGATCCCCGAGAGCTTGCGCTCGGATCGCTCCCGCCGCTTGCGGTGCTTGGCGATGCCGGCGGCCTCCTCGATGTACTGACGGCGTTCCTCCGGACGCGCCGTGAGGACGTCCTCGAGCTGTCCCTGGCCCACGACGGTGTGCAACGCCCGCCCGATCCCCGACTCGGACAGGAGCTCCTGGACGTCCAGCAGGCGGCACACCCGCCCACCGATCCGATACTCGCCGTCGCCGTTTCGGAAGATCGCGCGGCTGATCTCGATCTCGCTCATCGGGACGGGAATCAGCCCGGCCGAGTTGTCGATCACGAGCTTGACCTCGGCCATCCCGAGCTGTGCTCGCTGCGGGCTGCCGGCGAATATCACGTCGGCCATCTGCGATCCCCGCAGCGCGCGCGGTCCCTGCTCGCCGAGCACCCAGCTGATCGCGTCGACAAGGTTCGACTTGCCCGACCCATTCGGTCCGACGATCACGCTGATGCCCGGCGCAAAGTCGAGGACCGTCCTGTCCGCGAACGACTTGAAGCCGCGGATCGACAGGGAGCGGAGGAACATCTCGGGCAATCCTACCGGCGGGCCACGGACGATTCCCGAGTTTGGGGCCGGAGTTGATGCCCCCGGCACTCGGCGCCCGT
This sequence comes from Actinomycetota bacterium, assembly GCA_046724395.1. Lineage (GTDB taxonomy): Bacteria > Actinomycetota > UBA4738 > UBA4738 > HRBIN12 > DATAEU01. The sequence continues at coordinate 38,852 of JBKOWM010000007.1, forward strand.
CAGCCGGCCACGGCGAAGGTCGTCGCTCCCGCCGGCTCCTGAGGCTCGATCTCTACATGGTCGACGCGAGCACCCGGCGGACCGTTCCTCGACCACGTGACCATCGCGTCGACCGCCAGCTGTTCGCCCTCGAAGACGGCCTCCACGCGGCCGTCCGGAAGGTTCCGGACCCAGCCCCCGACGCCGAGATCGCGGGCGTGCTCGGCGCATCGGGCGCGGAAGAAGACACCTTGGACGCGACCGGAGAGCACGAGGCGGACGCGCGCGATCATCGGCTGGATACTAGGACCATGACGAGGTACGACGGCCGGACAGCGCTGCTCGTCGTCGACGTCCAGAATGACTTTGCCGACCCCGGCGGAAGCCTCGCGGTGAGCGGCGGCCATGACGTCGTCGAGCCGCTGAATCGCGAGATCGAGGCCGCCCGGGAGGCGCGCGCGCTCGTCGTGTACACGCTGGACTGGCACCCGGAGCACACACCGCACTTCCAGCAGGACGGCGGCATTTGGCCTGTTCACTGTGTCGCCGGGTCTTGGGGAGCGCAGTTGCATCCGACGCTCGACGTCGTCGAGGGGGAGACGCTCCACAAAGGCGACGACGGACGCGACGGATACTCGGCGTTCAGCGTGCGCGACCCGCTCGGCGGCGCGACCGAGCCAACCCGGCTGCAGCGCGTCCTCCGGGAGCGCGGTATCGAACGTCTGGTGATCGGCGGGCTCGCCACTGACTACTGCGTCGTCGAGACCGTGCTCGATGGCCGCAGGCTCGGGTACGACGTCGCCGTCCTCACGAGCGCCGTCCGGGCGGTCGACCTCGCGCCGGGGGACGGCGATCGTGCTCTTGAACGCATCCGCGACGCCGGCGCGACGCTCGTCTGATCGCGCCGGTTACCATCAGCGGCTTCCTCCGCCGGGTCAGCTCTGGCACTGCGGACAGAAGTACGAGTTCCTCCCGGAGATCTTCACCGTCTGGATGGGCGTCCGGCAGCGTCGGCATGGTTGCCCGGCACGCCCGTATACCTTCAGCTCGTGTTGATACTCGCCGGGCTTGCCGAAAAGGTCGAGGTACGCCTCGTCGTCGAGGGTCGTCCCGCGGAACCGAATGGCGTCCTGCAGAACCTCCTGCAGGGCGCGGTACATGCGCCGAACCTCCTGAGACGACAGCGTGTCCGACATCCGGTCGTAGCGGAGCCCGGCGGCGAACAGCACCTCGTCGGAGTAGATGTTCCCGAGGCCGCTGATGAACTTCTGGTCCATCAGCAGCGCCTTCATCTTCGCGGCGCGCTGGGCCATCAGCGACCCGAAGGTCGCCCACGTGAACACCTGATCCAGCGGGTCGATCGCGATGTGCTGGAGCTCCTTGACCTTGCCGAGATCGTCCGCCGACGTCGCGAAGATCTCACCGAACGTCCGCGGGTCGACGAAGCGCAGATCGCCACCCTGTTGGAACGTGAAGACGACGTGCGTGTGGGGCGGAAGCGGCTGCCGCTTGTTGCCGCGAACGAACTGTCCGCTCATGCCGAAATGGACGACGATGACATCACCGCCGTCCAGGTGCATCAGGATGTACTTGCCACGGCGCTCGGCCTTCGTGATCTTCCGCCCCGTCACGCGGTCGGAGAACTCCTTCCGCTTGCCGTGCCGCCGGATCACACGCATCGCGTTCTTCGAGTTGCGGACCTCGACGGAGGCCACCTTGCGCCCGACGACGTCCTTCTCGAGGTCGCGCCGCATGACCTCGACCTCCGGAAGCTCCACGCCGCGCGCCCCCTTCTCCCCGCCTACCGCTCGGACCCGGCTTGCGCCGTCTCGTTGGACAGCCGCAGCCATGCCTCGTGGGCGGCCTGCTGCTCGGCCTCCTTTTTCGATCGGCCCGTCCCGGTCCCCCACGCCTTTCCTGCCAAGAACACCGTGGCCGTGAATTCCTTCTGATGGTCCGGACCACGCTCTGCGATCCGGTACTCCGGCAGGGCGCGCATGTCCTGAGAAGCGAGTTCCTGAAGGATCGTCTTGTAGTCGCGATCGCCTTCACCGCGTGCATACGCCGTCATCCGAGGTCCGAAGAGTCGTTCGATGAGCTTGGTCGCCACGGGAAGTCCCTGGTCCAGGTATACGGCGCCGAGCATCGCCTCCAGCGCGTCGGCGAGGATGCTCGGCTTGTCGCGCCCGCCGCTCATCTCCTCTCCCTTGCCGAGCCGCAGCGCCAGACCCAGCCCGAGGCCGCGCCCGACGTCGGCGAGCGAGGACATGTTGACGATGGAGGCGCGGAGCTTGGCCAACTCACCCTCGGCCAGATCCGGGAACCGGCGGTACGCCATATCCGTCACGACGACGCCGAGCACGGCGTCCCCCAGAAACTCGAGCCGCTCGTTGTTGATGTCGAGTCCGTTCTCGAACGCGAACGACCGATGGGTGAGCGCCATCGTCCGGAGGTCGTCATCGTGGAAGGCAACGCGGAGCGACCGCTCGAACGCACGAACGCGCTCGTCGTCGGCGCCGACGGTGTTCACCGGCTCACTCGACCTCGATGGCCTGGCGCCCGGCGTAATAACCGCAGTTGGGGCAGACGCGGTGCGGAAGCTTCGGCTGATGGCACTGCGGACATTCCGAGAACGTGCTGGCCTGGGCCTTCCAGTTCGCCTTGCGCTTGTGGCCGCGCGTGTGTGTCTGGCGTCGCTTCGGTACCGGCATGAATCGCGTCCTTTCTCCTGTGCGTCTTCTTCTCCCGGTGGGGCGTCAGTCGTCGTCCGCACCGTTCGTCTCGGGCCCGAACAACGCCCCGAGCGCCGACCACCGGGGGTCGACGTCCGGCCCGCACACGCACTCGCTCAGGTTCCGATCCCCTCCGCACCGCGCGCAGAGGCCGAGGCAGTCGGGTTTGCACAGCGGCGAGAACGGCATCTCGAGAACGACCGCATCGCGCACCATGGGCTCCGGGTCGAGCGTGAGGTCCTCGGCGAGCGCGTAATCGTCCTCGGGTCCCGGTTCGCGCGCGTACAGCTCGTTCATCGCGACGTCGAAATCACTCTGGAACTCCCTTAGGCACCTTGCGCACCGAAGCGTCATGCTTCCGCCGACGTTTCCCGTAACGAAGATGCCCTCGACGACGCTCTCGAGCGTGAGCTCGCCCTCGAGCGGCGCCCCGGCGTCGACGGTGGCAAGCTCCGTCTCGAGCCCCGCGACGGAATCGGCGACGGGCACTCGCTTGGCAGATCCGGGGCTCTCGACGAGATCGCGAACGTCGATCGCACGCATCACTCCGGCTCCTCCTCCTCGTCGTGCAGGTCGGTCGGATCCGGCTGCGCGAACTCCTGCTGTGCGGGAGCCCCGACCCGCAGTCGCTCGCGGCCGGTTTGGACCTGATCCAGCGTCCGACCGAGCGCGGTCTGGGTGACGTCGAAGTCCTCGGCGATGCGACGCAGCGCGTTCTCGAACTGCGCCAGCTTGGCGTCGACGTAGTCCTCGGCCTCAAGACGCATCCTCCGCGCCTCGTCGCCGGCCTCATTCACGATGCGCTCCGACTCCTGGTTCGCGCGCTCGACGATCGCCTCGCGCGTTGCCATCCGTAGCTGCTCGGCGCGCGCGTCCTCGACGATCTTCTCGGCGTCGCGACGGGCCTTGGCCAGAAGCTCCTCGCGGTCGCGAACGACCCATCGCGCCTGCTTCACCTCTTCGGGCAGCGATTTCTTCATCTGCTCGACGAGCTCGAGAAGCTCGTCGCGGTTCAACAGCGCCGAGGAGGAGAGCGGCATGGACTTCGCCTCTTTCACCATGTCCTCGAGCTGCTGGATCTGACCGGTCAGGTCCACTACGAGCCTTTCGAATCTCGCGAAGGCGCTCGACCTGAATCCGCTCCCGAAGGCGCTCGACCTGAATCCGCTCGCGACGCCGCTCGACCTGAATCCGCTCGCGACGCCGCTCGACCCGGACCGCTCGACCTTAGGCGCGCGTCAAGGCGTTCCACGACGACTGGCGGCACGAGGCCGCTCACGTCGCCGCCGAAGGTCGCGACCTCGCGTACGAGGGAGGAGGACAGATACGACCATGTCGGCGCGGTCGTCATGAAGAACGTCTCGACGCCCGCCAGACGCTGGTTCATCTGCGCCATCTGGATCTCGTATTCGAAGTCCGTCACCGCACGAAGTCCTTTGACGATCACCCTCGCGCCCATCCGATCTGCGTATTCCACGAGCAATCCCGAAAAGGCGTCCACCTCGACGCCGACCAGGTCGCCGGTCGCGGCCTCGAGCATGGCGACCCGCTCCTCGATGCCGAACAGCGGCCGCTTGGCGGGGTTGTCCAGGACCGCAACGACAACCCGGTCGAAGTGCTGAGCAGCACGTTCGATGATGTCGACGTGTCCATTGGTCACGGGGTCGAACGTCCCCGGACACAGGGCCGTGACGGCCACCGGACCTCCCTACCGCTGTCGGAAGACCAGGACGCGGCTGTCGCCGTACTCCAGCCGCCTCGACGCGAGCCAGTTTACCGGAATAACAGGCATGGAACTTTGGATACCGCGCGTCAGCACTACCGTCCAGCCCGACGTCGCCAACCAGCGCTTGTCCACGGCGGCCAATACGCGGTCGAGCTCGGACCCCCGCAGGTCGTACGGCGGATCGATCAGCACCAGGTCGAACCGCATCGGCGCGTGATCGTTCATGACAAAAGAAGCCACGTCGAGCCGAACGACCTTGCCGCGCTCCACTAGGTGGGCGCGGGCGAGGTTCGTCCGTACGGTGGCCGCGACCACCGCGGAGCGCTCGACGAACAACGCCTCGTCGGCGCCGCGAGAGAGGGCCTCGATCCCCAACGCGCCGGTTCCCGCGTACAGGTCGAGCACGATCGCTCCGGGGACGTCGCGCGCGATGCTCGAGAACAGCCCCTCACGGGCCATGTCCGACACGGGCCGGACGCCGCGGGGAACGGGCGCGAGCCGCACGCCCCTGGCCGTGCCGGCGATCACGCGCATGTGACGACTGTACGGGCACGCGGCGCCCGGCAATCGACCGACAGATGTCGCGACGAACGCGAGCGCGATCAGGAGTGGAAGAGCCAGTCGATCGACCGGTCGAACCGCGCGCGAAGGTCCGCCAACAGCTTCGGGTGCCTGGCGAGCTCCGGATCGTCGTCGATGATCGCAAACGCGCGTAACCGGGCCCGCTTCACGAGATCGACGTCCTCGACGAGCCGGGCCAGCTTCAGGTCGGGCATCCCGGATTGCCGCACATCGAAGAGCGTCCCCTCGCCGCGAAGCCTGAGATCCTCGTCGGCGAGCTCGAAACCGTCCGTCGTGCGAACCATTGCCTCGAGCCGCGCCCGCGCCTCCTCGTTCTCCTCCGAGCTCTCGTCGAAGAGCACACAGATCCCCGCGTGCGCACCGCGACCGATGCGGCCGCGAAGCTGATGCAGCTGCGCCAGACCGAACCGCTCGGCATTCTCGACGAGCATCACCGTCGCGTTCGGCACGTCGACGCCCACTTCGATGACTGTCGTCGAGATCAGCACGTGATGCTCACCCGAACGGAACGCCTCCATGACCCGCTCCTTCTCCGCGGGGCGCATCCGCCCGTGGAGCAGCTCGACCGACAGGTCCGGGAAGATGTCGGCCGCCAGGTGCCGGGCCTCGGCCTCGGCCGCGCGCGCCTGCATGCGGTTCGTCTCGTCGATCGCGGCGCACACGACGAACGCCTGCCGTCCGGCCCGGACCTCCCGGCGGACGAGGGCGTACGCCTCAGATCGCTCGGCCTGCGACCGCGCAATCCGGGTCGTGACCGGCTGCCGTCCCTTCGGCAGCTCGTCGAGAAGCACTACGTCGAGGTCGCCGTAGTAGGTCAGCGCGAGCGTTCGCGGGATCGGCGTCGCCGTCATGATGAGCACGTCAGGCGACGCGCCCTTGCTCTTGAGCGCCATGCGCTGATGCACCCCGAATCGGTGCTGTTCGTCGATCACCGCCAGCGACAGATCGGCGAACGAGACGCCCTCCTGCACGAGCGCGTGCGTCCCGACGACGAGGTCGACCTCACCGCTGCCGATGCCGTGCAGGATCCGCCGCCGGTCCCCGCCGGTGATGGCCGCCGTCAGCATCGCGTACGTCAGCGACGGCGCCCCGCTCACGGGCGCAGCGTGTAGCAGCGAGGCCTGGCCCCCCTCCGATGCGGTCGGGACATCGAGGTACGACCTGGCGCCGACGCCGGCCAGGAGGTCTGCAATCGATCGATGATGCTGCGCGGCGAGCACCTCCGTGGGGGCCATCACGGCCGACTGATGCCCCGAGGCGATCGCGACGAGCGCCGCGTCCACGGCGACGAGCGTCTTGCCGGCGCCGACGTCGCCCTGTAGGAGGACGTTCATCGGTTGGGGAAGCGCCATTGCCGACTCAATCTCCTTCATGGCGCGCCGCTGCGCCTGGGTAGGCTCGAATGGCAGCGCAGCGAGCAGCTGTTCGCTCAGCGCGTTGCCCGGACGGTGCGCGACGCCGATCTCGGCCGCCCTGACGCGATGCTTGCGGAACGCCACGCCCAGCTCCAGCGTGAACAGCTCGTCGAACTTCAGCCGCTCCTGCGCTCGCAGGAGCTGTCGTTCGTCGGCGGGGAAGTGGATCCATCGTAGGGCGTCGTCGCGGGAGACCAGGTCCTCGGCGTTCACGATCTCGGGCGGGACCGGGTCCGAGATGCGTCGGACCCGCTCGAGCGCGAGGAAGACGAGCTCGCGGATGGTCCTCGCGCTGACGCCGTCGGTCGCACGATGGATCGGCGTGATTCGTCCGGTGTGGACGAGGTCCTGTTCGTTGCCCCTGAGCGGCTCCACTTCTTGATTCGCGAGCTGGACCCGGCGCCCGTACCGCTGGGCGATGCCGGCCGCGGCCAGCTCGTGCCCCTCGCGGTACGTCCTCGCTACCCACGGCTGGTTGAAGAACGCCAGGTCCAGGTAGCCCGTGCCGTCGTACAGGGTCACGGTCACCATCGAGCGCCGTTGCCGGGTCGATCGAGTGTGGACGGACTTCACACGGCCGATGACGGTCGCGTACTCGCCGATGCGCAGGTCGCGGATGTGCGACACCTTCGAGCGGTCGATGTACCGCCGAGGGTAGTGATGGAGCAGCTGCCGCACCGTGCGGATGTTCAGCCCGTCCTCGAGCGCCTCCGCCGCCGGGCGCGCGCGGTCGCGAGGCCCACTGCGACGCGCAGCGAGTCGAGGATCGATCGCGGCGACGGGCGAATCGAGCGAGAGCGTCACGTGCTTGTAGACCGCAATCTCACCTGAGGTCTCATCCGAACGGTTCTACCATGCCGCGCATGGAGCTCCGCTGGGCGCACCCGAGACATCGCGGCGTTCACGGCGCAGGAGCGGTGGTGTTGGCCGCCGTCGCGCTCGCCGCGTGCGGGCCTTCGCCACCGGCCCCTCGAGAGGACACGAGGACGGGCAGCATCCCCGCAGTCAACGCGACTCGGGCGGCGCTCCTGCCGGTGCGCGCCGACGCGCTGCCCGACTTCTCGCTCGCGCGCTACGACGAACTGCTGCGGCAGCTTCGCGGCACACCGGTCGTCGTGAACATGTGGGGCTCCTGGTGCCCGCCGTGCGACGACGAGGCGCCCATGCTCGCCGCAGCGCATGCCCGGTTCGGCGACCGCGTCCAGTTCGTCGGCGTCGATATCGAGGACAGCGTTGCATCTGCCAGAGCGTTCATCCGTCGACACCGATGGACGTTCCCCAGCATCCGCGATCCCGACCTCCCGAGCTCGTTCCGCTCCGGACTCGGCTTCGTCGGGCAGCCGAACACGCTCTTCTACGATGCCTCGGGCAGGCTCGTGGACTCGTGGCAGGGCCCGATCACCGAGAACGGCCTGCGCTCGAGCATCGAGCGGCTACTCGGCGGCGAATGAACCGGGGGCGCCGATGGCGTCTGTTACGCTGAATTTGCTATGGCAGCCGTCTGCGAAATCTGCGGGAAGAAGCCGTTCTTCGGCAAGCGCGTGTCGCATTCGCACCATCGGACCAATCGCCGTTGGAACCCCAACGTTCAGCGTGTCCGCGCCGTCGTCGACGGCCACCCGAAAAGGGTGTACGTCTGCACGAGTTGTATCAAGGCCGGTAAGGTCCAGCGCGCGGGCTAGGCGCGCCGTCGGGCGGCGCCCCTCCACAGCGGGTTCACCGGGCCGATCCCCTTGCCGATGGCCAGTGCGTGCCGGATTGCTTCCGTCACGAACCGCTTGCCACGGCGCACCGCCGTCAGGAGGTCGTCGCCGCGCGCGAGCCGCGCCGCGATCGCGGCGGATAACACGCACCCCGTTCCGTGCGTATTTCGCGTGCGGAGCCGGGGACCCTCGACCCACAGGACGCGCTCGCCGTCGACGAAGAGGTCGTCCGCCCGTTCGGCCTCTCGATGGCCCCCCTTCACGAGGACAGCTCCGGCGCCCATCGCCAGGATCGCCTCGGCGGCCCTGCGCATCTCCTCGGCGGTCCGCACCGCGAAGCCGGCCAGCCCCGCGGCCTCCGGAATGTTCGGCGTGACGAGTGTCGCAAGGGGAAGGATCCGCTCGCGGAGCGCGCCCACCGCGTCCTCGGCCAGGAGGGCATGCCCGTGCTTGGAAACGAACACGGGATCGACGACGAGGTTCGGCAGACGGACCTCCGCGATCGCGTCGGCGACGGCCGTGACGATGGGCGCGGAAGCGAGCATCCCGGTCTTCGCGGCGTCCACACCGATGTCGGTGGCAACGGCGAGGATCTGATCTCGGACCGTCGACGGGTTCAGTTCCTGATAACCCGATACGCCTGAAGTGTTCTGCACGGTCACGGCCGTGATCGCGCTCATGCCATAGACGCCGAGCGCGGCGAAGGTCTTCAGGTCGGCCTGAACGCCAGCGCCGCCGCCGGAATCCGAGCCGGCGATCGTGAGCGCTCGCGCCAGGTCGTCATCGTTCACGCGAGAAGTGGTCCCATCCCCTGGGCTCGAGGGGCCGTTCGCCGTCGGCGTCGACGACGACGAGCCCCTCCTCGATGATGACGCCGACCTCCGTGAGCGTCACGCCGAACCGCTCTCGCAGCTCGTCGCGCGCGCGATCGAACGCCGTGACATCCAGCGTGACGAGGAGCTCGTAATCCTCCCCGCCAGACAACGCGAGCGTCGTCGCGTCGACACCGAGCGCGCTGCCCGCTTGCCGGAGAGCGGCCGATACGGGGAGGTCCTCGAGGCGAACGCGGGCGCCGCACCCGCTCGCAGCGCACAGCCGAGACAGATCCTTGGCCAGTCCGTCGGACAGGTCCATCATCGCGGTTGCGCCGGCCCGCGAGAGCGTCTGGCCCTCGCCGATCCTGGCAACAGGGCGGTGGAGGGCCTCGAGCAGCGCGCGTCCCCAGGGCTGACCGAGCGCGCGACCCAGCCGCGACGGGTGCAGGCGGGACAGGATCAACCCACCCGCCGCCGCGCCGAGCGATCCCGTCACGCCGAGCAGATCACCGGGCCTCGCGCCGTCGCGAGTGACGGCCGTCCCCGGGGCGACTTCGCCGATCACGGTCACGGCGATGGCGACGCAGTCACCCCGGTTCGTGTCGCCGCCGACCAGCGAAAGGGCGTACTCGTCGCAAGCGGTCCGCATCCCGCCGTACAGCTCGACCACCCAGGCCGCCTCGACGGCCGCCGGCAGCGAAATCGAGACAACGGCGTAACGAGGACTGCCGCCCATCGCCGCGACATCCGACACGTTGACGACGATCGACTTTCCGCCGAGATCCGCCGGAGCGATCGCAGAGCGATCGAAGTGCACTCCTTCGAGCAACATGTCGGTGGTTACGACGAGCGATCCCCGACCCGGCTCGACGACAGCGGCGTCGTCGCCAGGGCCGACGATGACGCCCGGGGCGTCGCCGGACAGCACCTTCGTGACGGCCGCGATGAGTTCATCCTCGGTCAGTTCCATGGCGTCGGCCGTGTCGGGTGGGCGAGGCGACCACAAAAGCGGCGTAATCGTCCGCGAGCGGCCTTCGGGTAGGATAGTTGGTCCCGACCAGGCACTGCCGTCCGGACGCCGCGCCGGACGCGACCCTCGAAGGAGTTCCCCGTGCAGGTAGAGGCTCGAAGCATTCTCGACAACCCCTCGGCCGACGATCTGCGCAAGTTCACGGAGGAGATGCCGCAGTGTCGGGTCACGGAGTTCGACAACGTGAACGTTCACACACGCGTGACGTCGCGGAGCGCCTCGAGCACCTTCATCGTCACCGACGACCGGTCGACGGCCAGCGGCAAGACCGTCTCCCGGGCGGAATACGAGCGGATCTCACGGATCCAGGACGACTACATCGCGCAGCAGGACATGCTCGTGATCGACGGCTACATCGGAAACGACCCAGGCTTCCGGATACCGGCGCGCCTCTCCATCGAGAAGGTGAACGCGAACATCGCGGCGATGCAGCAGAAGCTGTATTTCCCGCGCGAGACCGCCGGCGCGGACGAAGAGATCCAGGTCATCTACACGCCGAATCTGCCGATGCCCGGCTACCCGGACGAGCGCTGCATCGTCGTCGATCTCGAGAACGGCGTCACGCGCGTCCTGAACTCCGACTACTTCGGTGAGTCGAAGAAGGGCGGGCTGCGGATGTGGAACCGGATCGTCTACGACCGCGGTGGGCTCGCGCTTCACGCGGGATGCAAGGTCATCCCCACGGCGGCCGGCGAGAAGGTCTTCCTGATCATCGGGCTGTCCGGCACTGGCAAGACGACGACGACGTTCACCACGCAGAACGACTCGCTGCCGGTGCAGGACGACTTCGTGGCCCTGATGGCGGGGGGGAAGACATACGGGACCGAGAATGGGTGCTTCGCGAAGACGTTCAGCCTGGACCCCGACTTCGAGCCGAACATCTTTAACGCGGTCACCAAGCCGGAGTCCTACCTAGAGAACGTCTACCAGGACGACGCCGGCCGCGTGAACTTCTTCGAGACGTCGTACACGAAGAACGGACGGGCTGTGTTCGGCATGGAGGCCCTCGGACGGTACCGCGACCCCCGAGAGGTCGGGACTGTGGACTACCTGCTGATCCTCAACTGGAACGAGAACATCATCCCGGCCGTCGCGAGGCTCACGCAGCAGCAAGCGGCCGCCTATTTCATGCTCGGCGAGACAACCGGGACGAGCGCCGGCGGAAAGGCGGAAGAGGGGAAGTTCCTTCGCGTCCCCGGCACGAACCCGTTCTTTCCGATGCCGCACGGGCTGCAGGGCAACCGGATCCTCGAGCTGCTCACTTCGCACCCCATCCAGACGTTCCTCATGAACACCGGGCGCGTCGGCGGACGCGAGGGCGACGAGCGGTCGAAGAAGGTCAGGATCCCGGATTCCTCTGCGGTCGTGAAGGCGATCGCCGATGACACGATCTCGTGGGACGAGGACCCGGACTTCCGGTACCAGGTGGGAACGCGGGTGCCTGGGCTCGACGATCTCGAGTTGCTCCAGCCGCGTCGGCTGTACGAGGCGCAAGGACGGATGCCCGAGTACCGCGATCTCATCGAGCGCTTCAAGGCCGAGCGGCGCGCGCACCTGGAGCGGTTCCCTCACCTATCGGCGGACATCGTCGCCGCCGCGGGCTGAAGCCTCGATCACTCTCGCGCCCGACGGCCGAGCGCGAACCCGCCGACGAGCTGCATCGCTGCGAGCACCAGCGGCACGAGCAGGTACCACCGGAAACGGTCCAGCTCATCAGACCGTCTTCCGTCGACGCTCGTGACGGCCGACAAGACGAAGAAGCCGGCGAACGCGAACCACAGCCCAATCCGACCGGTCAGGTGCAGCGCGTAGAGCAGGTGGTCGACGAGATCCGTCCCCTCGAAACGGCGCCGTGACCAGATCCAGAGGGATCTCAGGCCGCCAGCCACGAAGAGCCCGGCGACGATGAGTTCGAACGCCGTCATGCGACGTTCGTCTGCGTCACGTTGAGCGCTCTTGTTGCTCGAGCGCCGCCACGACGTCCTCGTCGGACGCCTGCCCGAACGACCGGTACCACTCCCCCACCGCCATGAACGGATCGGGCGTCTCGAGCACCACGAGGCGGTCGGCCTCGGGCGCGAGTCGTCGGAGCGCGCCCGCGGGCGCGACCGGTACCGCGAGCACGACGTCGTGGGCGCCGGCCTGCCGCGCCCAGCGACACGCCGCGACCGCCGTTCCCCCCGTTGCGATCCCGTCGTCGACGACCACGGCCGTGCGTCCGGAGACCTCGATGGCGTCGCGGCCGCGACGGTAGGCGTTCGATCGCCGCTCGATCTCTCGCAGTTGTGCGGCGATCTCGCGCTCCAGGTACTCCTCCGTCACCGCCAGTCGCCGGACCATCTGAGCATCGAGCACCCGTACGCCCGGCGCGACCGCCCCGATCCCGAGCTCGGGGTTCGTCGGGGCGCCGATCTTTCGCGGAACGACGACATCCAGCGGGAGGCCCAGCCGAAGCGCGACCTCGGCCGCGACGATGACGCCTCCGCGCGGGATCCCAAGTACGACCGCATTGTCGCCGCGTAGATCCCCGAGTACGGCGGCGAGCCGCTCGCCCGCGTCCGCGCGGTCGCGAAAGATCAGCGTTCCGGCGGGTCCTCGCGTCTGGACGCCTCCTCGATCTGTCGTCTGGCCTCGTCCTCGAGCGTCCGGCGGCGCCGGTCCTCGTGCACATGCTCGGGCGGGGGCATCGGCTTGCGGATCCGCCGGTACGCGTCGAGAAGCGAGCCGGCACCATCCCCCCTACGCTCGCGCCCGCGCTTGCGCTTGCTCACCTCCGGATCATCGTACGGCCGCAACCCAACCCGCCGCGCGGGATTGTCGCCGACGAACCACGGCGACTAGCATCCGGCGACCAGCTGAGGAGGTCTCTTCCGAGGCCAAACATGAGGGAGGGCAGCGGTGGTTCACGCGTACATCCTCATTCAGACCGAGGTCGGCAAGGCCGCCAGCGTGGCCAAGGAGGTGCGCGACATCGCGGGCGTCACCGAGGCCGAGGACGTCACGGGCCCGTACGACGTGATCGTGCGCGCCGAGGCGAAGAACGTTGACGAGCTCGGCAAGCTCGTGGTCGCACGGATCCAATCCGTCGAAGGCATCACGAGAACGCTGACCTGCCCGGTCGTGCACCTGTAAGCCGCCGACTCGCCAGAGGCCAGGACCGAGGGGCGACCCGGTCGGTCCTCGAAACGAGGACGCGGCCGCCCGAGACGGTCAGACGCCGGTGCCCCTCTTGCGGTCGCGCTCGTGCCGCTCGACCGCGAGGTCGACGAGCCGATCGATGAGCTCCGGGTACGGAACCCCCGACGCCTCCCACAACCTCGGGTACATGGAGATCTGCGTGAACCCGGGGATCGTATTGATCTCGTTCAGCAGCACCTCGCCGGTCGTTCGAACGAAGAAGTCGACGCGTGCCATGCCCGCGCACTCCACGGCCAGGAACGCCGCGACGGCCAGACGACGAACCTCCGCGCGCGTCGGATCGTCGAGCGGCGCCGGGACGAGCAGCTCCGCTCCGTCCTCGTCGACGTACTTCGCCTCGTAGTCGTAGAACTCGTGTCCGCGCGGAACGATCTCGCCGGGGACGGACGCCACCGGGTCGTCGTTTCCGAGCACCGCCACCTCGACTTCCCGCGCGTCCTCGACGGCACGTTCGAGAAGCGCCTTTCGTCCGTATCGGAAGGCCGTCTCGAGCGCCCCACGGAGCGATTCGGGTGCGTCCACCTTCATCACGCCCACCGAGGATCCGAGCGCCGCCGGCTTGGAGAACAGTGGGTAGCCCAGGTGCGCCGCTTTGGCCTCGACGGCCTCCGGGTCCTCCTCCCATTCGCGCTCGTGGACGACCTCGTGATCGACGACGGGGATCCCGGCCGCGCGAAAGAGAACCTTCTGCAGCGCCTTGTCTATCCCGAGAGCCGATCCGAGGACTCCGGATCCGATGTACGGAACGCCCGCCATCTCGAGGAATCCCTGGATCGAGCCGTCCTCGCCGAAGGGGCCGTGCATGACCGGAAACACGACGTCGATCTCGATGCGTCCGCCGTCCTGTCCTACGAGCGCCTGAGCGCCAGGATCCTGGTCGAGGGCTACCTCGGGGCCCGCCTCGGCGCCGACGGCCGGAAGGGACCCAGCCGCGGCGGTCTGAAGCGCCCGCGGCCCGCCGGCCACGAGGTGCCAGCGCCCGTTCTTCGCGACGCCGATCGCAACGGCCTCGTACCGCTCCGGGTCGAGCGCGTCCATCACCGATCGGGCGGAGACCACTGAAAC
>JBKOWM010000116.1:0-12289 GCA_046724395.1 Actinomycetota bacterium
CACGCGTCCGCCGTGAAGGACCACGGCGTCGCCGGTCGTCCGGGTGGTCATCTGTCCGATTCCGATCCCGGACGGCTCCTACACTTCGCGCATCATGGGGCGATCGCGCGGCGCTCCGGCTCGAGCGGTGAGAACCGCCGACCGGCGACAGCAGGTGCTCGAGGCTGCCCTCGCCGCCATCACCGAGCGGGGCGTTCCCGACACACGAATATCCGACATCGCGACGTTGGGATGCCGAAGGCCGCATCGCACGGCGGGAGTCGCTGCCGTCCCGGCCTGCATCGGGGACCGCATGGCGGCCTTGGCCCGATGTTCAATCCCGAGCTCCTCGATCAAGCCATCGTAGTCGACGCTCGCCACGGTGACGGCCCTCCAAACACAAAGTACGTCATGCGATAGGCACCGGTCCAATTCCGGGGCTGCGCTGCGCGCGACTGCGGTTATGCGTCTCTCGTGGCGGCGGACGAGTGTAGGCGCGGTCGACGAATAGCACATGCCGTTTCCCAGAATCTGAACGGGACATTTCGCTCGACACGACGGGCCGCGTGCAGACGAATCTAGGATGACGTCATGTCGGATTCAGAACGGTTGGCTCGCGCGGTCATCGACTCATTCGCTACGGGTGATGTAGAGGCGATCTCCCCCACTATCGCCCACCACTATGTGGACCATCAGGCCCTCGGCGACGTCGAAATTCGAGGGCCAGAGGGATTCCGCCAAGTCGTCCGCGCACTCCAAAGGCACGCCGACGTGCGCGTCGGAATCGAGGACATCGTGGCCGCGGGTGACAAGGCGGCCGACCGTGTTCGTTGGCATTACCGGAACGACGTGGGCCGCCAATTACTCGCGAGACCTCGACCTACTTCGGTTCGCGGGCGATCACCTCGTGGAGCATTGGGGTGCGCAACTTTGGTCGCGTGAAAGGTAGGAACGCCGTGCTGAGCGAGCGTTCGGGAATGTCGCCCGAAAGCCCCCTGCGCAGCGCTACGCCTGAACCGGCACCTCGTAGATGTCGTCGGCGGGGTGCCCGGCTCGCTCGTGGATTCGCCGAACTGCCTCCGCACTCGGCGCCTCCGAAAGGCAGAAGACCATGCCGGAGTTTGGGTCGGCCCAAGCGTGCTTGAAGTTGGCGCCCTCCTCGTCCTGGATCGCGAGGTCGGCGTTATGCGCCTCCTTGAGCTGTTCGGGCGTTACACCCTTCATGCTCTTGTGGACGTCCATGAACTCAGGCATCCCAACCTCCTTCGACGACGAGCTTTCACCCTAGAGCCGGTCGAGCCACTCGCGCTAGATGCATCTGTCGTGATCCTCAACCGGGGCAGATGCGATGGTGTCGCACGGAAACCCTCAGAACGCGTTGCTCATGTGGCATTCTCCCGAAGCATCCCGACGAGCACCGCTCGCGCCGCTCTGTTCTCTTCACACTCGATGAGGAGGTCCGCAAACGCACGCGTCTTTGGGTTCACCCAGTAGTCACCGATCGTCGCGACTCGCTCGAAGTCGGGCTGAAGGAGAACGTGCAGAAGCCCGGCTCGTGCAGCTGGCGGCAGGCGATCCAGGTCGCGCCGGATCTTCCGCTCCAGTCCGATGAGGCTCCAAGGCACGGTGGCTGGCTACTCCGTTCCACCCTCTCGATCCGCCGACAACGTTCCAGTTGCGTAGACCTAAGGAACGGCGCGGGTCTCGCTTGACGTGACTGTTACCCGTAGCCCGAGAGCGACAAGCAAGAGAGTGCCCAGCGCACCTACACCGACGATCAGAAGACGCTCGACCATCTTCCGGTCCCGGGTTGCCTCGACGTGTTCGACGTAGGACGGAGCGTCGGTTGGATTCACGTACCGCTCGCAGAGCATGTACCCCGCGTTTCTGACGGCGACCTCATCGACAGGGCACGAGAGAGGACCAGCCGAGACACCCACGACTGCAATCGCCACAGAGACGGCCAGGACCAAGACGGCAGCCCCGAACGCGAAGGTTCGAGTGGTCACCTGTGGCAGGATAGATCGATCCATGGCCGATCAGCCTCTCGATCCGCGGAAAACGTTCCTTAGTCGTAGACCTCGTGGAAGAGGATGCTTGGCGACGACAACCTGATTCCGCACGATCGCCAGCGGTTGACTGTCTTCCTGCAGTTACTATAGGAGGACGGTAGGCAAGCGTTGTCGAAGGGAAGGGATCGACGATGCGACGAGTCCTCGTTGTCGTGTCCGTGGCTCTCGTGGTGCTCGCACCCGCCACAACGGCGTGGGCTAACACGACTACCTTTATCTCTGCGACGTTCTCAGAACCGGCGCAGGTGGACTTCCATACCGGCTGTGCGGTCTTCCCGGATGGCTTCTGTGGAACGGGTGAAGTGACTCCGTTCGGGCAGGCGACCGAGACGATCGTCTTCGGCGTACGCTGTGGCGGAACGTGCGACCTCAGGACTATCACCCTCGCCGAAGGGCAACTCTTCCTCGAAGAGACCGGCGTCTCGAACTGCCGAACGGAGGGGTGCCATATTCACGGTCCCATTGAGGTCGTGGGCGGAACGCTCACCGATGTAGTCGTCGGAGGGACCGGGCTGTTCGAAGGCGCGACCGGAGAACTGACAGGCACCGTCATGGGCGCGGTGTCGAACGTGCGACCTGCGGGCGCGGCCACGGTTCGGCTGTCCGGGACGATTCACTACGATCCGTAGCTCGCAGCCGTTCGCGCCTTCCGCCTCGCGTTTCTCCGAGGGACATTCGCGAACCCTCGCGCATCACGGCGTCACGACGCCGGACGTGCACCTTCTCGATCCGGCGACAACGTTCCTTGTGCGTATACCTAAGTCGACTTCGGGCGCGGGTGGACCACGGCCGCCGATTCCGGCCGACGCATCCCCACACGGAGGGGCGCTTCTCGCTGGTCGAGCACCCGATCGGCCTCCCGCTCCCGTCCACGTCCATCGACGCGAGGACGTGTTCTCGCTCGTGATCGGGCCGCTGCGGATTCCAGTTTGGAGCGGACGTCGTCTACGCCGAGCCGGGCGACCTCGCATACAAGCCGCGCGACGCGTGGCGCACCTTCCGGAACGCTACCGACGAGCCGGCTCGGCTGTTGGAGAGATCATTCTCCCGCCGGCTTCGAGAAAACTCGTCGTCGAGCTTTCCGATCTCCTTCGGACCGACCCGGCCAACCTCGAGGCCGCTGTGGCTTTGGGACCAAAGTACGGCGTCGAGAGCGATCCAGAGGCGACCGCGCGGGTCGTCGCCGAGTATGACCTGATCGAACGGTTGGCGTAACTCCGGTCTCCATCAGGCCTGCCTGCTCTGAGTCGTGGAGTTCGGTTCTTGCCCAGACACCACCGAGCAGAGGGTGGCTGTCGGATCAGACGACGGTCGAGGCCTCGGCCGCTCGAGGCGGCCACACCACGGCCTTCACCCCCTCCTGCCATTGGACGACCAACATCTCGTGTTCCGTCTGACCATCGGCGTCGAGCCCGAACGCGCCGAAGAACGTTGTGCAGCGGAGTGCTCGGGCGGTTGCCAGGAGGGCGTCGTCCTCCAGGCTAGCCGCCTCCTCCACGGAGTGCATGGCGAGTAGTCCAGCAGCATAGGCCTGGGCCGTGGGATACTCGACGTGGTCGGCCCCCGCCCCGGCTCGAAGCGTCGGGAAGACGCTGGCCCGGAGACTCCGTATCACCTCCGCCTGCCCGGGCCCGACGTCGATAGGGAAGCGCAGACCCTCCTCCCACTGGGAGGGTGCCAAGATGCCTTCGACCATGCGTCCGAGCTCAGCCCCAAACATGCCGAGCCCGGCCGCCACCGCTCCGATTGCGCGGGGTCGAGCGCGGAGGCGACGAATGAGCTCGAGGTCCTCTGCGAAGGTCCCCGCCAGGAGCAGCGCGTCTACGTGGGGTGCCTCCGGCACTTCGCCGTGGGTCGTGACAACGATCGTCATGCCGAGCCGCTCCGCCGCTTCATGCGCACCATGTGCGACGCTGCGGCCGAAGGCTCCGCGCCCGACCGCCATCATGACCCGGGCCTCGGGGAGCTCGGTGGCCACCGAATCGAGGACCGAGGCAAGGTAGCGGCTCGCGGGAGTCCCCACCGACACCACCCCGGGGAGGCGCTGCACTTCGTCGGCGTTCCCTCCGTGGTTCCACAGAGCCCGCCCCCGGTCCGCCGCCCACCGTGCGGCCTCAGCGACGAGATCGCTGCCGTAGGGGCCCACCAGGAGATCCGCTCTCGATACTCGATCGAGCGAGCGGCGAACGCCCTCTCGCGTGCTCTCGTCGTCGAGGATCACAACGTCCGGGACGAGGTGTCGATAGGCCAGGCGCACCCCTCCCCGGTTACGGACGTCCTGCACGGCCTGGTGCAGGCCGGCCGCGGCGAGTCGACCCTGTGGTGCGTACCGCCCCGTCATCGACAGGGACCCGGCCAGGAGAAGGGTGTCCGCCGCCATGCTCACGCTGATCATGACCGGCCGGCCTTGGTCTGTGGGCGTGGGAGTCGACGCCGAGCAATCCCGGTCTTCGGCGCCGCCTCGAACATTGGGGGCGCCGGTCCGGACCGGGGCGGCCTCAGGGATCCTTGCCTGAATCGTCGTCGGACTAGGCGCGTCGGAGGCGAGGACTCTCGCCGATCGCCGTGACAAGAACGCAGCTCTTGCCGGCTGCGTCGGGCGAGAAGAACTCGGTAACCGCGTCGTCGTAGAACGTGAGGCCGGTGGCACCGAAACGATAGGCGTACGCGCCCAGGTATAGGCGCCCGGCGACGATGCCGGCCTCCAGCTGCGCGGCGCGGTAGCCGCGGGCACCGAGCGCGTCAAGGATCCTCGGGAGGTCCGCCATCAGGAAGGCGGTGGCCGCGGCCGTCGCGCCGAGCTCCTGCTCCAGGCAGAGGAACCCGGCCTCCCGGCGGAAGCCTCCCCGCTCCAGGAGCCGGAGTGCCCCGTCGCGGAAGACATAGGCGCCCGGATCGAGGCCCTGGACTGCGTTCGCGATCAGGTACGGCTCAATGACACGGGCGCCCCCAGTCGCGTAGTCGGTCGGGCTGCCGACCGTGGCTCGTTCCAGGATCGTCAGGAGAACCGTGGCGGGAATCGCGCCGGGCGCGAAGATCCGCGCAGAGCCGCGCCGGCGGAGGACGTCCTCGAGGGAGTCGGGCGCTGGGTCGGATGATTGCGGTGGAGTCGGCTCGACCTCCTCATCGCCTCCTACGCTGCGCCGCCACGAGAGAGCTTCTTTCGGATCGTCCAGGCGGCCGGCGTCGTTCGCCTGGAGGATGCCCTCGTGGACGTACTCGGTCCGTGAGAGCGGCGCAACCCTGAACGAGACCTCCTCGGGCGCCTTTGCGGCGGGTGGCACCTCGGAGTCCGCGGTTCCGATCGGGACCATGCAGAGCGGGAACTCACGCCGCTCCTCCAGCCCGAACAGCGCGGCGACCTCCGCGTCGGCAAACCCCAGGACCACGCGGACCGGGAGGCGAACCGAGGCCGCCAGGGCCAGGATGTTCGCAAGGATCATGCCAGCGTCCCAGAACAGGTGGCGGTAGCCGCGCTCGGTGTACTTCCACGCGGTCCGCCAGGGGATGCCGGTGAGGACGAGCACCGCCGGGGCCCGGGCCACGGCAGGCTCCCCCGCAGTCGCGCGGACAAGGTGACCTCGGTGATCGCCCTCCAGGAGACGGGTGAGGGTCGGACCCTGCGGGTCGAAGTGGTACACCCCGGCGTGGAGGCCCGGGAGGTCGGCGCAGCCCACGTAGACCTCGACCGGGTATAGGGCCCCGGCCGAGGCGTAATTGCGAAAGTGCGAGACCTCGCCCTCGCGAAACGTCTTCGTGTGGTGGATACCGGCGCCGAGGACGAGGATTCGGGCCACGGCTGCGAGGTCCGGGCCTGGCATGGGGTCCGGGACCGAGGTGACGCCGATCGCCTCCAGGGCCGGGACGTCGAGGGAGGGTATGTCCTCCGGCAGGGAGATCCTCTCGAGGTCCGGGTAGACCTTGAAGGAAAAGGGCCGGTTGTCCCAGTCAAGGAAGTGCGCGCGGGTGCGGACGCTGACCGGTGAGTGCTTGGTGGCCTCCTGGAAGGCGAGGATCGCCGCCCGGTCGTCGACGTCATCCATGGCGATGCGGAAGCCGGGGGATCTTCTGGGCCGGCTCGACCACGAACCCGTCGGGATCGAGGACGTGGAGGGTCCGGTGCCCCCACGGTCGGTCCACCGGGCCGGAGAGGAACTTGACGCCGAGGCCCCGGAGCCGCTCGGCTTCGCCATCCACGTCGTCGACGAGGAAGAGGACCTCGCCGGCCAGCCCGCCCTCGGTGGGCTCACGGTGGATCAGGTCAAAGGCGCGCGTGCGCTCCAGGAGCCCGGACCTCGTTTCGCGGGTGACGAACTCTGCGTACCCCGCATCGCGGAGCTGAACGGGAGCCCGACCACGTCCCCGATCGAACGCCGCCGACACATCCACATCGCGGACGTTGAGGATGACATAGCCGACGCTCTGCACGGCGACCATCGAACCACAGGCTGTCCTCAGACAGAGAGTTGAGGGAACTCCAGGGTTCCGACGCGATTATCGTTGTTTCCGGCTCTTAGCTGGCGGTGCTTGTGCAGCGCCGAGATGCCGTTGCAGGCCCTGTCGACGTGACCGAAGGAGGAGACGATGGGCGGATATCTACCTCAGGTCTTCGACCGGTTCGGCTCCGACTACCCGACGGTGATGGAGGCCTTCCGGGGCCTCGCGGAGCGCCTCCACGAAGCCGGCCCCCTCTCGGCGAGGGAGCGCAGGCTGGCAAAGCTCGGGATCGCGATCGGCAGGGAATCCGAAGGGGGCGTCCGGTCTCACACCCGGAAGGCCCTCGCCGAAGGCATCGAGCCCGAGGCTATCCGACATGTGGCGCTGCTCGCTATCTCGACCGGGGGCTACCCGGCCGCCATGGCTGCCTACGGCTGGATCAACGAGGTCCTTGACCAACGGGGATAGCGCACCTCAGCCCGGGGTTTCGGCCGGCCGTGACGTGGGCTCTGGAAGGAGCGCCTAACCCGCGCGTGATCCGTGTCCACACGACTGACGAACTCACCCGGGCCACCATCGAGAAGTGCCCGCCGGCGAGTCCACCCGAAGGGCTCCGCTCCTTGCTCGCAGTGGACGCGGTCCGCTCCCTCGACCTGCACCGGTACCGAGCGCGGGTGAACCTAGACCCCCGTTGCGACGCCAAGGCGGCGTGGAACGGGGTAAGGCGAGCCATCGAGGCAGCGTGGGGTGCTCCGGCTCCCCTCCCCAGCGAGCCTCCACCACGAGCGTTTGAGGTCGCCTACGACGGATCAAGGATTGTGGCCGAGAGTCCGGAGATGGCCGCTCGCGAAGCAACCCTCGTGGCTCTGTTCCGGGCCCGCGGGGTGGCCGAGGCCATCCTCGAGGCTGGCAGGGTATGGGTCCGGCCGGGCCGCCTTTTCTCCTGGGAGGACGAGGAGACCTGGATCCGCCGGGCGCTGCAGAGTACCTGAGCGGGTGCAGCGGTCCTCGCTCCCGTAGAGTCTCGTGGGCCGCGCGCCCCGGGCCGTCCGGTCACCGCCGCCACCGGGGTGGCCCCACGAGCGCATTCGACGGCAGTTCTGGCTCAAGGTCCTCCTGGTGGCCCTTACGTTCCTGTCCATGGCCTCCTCGGGCGGCCTGCTGGTCTTTACGTTCCTTCCTCTGGTGATCGGGATGTGGCGGGCGGTTCGTTTCTCCGGCCGCACTGAAACGTTCGGCTGGATCGCGTTGTCGGCCTTGGCGGGTGCTCAGTGGGCGTGGGAAGTCACCTATCCGGTGACCGAGGGAGACTGGCCGTCTGCGGCGATCATCGCCGCGGTCGGCGGTCTCATGACGGGAGCGCTGCTCACACTCGGACGTCACTACACACTGACCCGGGACGTTCCGCACCGAAGTCGCGCGTCAGGCTGAACTGGCCGTGCACCACCCTGTCGATCCGCCGACAACGTTCCAGTTGCGTAGACGGGTTGTCGTGAGGTCGCGGCCGACGGAGACTCAGGGGGGCTACGCAGGAGGCGGTACGGTGCCCGCACCGACTGACGGATCGGAACGCGATTCGGTAAGACTCCGTGCACGCTTCGGAGCAATCGTCGCGATCATTCTCGCCGTGGTCGCTGGCATTTGGCTCGTTGTCTGGCCGTGCTTCTACACCGGCATCACCACCGTGGCCCATCCAGACGGCGTCGGACCTGGCCCAAGCGGAGATGCAACTACCTGTTCTTCCCTCATCGCTGAGAACGGCAGCTGGGTGCTCAATCTGCTCGCCGTCCCCGTCATCCTGACCGTCCTCGCGTTCCTCGCGGTTGTGGCTCGTCTGCGAGGTGTGACGTGGACGCTCGCGCTTCTATTCCTCGCGTTGTGTGTCCTAGCCGCATGGTCCATCGGAGTGTTTTATGTTCCGTCAGCGGTCGCACTCCTCATCGGGGCGACGGGAATGCGCCGCAGGGCGGCCACCGAATCGGTGTCAGGTTCATCACGAGAATCGGTCGGTGGTCGCTAGCGCCGGTCCCCAGCCGGTCCGCCCCGACCCTCCCGATCCGCCGACAACGCGCCCAATCCGTACACCGCGAGCGAGGGCACGCTTGTGGAGCGCAGAGTCGTCCTACACTGCGACTGTGACGAAGAAGCGAGAGCGCGAGCGGGATATCGTTCGTGAGCTCCAGGAGGATGCGAAGTGGAGCATGTGGACGAACACCTTCGGGCGGCAGCGTGGATGGGGGCGTCCCCGCTCCCTTCCGCATAGTGTCGGGTTACGAACCTACATGCTGGCCGCGGTCCTCATTGTCGGGACCGTGGTCGCTGCGATCGGGCTCATCGCACTACTTCTCAACCTCGACTGACGCAAGGCCTCCCCTACATCCACGAACCCTCGCCGAACACGGGACCACTACACCGTCTCGGCACCCTGGGTTCCCGTTACTCGGGGGCGGTCAGGGCCGCCGTGCACCACCCCGCTTTCGGTACGGGGCCCCCAACCTGCGGAACCCTCCTAGTGGTGGCTTCCCTCGTCCTCCCCTACCTCATGGTCTTCTACGCCGAGTTCGGCGGACGCGATCGGCGCGTCGCGAGCGACGGCGCGACCCAGGGACCGATCACCGAGACGCTCCTGGCCTACGCCGTGGCCTTCATCGTCTCCGCAGCGATGCTCGCGATGTTCGGCCGCGTGGACGCCGTGAACGGCGCCGCGACTGCGCGGGTGGTCACGCTGGCGTTCCCAGCCTCGATCGGCAGCTTCTGGCGAAGCTACCACGAGGACATGCGTCAGGGCCTGGTCCATTACCGAGCGCTATTCGAGGAACTCCTGGGGGCCGATAGCGAGACGGATCGTGGGGAGGTGCGGTAGATGCAGCCTGAGAAAGATGAGTCCACCGGTACTGATCCGAGTACCGCTGATCTCGCGGACACCGGGAGCGTCGCGCCTGGTTCAGAAGGACATGTTGCCGAGGCACGTCTACTCCACAAGAAGAGAGGGCCTATGGCGTAGCCGAGTCGGGCGCCGGATCCGCAACGGGTACCGCCGGAACCGTGTCCGGCACAGCGACGACAGCAGCCGAAGAGCGGCGACATCCGTTACTTGCGGACGAGGAGCTCGACGGGTTCCGAGGGCGTTGGGACGCGATGCAAGTTGGGTTCGTGGATGAGCCGCGCGGCTCCGTCCAGCAAGCGGATGCACTGGTAGCGGAGCTCATGCAGCGCCTAGCCCAGACATTCTCCGAGGAGCGAACCTCCCTGGAATCGCAGTGGGAGCAGGGCGCCGATGTGTCGACCGAGGACCTGAGGGTCGCCATGCACCGGTACCGGTCTTTCTTTGATCGGTTGCTGAGGGCCTGAGCGGGTTCGACTTTCAAGCGCGGGAGAACGGATCGGAGCGACGCAACGCGCCAAGCCGCCGACCCCGAGAGACCATGCTTTCGGGGGATGGCCGAGGTCGTCGGTACCACAGCGTGCTACCTGGACTTTTCGACGAGCCGCTGAGAGCGCACTCACTGGCGACACCGCGAGAGGGCCAGCGGGGGGTTCTCTACAGTGAGCCCCGCGGCGACGTCACCCCAAACTAGCGGCGGAACCGCTTGCGAAACCCTCTATGGCCACCCGAACCTTGCCTGCCGCGGGCCATGCGAAACAGGAAAATGAGGAGACAGTCCGAAGCCGAACAGGTCGGCGTCCTCGGCGACAGCGGCCGACGCCGTGCGCACGACCCAGTACAGGCTGTCTTCGATGCCGCGGTTGATGCTGCCCGCGTCGTTGCGACTGCGGTTCGAGTCTTGAAGTCGGGGTTCTTGAAGTCGGGGCAGACGACGGTATCCCGCGGAGCTTGAGTTCGTCAGCATGGGTTCCGCGTCATAGCCCAATCCTCGTCGTGTCAGCAGGCTCGGTCGGCTGGCGTCGGTCATTCGAGGGACTGTCCCGTCAGCCCCTCGGGCGGCACGCAGAATAGTCCGCCTGGGTGTTTGCCAGGGACCTTAGCTCTAAGGAGAGTAAAGGGTTGAAGATCGGGGGCGGATGCACCCACAGACGAGCTATTTGGGAACTGCCGACGGGCGCGATGCGGATCTTCCTCGTCAGGCCGTCGGGTCCCTGTTCAAGGCCGCACCGGATGGTCTTGTCGTCATCGAGGCCAGCGGCGTCATCGTCGTGGTCAATGACCAGACGGAGCAACTTTTCGGCTATGCCCACAACGAACTCCTCGGGGTCCCCGTCGAAGTCCTGTTGCCGGAGAGCCTGCGGGAAGTCCACACCCAACACCGCGCCGAGTATCTCCGAGATCCGAGTACACGTAGCATGGGAGTTGGCCTCGAACTCTACGGTGTGCGAAAGGACGCCTCCAGGTTCCCCGTCGACATCAACCTGAGCAGCCTGCACGCCGGGCCCGATACCCTCGTGATCGCCTCGGTCCGCGACGTCACCGGGCGCAAGCGCGCAGAGTCGCTTCTCGAGGCCAACCGACTAGAGCTCGAGAGGTCCAACCTGGACCTGGCGAGCTTCGCATATGTGGCGTCCCACGACCTCCAGGAGCCGCTGAGGATGGTGTCCAGCTACGTGCAGCTGCTCGCCGACCGCTATCGTGGCAAGCTCGATCCCGACGCGGATGACTTCATCCACTTCGCGGTGGACGGGGTGCAACGCATGCAGACACTGATCCGGGATCTACTCGACTACTCGCAGGTGGGCACAGCCGAACTCGCGTTGGTCGCCGTCGATACGAACGAACTCATCGCCGACACTCTTTCGTCGCTCGAACCCGTCATCAACGACAAGCACGCCCAGGTCACGGTGGGCCCT
Source organism: Actinomycetota bacterium (assembly GCA_046724395.1). GTDB lineage: Bacteria > Actinomycetota > UBA4738 > UBA4738 > HRBIN12 > DATAEU01. The sequence continues at coordinate 11,292 of JBKOWM010000116.1, forward strand.
CTCCCGACGATCACCGCCGATCCGACCCAGCTCGGACAAGTCTTCCAGAACCTCATCTCCAATGCGTTGAAGTTCACGGCGCCTGGCGTGGTTCCTCGCGTACACGTCTCGGCCGCAAGAGGGCCCGACAACTGGCGTCTCTCGGTGGAGGACAACGGCATCGGGATCGATGCCGTGTACGCCGAACGGGTCTTCGCGCCCTTCAAGCGCCTCCACGGCCTCGGCGAGTACCCCGGCGTAGGGCTGGGACTCTCGGTCTGTAAGCGGGCGGTGGAGCGGCTGGGCGGCCGGATCTGGGTCGATGCCGCCAGCGATGGAGGAAGCACATTTAGCTTCACGATCCCGGACGCCCCGGAGGGAGCAGATGCCACTCGACAGTAGCCCGATACAGATCTTGCTCGTCGAGGACAACCCGGGTGATGTCCGCCTCACGGCTGAGACCCTTCGCACCGGGAAAGTGGCGAACGATCTCCACGTCGCGAAAGACGGAGTGGACGCGATGGCCTTCCTTCGTCGAGAAACCACGCACACGGGCGCGCCGCGTCCGGACCTCGTGATCCTCGATCTCAACCTTCCCCGGAAGGACGGGATCGAGGTACTGGCCGAGATCAAGCAGGACGATTCGCTACACGTCATCCCGATCGTGATCCTGACGACTTCCGCTGCCGAGCGGGACGTTCTTCAGTCTTATGAGCTCAAGGCCAACGCATACATAACGAAGCCCATCGATGTTCACGATTTCATCGCGGCCGTGACCTCGATCGAGGGCTTCTGGCTGAACATCGTCCGACTGCCCCGAGCATGAGCCCAATAGCCGCGATCGACGAAGCCCCGTCCATCCTCCTGGTCGAAGACTCTCCCGGGGACGTCCGACTCGTCGAAGAGCTCCTTCGCGCGGCGTGGGTCGTCGCAGGCAGCATCAACCACGTCTCTTCGGTCGAGGATGCGATCGGACGCGTCGCCAAGGACGTACCTGCCTGCATCCTGCTCGATCTTTC
>JBKOWM010000048.1:0-16178 GCA_046724395.1 Actinomycetota bacterium
GCAACCCGCCGAGCAGAAGTAGTACGTCCGGCCGTCGTGGACGGTCGTGTGTCCCGCGTTCGCGACGTCAACCGTCATGCCGCACACCGGATCGATCTCCTCGTGCGGCGCGCCCGCGCTCGTACCAGCGTCGCTCGAGCCGGCCGCGCGCAGCTGCACGATCTCGGCGAGGATCGCTACCGCGATCTCCTCGGTCGGAACGCGCCCGAGATCGAGTCCCGCCGGAGCGTGGACGCGCGCCAGCGCCTCCTCGGAAGCCCCACGCTCGCGAAGGTACCCGAGGACGGCGGCTACCCGCTTGCGCGAGGCGACGAGCCCTATGTACGCGGCCGGCGTTGCGAGGGCACGCTGCAGCGCATCCTCGTCGTAATGTCCCTGCGTCGCGACGACGACGTAGGTGCGCTCGTCGACGCCGCGGAGATCGGGAGGCGATTCGTCTACTTGCGCGCCGCGCCACCCGAGCGCGTCCGCGAGCCCCGCGAGCGTCGCGGCGACCGGGGACCGCCCGATCGCAACGAGGGTCGGCTGCGAAACGACCGGCTCCATGTAGACCTCTAACGCTCCCTCGCTCTGGCACGCGATCGGGACGGTGACGATCCCGTCGCTTGCGTGCTCCGGAAGCTCGTCGGGCGGGCCCAGGAACAGGAGCTGCGGGGCGCCGCGCTCGAGCACGCGGCGAGCCTCTCGAATGACGGTCGGCTCGGCGCAGGCGCCGCCCAGCCATCCGCGGATCGCGCCGTCCGATGTGATGAGCGCGGTGGCTCCCTCCTTGCCGGACGACGGGGAGCGCCGCCAGACGACGGTCGCCAGGACGAACGGCTCGCCTGCCTCCGCGAGATCGTTCGCGAGTCGCAGGATCTCGCGTCTCACGCAGGCGACGCCTTCGCAGTCTGGATCGCCTCCCAGACTCTCGCGCTCGTGAGCGGCATGTCGATGTTCGTCACGCCGAGTGGCCGGAGCGCGTCGATGACGGCGTTCACGTAGGCCGCCGGCGAGCCAACGGTCGCCGATTCGCCGACGCCCTTCGCGCCGAGCGGGTGGTGCGGCGAAGGCGTTACCGTGGCGTGCGTCTCGAACCTCGGCGTCTCCCACGCGGTCGGCAGCAGGTAGTCGAGGAAATTCGCGCCGATGCAGTTGCCCGACTCGTCGAATGTGATCTGCTGCATCGCCGCGATGCCAAACCCCTCCGTCAGGCCGCCGTGGATCTGCCCCTCGACGATCATCGGGTTGATCCGAACGCCGCAGTCGTCGACGGCGACGAGCCGGTCGACGCTCCACTGCCCGGTCTCGGGATCGACCTCGACGCCGACGGCATACGTTCCGAACGGGAACGTTAGGTTCGCCGGGTCGTAGTAGTAGACGGCCTCGAGGCCGGGCTCCATCCCGACCGGAAAGTTCGTGTAGGCGGCGAACGCGACGTCCTGGATCGTCTTGGCGTTGTCCGGTGCCCCGCGCGGAAAGAACCTGCCCTTCTCGAACTCGACGTCGTCCTCGCTCACCTCGAGCAGGTGGGCGGCGATCTTCTTGGCCTTCTCGCGGACGCGTCGTGTCACCATGGCCGTCGCGGCACCCGACACAGGGGTCGAGCGAGAGGCGTACGTGCCAAGGCCGTACGGCGTGTTGTCCGTGTCCCCGTGCATCACCTTGACGTCCTCGGGCTGGATCCCGATCTCCTCGGCGACGATCTGCGCGAAGGTCGTCTCATGACCCTGGCCCTGCGTCTGGACGCTGATCTTGAGGATCGCCTTGCCGGTCGGGTGGATGCGTAGCTCGGCGCCGTCGTTCATCGCGAGACCGAGGATGTCGTAGTCCTTGTGCGGTCCCGCACCGACGATCTCGGTGAACGAGGCGAGGCCGACCCCGTACAGCTTGCCGTCACCGCGCGCCTGCTCCTGCCTACTACGGAGCTCGCGGTAGCCGATCTTGTCGAGCGCCACGTCCAGCGCACCCTCATAGTCGCCCGAGTCGTAGACGAACCCAGTCGCCGACCGATAGGGAAACGCGTCCTTGGCGATGAAGTTCTTGCGTCGAAGCTCCGACGGGTCGATTTGGAGCTCGTAGGCCGCGTTCTGCACGAGGCGCTCGATCAGATATGAGGCCTCCGTCACGCGGAACGAACAGCGGTACGCGACGCCGCCGGGCGCTTTGTTGGTGTATGCGGCGTCGCCGGTCACATGCGCCGCCTTGAGGTCGTAGGAGCCGGTCACGATGTGGAACAGTCCCGCCTTGAACTTGGACGGCTGCGCGTCGGCGTAGAAGGCACCTTCGTCGGCCAGCAACGTGGCGCGCAGGGCCAGCATCGTCCCGTCGCGCTTCAGCGCCAGCTCCCCGTGCATGTGGTAATCCCGCGCGAAGCCGGTCGAGATGAGGTTCTCGGTTCGGTCCTCCACCCACTTCACGGGCCGGCCAAGCAGCAGGGACGCGGCCGTCGCGACGACGTACCCGGGGTACACCGGCACCTTGTTGCCGAACCCGCCTCCGATGTCGGGCGAGATGATCCGGATGTTCTCCTCGGGCAGGCCGGCGACGAGCGCGAAGACGGTGCGGATTACGTGCGGCGCCTGCGAGGTCATCCAGATCGTCGTCTGACCGGTGGCGGGGTTCACGTCCGCAACGCAGCCGCACGTCTCGAGCGGCGCCGGGTGCGACCGCGGATAGAAGGTGTCGAGCTTGACGACGAGATCGGCATCCGCGAACGCGGCCTCGGTGGCCTCCGCGTCGCCCGCCTCCCAGTGGAAGACGTGGTTGTCCTGCTTGCCCTCCTTGTCGGTGCGGATGACTGGCGCACCCGCCTCGAGCGCACGCTGGGGGGTGACAATCGCCTCGAGGGGCTCGTACTCAACGTCGATTAGCTCGAGCGCGTCCTTGGCGACGTACGGGTCCTCGGCGACGACCGCCGCCACCTCCTGACCCTGAAACCGAACGCGGTCGGTGGCCAGTACGGCCTGCGTGTCGTACGACAGCGTCGGCATCCACGCGAGGTTGTGCTGCGCCATCAGCTCGCCCGTGACGACGGCGATGACGCCGGGCAGCTCGGCGGCGCGGGAGGTGTCGATCGACACGATCTCCGCGTGCGCGAACGGGCTGCGCAGGATCGCCATGTGGAGCATGCCGGGAAGTTTCACGTCGTCGACGTACGTCCCCTTGCCGCGGATGAATCGGTCGTCCTCCTTGCGGCGTACGCTGTGTCCCAGCCCGCGGATCTCCTCGGTCTCGGTCGCCACGTCGTCCTCCTCAGGCCGTCGCGTCCACGGTCGCCGCCGTCGCCGCGCCGGCCGCCTGGATCGCCTTGACGATGTTCATGTAGCCGGTACAGCGGCAGAGGTTGCCGGAGATCGCCCAACGGACGTCCTCCTCGCTTGGCGAGGGGTTCCGCTCCAGCAGCGCCGAGCCGACCAGCATCATCGCCGGCGTGCAGAATCCGCACTGCAGCCCGTGCTCTCGTTTGAACGCTTCCTGCACCGGATGAAGCGAGCCGTTCGCCTGCAGTCCCTCCACCGTCGTGACGGCTCGCCCGTCGGCCTGGACGCCGAAGAGCGTGCACGCCTTCACCGGCGAGCTGTCGAGCAGCACGGTGCACGCGCCGCAGGTCGTCGTGTCGCATCCGATGTGCGTCCCGGTGAGCCCGAGCGTCTCCCGCAGCAGATGCACCAGGAGCATCCGGGGTTCGACGTCGGCCGTGCGCTCGACGCCGTTGACCGTCGTGGTGATCTTCATTTCGCGCTCCTCCGTCATGCCGGTCGGGTCACCGCGCCCGCCATCTCGGCCGCGCGCTGCAGTCCGCGCCGGACGAACACCTCCGCGACGTGTCGCTTGTACTCGGCGGATCCGCGGACGTCCGTCGTCGGGTTCGCGGCCGCGCCCGCCACGCGAGCCGCCTCGGCGAAGACTTCGTCACTGGGCTCGGATCCGGCGAGGAGCGTCTCCGCCTCGGTGACGTGGACGTTCGTGAGTCCGACGGACGTCAGCGCGATTCCGGCCCGACCGATCGTGCCGTTCTCGAAGCCGAGGAACACAGCGGCCGCAACGGTCGCGAAATCCCCGACCTTGCGCTCGAGCTTCAGATACGTCCCGCCGAAGCGCGCCTCGGGGGCGGGGACACGGACCTCCGTGACGAGTTCGTTCGGTTCGGCGGCATTCGTGAACGTGTCGACCATGAAGTCGCGGATGGGGAGCTCCCGTTCGCCCGCGACGCTTCGCAGGACGATCGACGCGCCAAGGGCAAGCATCACCGATCCGAGGTCTCCGGAGGGATCCGCATGCGAGAGCGAGCCGCCGATCGTACCGAGGTTGCGCACCAGTGGATCCGCTATCTGGGGCGCGGCCGCCGCAATGGTCGGGTAGCGGCCGGCGATCGTCTCATCCGCCGCCAGCCGGTTGTGTCGGACGAGCGCCCCGATGCGAAGACTTCCGTCACGCTCCTCGATCTGGTCGAGGCCGGGGACGCGATTGACGTCCACCACGTGCGCCGGCGTGGCGAGCCGGAGCTTCATGAGCGGGATCAGGCTCTGCCCACCGGCAAGAACCTTCCCGTCCTCGCCGAAGCGATCCAGGAGCGCGAGGGCGTCCGCGATCGACTCGGGCCGGTGGTACTCGAATCGTGAGGGCAGCACGACTACGCCTCCCTTCGGGAACGAAGGAGCGGTAGGAATACGTGCGGAGGGCGGAAGGGGTTCACGCCGGACGTTCTGGCTCTCGCGCGCCTGCGCGGCCTCGCGGACCCTCGAGCCGAGGTTGAAGGGCGCATACCCAATGTCTGCGTCGTCGTGGGCACGACGACGTCCGATTGCACCACGACGTCGCGTGTCGAGCAACTCGGAGGTTTTCTCCGGAGGGGCTGCCACTCGCGCGTTCACGCTCGCTCCGAGAGCCCCCAGACGCCGCCCCGTCACGTGTCGAGCTCGGCGCCCTCCGTCGCGATCAGGCATCGATCCGGATCGACGCCCCAACGGTCGAGGACATCTGCGCGCATGGCGTCGAGCTCCTCGTCGGTGTGCCAGGGGTCGTGATGGAACATCACGAGCCGCCCGACGCCCGTCCTCGCGGCGAACGCGGCGACGTGCTCGGTGCTCGAGTGCCCGAAACCGACGCGCTCCTCGTACTCCTGCGGGGTGTACTGGGCGTCGTGGATGAGGATGTCGGCGCCGGCCGCGAGCGCGAACCCCGAGATCCACTCCCCCGGCAGCCGTTCCAGATCCGATCCGAGCGCCGGCTCGTGGTCCGTGAGGTAAGCGAGTACGGAGCCGTCGGCATCGCGGATGCGATACCCGACCGTCTGGCCGGCGTGCATGATCGACTGCGACGACACCGTCGCCGGTCCCATCGACCAGGAGCCCTCGTTCGCGTCGTGGAAGTACGTCGTGGCGGGGACCTCGTACAGATGGACCGGGAAAAGCGGAGGCGAGAAGTAGGTGGCGATTCGTTCATCGAGCGAGGCCACGGGCGAGGGTGGGCCCCAGACGTGCAGCTCGATGCCCGGCGACCAGATCGGCTCGAACCAGCTGAGGCCCTCCACGTGATCGACGTGCAGGTGCGTGAGGAGGAGGTCGATGCGCGTCGGGAGATCGCGCATCAGCTCGATTCCGAGAGGCCGGGCCCCGGTTCCCGCGTCGAGCAGGATGCGTGAGTCGTCCGAGAGGCAGACCTCGACACAGGACGTGTTGCCGCCGTAGCGGACCGTGTCGGGTCCTGGAGAGGCAATCGAGCCGCGACATCCCCAGATGCGGATCCTCACGCCGGCGCCTCGTCCTGAGACATCTCCCAGAAGATCGCGATCGCGCCGACCGACTCGCCCGGATGCGCGAACAGGGGGAAGGCCGTGACGCCGATCCGGTGGTCCGCGCCGTCGGCGTCGCGGATGAAGAGGTCGGCGTGCCCCGGGCGGCCGTCACGGATCGCGAGCCTCGTCGGGAGAGCCTCGTACGGGACCACGTTGCCATCGTGGTCCCTCGGCTCGAAGTAGTTCGACCACTCCGCCGCGCGCCAGCCCCGTCCCTCGACGAATCGACGGCCGAGGAGCTCCTCTGCCGCCTCGTTGAAGTAGATGACCGACCCCTCGGCGTCGACGAGCCACACCGGCGTCGCAAGGCGGGACGCGAAGCTCCGAGCCAGGATGAGGACCAGGTGTCGCTGAGGGGCCGTCTCGGCCATCGTCGCACAGGGTAGTGGTCCGGCGCCCGCGCCGCCGGACGGTGAGCACCTCGCGGCCCGGCGCTCAGCCGGCTCGGCGCGCCGAGTGCTCGAGCTCGCTGGCGAGGTTCCCAACAGACGAGAACACCGCTGTCGCTCCTGCGGCCTCGAGCTCGGACCGGCAGAACCCGCCGGTCAGGACGCCGAGCATCGGCACCCCTGCCTCGGACCCTGCTACGGCGTCCCAGGTCGAGTCGCCGACGACGAAGGCCGGCTCCGCGTCGGGGAGCAGTCGGATCGCTGCGAGGAGCACGTCGGGATGCGGCTTCGTCCGTTCGACGTCGGCGGCGCTCGTCCAGCCCTCGCAGAGGTCGTCGGCATCGAGGAGCTCGAGGTACCGCTCGAGCTCTCGCTCGTTCGCCGACGTTGCGAGCACGGGCCGGAGGCCGAGGTCGCGGAGCCGGCGTAGGAACGGCTTTGCATCCGGAAACACCGTCACCTGCGGAAGCAGCCCCATGTAAAGCTCGTCGTGCGCCGCGCGAACGCCGTCAGCGCGTTCGGCGTCGCATTCCTCGCCGGCGACGGCGGGCACGAACTGGTCGGCCCCCATCCCGACGTGGCGGTGCAGCGTGGCGGCCGGGACGAAGACGTTCGATCTCGCGAACGCGAGCGACCACGCGAGCGCGTGGTGATAGGTCGAGTCGACGAGCGTGCCGTCGACGTCGACGACCGCGATCTGCCCGCGCTCCCATTCGACGCCACGGATCGAACGTCGCTCCACGGATCCTCCTTTGAACCGATCGAGTCGCATACCCGCCACGCTCCGGCGCGAACCGGCGACGATGGGGCGCCATCAGCGTTCGAGCGCGTCCAGGGCCGCGAGGATCCTTCGTGACGCGCCCTTGAGGCCGAAGTGGTCGGCGAACTGGACGAGTGCCGCGTCGTCGCGCGTCCCGCCCCACGTGCGCACCGGCGCGACCGCGTGGACGGGCACGATCCGGCCGATGGTGTCGAGGTACTCGCTCGCGTCTCGCAGCCGCGCGCGAAGCGCGGGCTTGCCCTTCAGCGGTCCCTCGGGCGCGGCGGAGCGCGCTTGTTCGAGCATCGCGTCGATCGACGGGTAGGCGTTTACGAGCTCGCGAGCCGTCTTCTCACCGATTCCCGCGACGCCGGGGAGGTCGTCGCTGGGATCGCCACGCAGCATCGCGAACTCCACGTACCGCGACGCCGGCACGCCGTACCGATCGAGCACGCCGGCCTCGTCGAGCTCGAGGAGCTCGGTTACCCCGCGTAGCGTGTACAGGAGCCGGACGACCGGATCGTCCACGAGCTGAATGAGATCCCGGTCTCCGGAGACGATCTCGATGCGATCGTCCTCGGAAGCCTGAACGCAGATCGCTCCGATCGCGTCCTCGGCCTCCCATCCCTCGGTCTCGGCTTGCTTCATGCCGGTCAGGTCGAGCAGCTCCCGCAGGATCTCGAATTGCCCTGGCAGGTCGGCTGGGTCCTCCGCCCGCGTCGACTTGTACTGCGGATACAGCTCGGTTCGTGCGATCGGCCGCCAGTCGTGGTCGTAGACGTGGGCGACATCGTCGGGACGCCGCGTCGCGATCAGCCGCGCGACCATTCCGAGGTACCCGTAGCAGGCCCCGACGTTCGTCCCGTCCGGCGCGCGAACGGTGTCGCGAAGCGCGAAGTACGACCGGTACATCAGGCTCGAGACATCGAGAAGCAGCCGCAAAGTCATCGTACCGAGCCTACTTCCATCGCGGAGTGCGCCTGTAGCATCATTCGGTGGGCTCCGTCGTGTCTTCTACCGTCAGTAGACGAGTCGTCGTGAACACGACCGAGGAGGTTGTCTAACGATCGCGAACGTTGCCCGGATCGCTGAGCACAGGACCTGATCCCGTGGAGGATCTGGCGTCCCGGCAGCTGGCGGCGCTCGGGCGTGTCGCGAGTCTCCTCGAGGCGCGGACGATCGGCTACTGGCTGTTCGGTGGGTGGGCGGTCGACTTCTACGCAGGATCGGTGACGAGGGCGCACGACGACATCGACATCGCAATTTGGCTCGACGACTTCGAACGGATCGCAGGACTTCTGGAATCGGACGGCTGGTGGCACGCGCCAGCCGAGGACGAGGACGGTGGAACCGGGTACGAGCGCGACGGCGTTCGTCTCGAACTTACCTATCTCGTTCGGGACCACGAGGGCGACGTCTTCATCCCGTTCCGGGATACCCCTGATCCATGGGATAAGGGATCGTTCGCGGACGACGAGCGCACGCTAATAGGGGTTCGTTCGCGTGTCATCACGCTCGCGTCATTGAGGAGTATGAAGTCATGGCCTCGCGATGATCCTGAAGACGCTGCCAAGGACCGCGCCGACGTCGAGGCACTGCCGAACGCCTGAGCAGTGACGAACGGCCCGGGCACCCGGTACTTATCCGCTACTCGATCGAGGAGCAGCGAGTGCGTCACCGCCGCAGCCTATCGACGCTCATCTCAACAACCCGAGTCGACCCACTCCGGCCCGGGACCCGCGCGAACCTCCTCGTGACGCGCCAGCCGCCGCAGACGCCGCCGGAACCGTTGCATGTAGGGACGCTGCCAGTCCGAATGTGTGAGGCAGCGCCACGACGCATACCGCTCTCGGTGGTAACGGCTCTCGAGCGTCTCCGCGTGACCGATGACGTTCCCGACGACGATGTCCTCCTTCGCGATCAGCCAGAGCGTGAGCCGAAGCGCCGCGCGGATCTGTGGCCGCCGATGCAGAATCTGGAGGGCACTCGTGCCGACCATCTCGATGCCGATCGCTGTCCAGTTCATGCCGATCGCGTGCCGGCATCGCTTCGCGACGTTCACCAGCTGATAGATCGTTCCGTTGACGTCGACGATGAAGTGGGCACAGACGCCGGGGAGCTCTCCCATGTGCGGCTGGTTCGCGGCGAAATACCTCCATGCGCTGTCGAACGACGTGCCGTCCGTGTAGTGCTCGACGATGACGTTCGGATCGCTCAGACGCCACGTGCGCACGCCGTAATGGCGCCTGGAATAGAGCGCGGTCTGGCGCTGTCTCGGCGTCCCGAAGGGGATCCGTTTCCAGACGATCGGCGGTCGAAGCTCCGAGGCGGTCGGCTCGCTCGCCCGTTCGACATCGCCCGGACCGGCGCGTGCAGACGCCGATCCTGCGAGCCCCGAACCCGTCAGTACGGCCGCCGCCGCGACCGACGCTACGACGCGACGACGGGTCACCACGGGATCCTACGCCTCGCCGCGCGTCGGCTAGCGTTCGCGCGACGTCGAGGGGAGGGTCGAGATGCGACTGCGGGAGAAGGTCGCCGTGGTGACGGGTGGAACCTCTGGCATCGGTCGCGCGACGGCTGCGCTGTTCGCCCACGAGGGCGCCGCCGTCGTCCTGACGGGTCGCCACGAACGGCGCGGTCACGCGGTGCAGGACGCGATCCGGGCCGACGGCGGCAACGCCCGTTTCATCCGAGCCGACGTGCGCCGTTCATCCGATTGCGCCATGGCGGTCGACGAGACTGTGTCGGCGTTCGGTCGTCTCGACGTGCTGTTCAACAACGCAGGCCTGTACATCGAAAACGACGTCCTCGGGTGCGAGGAGCAGGAGTGGGACGTGCAGCTAGACACGATGCTGAAAGGCACGTACCTGATGTGCCGAGCGGCGATCCCGCGCATGATCGAGCAGGGCGGCGGATCGATCGTGAACAACAGTTCGGGATGGGGGCTGGTCGGCGGCGAGCGGGCGGTGGCGTACTGCGCGGCGAAGGGTGGGGTGACGGTCCTCACCAAGGCGCTCGCGATGGATCACGGGCGGGACGGGATCCGGGTGAACGCCGTTTGCCCCGGCGATACCGAGACCGCGATGGAGCATGCCGACGCCGAGCGCAAAGGCTGGACGTGGGATCGGTACGCCGCGTGGGCATCCGACCGGCCGCTCGGCCGAATGGGGCGCGCTGAGGAGGTCGCGCGCGCGGTGCTGTTCCTGGCGAGCGAGGAGGCATCGTTCGTGACGGGCGCTGCGCTGCCCGTCGACGGCGGTGGTGTGGCGGGGTGAACCGGCGGCGCGACCACGCCTTAGAACCGGCGCGCGTCAGGTATTCAGGGACCGCAACAGATACTCGTCCATCAGCCGCGCGGACGTGGTTTGCGGCCGGCCGATCGCACCCGGCAGCGCGTCCGGCGCGATCGCGGCTTTGCGCGCGACGGCCCTGATCGCCTCCGCACACAGCTGCAGGTATCGAGCGTAGCCCTCGGCCCCTCGACCGAGCGCCAGCTCCGCGCGCATCGCCGCGTCCCACGGCGGGAAGGCCGCCGGTCGAAGGGCGTACATGGCCTTCGACGCGGCCGTCTCGCCGAACGTTACCGACACCGGCCCGGACGCCCGGACGGCGGACGCCGCCGGCCGCGACGCGAGAGCCAGGTACGCGTCGGCCGAACGCACCATCTCGGCGTCGGACAGGTCCGTGAGCGAGCGCGAGGGGAGCCGGGCGACCCAGGTGACCGCCCACGTGCGCATCGAGCGCGACGTACGCGCGTGGTCCTGGACGCGAAGGTGCCGACACCCCCATGAGCGAAGCCATCGGATCAGCTCGTCACGTCCGGCCGGCGTCAGCACGTCGGCGTCACGCGGGAGGTGCGGCGCGTCGGCGACGTCTCCGAGCGCCGCTGCGAACCGGGACAAGGACATCCCTCGCAGAACGTTGCGGACGGCCGCGTTCGGGTGTCGCACGGAACCACCGTACGGCGCGCCGCCTTCGCTCCGATGCACGGTAGGCTCCCGGCGCCGATGCACACCGCCGTCATCTTCACATGACGGACTCGCCGCCGCCGCGCGTCGGGGTTCGTCGAAAGGGAAACGTGGCCGTGGTAACGCTCGAGCGGCAGGAGAAGCTCAACGCGCTCTCGACCGGGGTCGAACGCGCGCTCGCGGACGCGCTCCAGCGCGCCGAGGTGTCGTCCTCGCGCGCCGTCGTCATCGAAGGCGCCGGCCGGGCGTTCAGCGCCGGCGCCGACGTGAGCGAGATGCGCGACCAGACCACCGACTCAGTCCTGGAGTACTACCGGGGAACCGGCACGGTCTACGAGGCGGTCGCGTCGATGCCGCAGCCGACGATCGCAGCGATCCACGGGTACTGCCTGGGGGGCGGTCTCGAGCTGGCGCTCGCGTGCGATCTGCGAGTTGCGGCGCGGTCGGCCGTGTTCGGCCTTCCGGAGATCGAACTGGGCATCCTGCCGTCGTCCGGGGGTACCATGCGGCTCGTCCGCGCCGTCGGCGTGGCGCGCGCGACCGAGCTCATCCTGTCGCGGCGGCGGTTCACGGCCGAGGAGGCGTTCCGATTCGGCGTCGTGAGCGAGGTCGTGGACGAGGACGTGACGACCCGGACGCTTGCGATCGCGGAGGATCTAGCGTCGCTGCCGCCAGTGGCCGTCGGCGTGACGAAACAGGCGATCGCCGCGGCGGCGGAGTCGGGCCGCGAGGCGACCTTGCTGATCGAGCGACTGGCGTACGCCGCCCTGTCCCAGTCCGACGCGCACCGCGACGCGGCGACGTCCTTCGCGGAGCGGCGGCGGCCGGGCCGCCCCGGTTGATCGCTGGCCGACGATGGGTACTACCCCAGCCGTGAAGAACGACCGGCTCATCGCGAGGCTGCGACAGGTCGAGCTCGTCAGGCGCGACCTCGCCTCGTTCCTGGAGAGGCTTGGCGTCGCCATCCGGGTGGGAATCGCGAACCTGCGCCGTGGCGTCCCGGCGTCCGCGCAGACCCCTGACGCCGCGAAGGTGCACCTCGAGCTCGTCCAGAAGCTGGACGACATGCATCACGTCGTGCACGAGGCTCGCGCCGAGGGGGTGCGCGTGCTCGTCGAGGAAGAGGGCATGCCGATCAACAGCGTCGCCGCTCTGATGGGCCGGCCTCGCCAGCTCGTCTCCCGCCTCTATCAGCAGGCACGCAACGGTCGTGCGGCGGAGAGCAACGGGAGCCGTCGCGGCGACAGCCGTGCGCACGGACGCGTCCCCGCGGGAAACGCGGGTCGGTCCGGGAAGCGGTTCGTGGCACCGAGCCCCGGACTCGCTCGCCCCGTTTCGAGCGCTCAGCGTTCGGGTGGGCAGCGGACGCGGATGCCGCCAGCCGCGCAGTGACGCGGGGTCACGCAGGCGGTGGCGGCGAGAGGCCGAGACCCCAGGCGTCGACGCCGCCGTCGACAACGACCGTAGTCCCGGTGATGTACGCCCCTCCGGGCGACGCGAGGAACGCGATCGTGCTCGCGACCTCCTCGGGCCGACCGAGCCGACCGAGCGGCACCGTCCGCGTGGCCTCCTCGATCCACGTCGGTCCGTAGCTTCGGAACCCCTCCGTGTCGATCGCTCCGCACGCGACGCAAACGGCGCGGATTCCGTAGCGGCCCCACTCGATCGTCAAACCTCCGGCCAGGTTCTCGAGCGCCGCACGGGCGGCCGCGGAGTGCACCATGAGCGGCATCCCGCGGCGAGGGCTGAAGCCGATGAAGACGATGAGGCCGCGGCGCCGCGGGATCATCGAGCGCTCCGCGAACGTGCGCGTGACGTCCCACACGGCGTCGACGTTCAACGCGTGGACGGCGCGCCATCCTTTGAGCGAGATGGCCTCCGGCGCCGCCGCGAACTGGCCGCCGGCGTTGTTGACGACGACGTCGACGCCGTCGAACCGTTCGAGCACGACGTCCGCGAACGCGGCGACCTGCTGCGGCTCCCGAACGTCCGTCGGGACCGATACGCACGCGGCACCGACGTCTTCGATCGCGACACGCGTCTGCTCCAGCAGATCTCGCCGCCGGCCGCAGATCGCGATGGCGGAGCCCGTCCGCGCGAGTTCGAGTGCGGTCGCCCGTCCGATCCCGGTTCCGCCGCCGGTCACCACGGCGACGAGCCCGGCGGTTGCGTCCGTGCCGAGCGGCGATCGGTACGGCGTCGGCTCCACGATCGCCCATGATGCCCGAACTACACTCACGCCGACATGCGGGTCTCGGAGGCGATCCGGACACAGCGCGCCATCCGGCGGTTCGCCGACCGACCGATCGAACCGGCCGTGCTCGACGATATCGTCGACGCCGGCCGGCGCGCGCCGTCGTCCATGAACCAGCAGCGGTGGTCGTTCGTCGTCGTCCTCGATCGAGATCAGCTCGCCGCTCTCTCCGCCGTCGGCCGCTACGCGGATCACGTCGCTGGCGCGGCCGCGGCGATCGGTTTGGTCGTGCCCGACGCCCGGGACCCGGACGAACGAGAGTCGATCGCGTTCGACCTCGGTCAGTCCGCACAGAACATCATGCTGCGGGCATGGGACCTCGGCGTCGGCTCCGCGCACGCCTCCGTGTACGACGAGACGCTCGCCCGGCGGCTGCTCGGCTATCCGGACGGGTTCCGGTGCGACGTGCTCCTGTCGGTCGGCTATCCGGCAGCGCCGCCGACATCGCCGGGCGCCCGCAGGCCCCTCGAGCAGGTCGTGCACCGCGAGCGCTGGTGAAGACGTCCGGCGCGCGCGTCGAGGAACTCGCGCGCGCGACGCCCTCCTCCCGCGACCGAAGCATCGACTTTCTCCGCGCGGCGTCGATCGTCGCCGTCGTGTTCGGGCACTGGTTTATCGGCATGATCCACTGGCGCGACGGGCTCATCTGGACGACGAGCGCCGTCGGCGTGACATCGTATCTCTGGGTGGCGACGTGGGTGCTCCAGGTGATGCCCGTCTTCTTCTTCGTCGGCGGATTCTCGAACCTCGTCTCGTTCGAGTCCGCCCAGGCGCACGCCCGCGGCACCGGGGCGTGGATCCGCGACCGGCTCGAGCGGTTGCTGAAGCCGTCCGCGGTGTTCCTCGGGGTCTGGCTCATCGTCCAGGTCGCCATGCACATGCTCGACGTCGGTGCCCCGGCGGGGCCGACGTTGTGGGGCTCGTCGACGCTCCTGCGTGGAGTGAAGCCTCCAGGGCAGACCGTACCGTTCGGTCCGCTCTGGTTCCTCGGTGTGTATGTGGTCGTCGTCGTCATCGCGCCGGCAACGATCGCGCTCGATCGGCGATTCGGGGTGTGGGTGCCGCTCGCGATGGCGCTCGGCGCGGTGGGAGCGGATGTGATCGGGATCGGCCTCGGCCAGTACGCGGTCCGATGGTTCAACGTGGCGTTCGTGCTCCTGTTCTTCCATCAGCTAGGGCATCTGTGCGGCGACGGCCGGCTCGACCGCGCCCCCCGCTGGGTCTTCTGGGTGATGGTCGTGATCGGTCTCGGCGGTTTGGCCCTGCTGACGAACCCGCCGTTGTTCCGGTTGGTCGGCGACGTGCGCTTCGAATGGTTCCCTCCGAGGATCGGCCACTACCCGAAGAGCCTGCTCGGGACCGACGTCGAGCGGATCTCGAACGCGTACCCGCCGACGATCTGCTTCCTGCTGGGCGGCGTTTGGTCGATCGGCGCGGTGATGCTGCTGCGACCGATGTTGCGCAGATGGCTCGAGCGTGACCGTCCGTGGAGGCTCACGATCGGTGTCAACGCGATGATCATGACGCTGTTCCTGTGGCATATGACCGCGTTTCTCCTCGCCATCCTCGCGCTTTGGCCTTTCGGCTTCGGGCGGCAGATCGACAGCACCCCACGTTGGTGGGCCGAGCGCATCGTGTGGGAAGTTGTGCCCGCGGTGATCCTCGCTGGCATCGTCGTGGTGGTCGGCCGGTTCGAACGCGTCCGCTCGCGGCCGGCCTGAGACGGGTGTTCAGCCGTCGGCGGGCTCGACCGTCGCGAGCATCGCGCGAAGCTTTCCGAGCGCCGTCTTCTCGGTCTGACGGATCCACTCGCGCGACAGCCCGAGCTCGCGTCCGGCTTGCTCGAGCGACAGACGCCGTCCGCCGCCGAGGCCGAAGCGGAGCGCCAGCACGGTTCGCTCGCGCTCCTCGAGGACGTCGGTCATCGCGCGGGAAAGGGCCTGCGCCGGGGCGCCGTTCACCACCGTGCTTTCGGGGTCGCCGTCGAACCGAACGCTGGCATCGAGCAGCTCGACGAGCGGAGGGGCGTCGTTGGCCACCGGGGCGTCGAGGGACAGCGGCTGCAATCGTTCACAGCGCAGCAACTGATGGACGTCGTCCAGCCGTAGACCGGAGGCGCGTGCCAGCTCGTCGGCGGTGGGCTCCCGGCGGCCTTCTTGTCGCAGCGCCTTACGGACGCGGTTGAGCAGGCGGAGCCGTTCGTGGACGCGAGCGGGGAGACGGATCATCGGCGACTGCTGCTGGATCGCTCGGCCGATCGCCTGACGGATCCACCATGTCGCGTACGTCGAGAACTTGAGGCCGCGCCGCCAGTCGAACAGCTCGACGGCGCGCATCAGGCCGATGTTGCCCTCTTGGATGAGGTCGGCGAGCGAGATGGTTCCGCGGTAGTACGTGCGCGCGATCGAAATCACGAGGCGCAAGTTCGCGCGCACGAAACGGTCCCGCGCGTTGTCCGCGGCCCGGATCTGGGACCTGGCGCGCTCCACGCTCGATCGGGACCGCAGCCGCCCGGCCGTCAGTCTGGCGGCGGCCTCGCGACCGACCTCGATCGCCCGTGCGAGCTCTCGCTCGTCCTCCGCGCGGAGCAGCGGTTCGCGGGCGGCGTCGCGGAAGTACTCGTCGAGGTCGCTCGCCATCCGGCCGGCGGGCTGGCTCATCTGCGCTCGTCGATCCGATGCCGACGCTCGCCGTCCGGCGTCGGGTCCCCGACGGGCTCGTCCGACGTGCGTGTCTCGACGCCGAGGCTTCGATCGGCTTGATCGAGCGCAGAGCCGGCGACCTCGTGGCCGCAGTCGTACACGTCGACCTCGCTCGAATCGGAGCGTTGCTTCGGCCGCCTTGCAGCGTCGCCGGTGCCGCCGTCGAAAGCGACATCGATCAGGCGACCTCGCCCACAGACCGGACAGACGGTTCGATCGGTCTGGTGCTTCTCCATTGCCTCCCCTTGGCGCCTCCGCTGACAGCTCCGCAGCGCCTCCGAGGCGCCGACGCGGAACCGTCCCAAGGCGTCTCCGTCCTTCCC
>JBKOWM010000141.1:0-7724 GCA_046724395.1 Actinomycetota bacterium
CGCGGCGGCGACGAGCGCGGGGCTGAGCGCGTGCAGCTCCCGGATCCGCTCGGCGAGCGAGACGAGCTCGTCCGGATCGGCCACCTCGGCTCGGCGTCCCCGCGCCAGCAGGACGTGCGCTCGCGTCACCCGTGCGATGACCGAGATGGCGGGGTCGAGCCGTCCCGGCGGCTGAGCGAGCAGATCGTTGCTCCACTCGAGCACCCGGTCCCATCGGCCCGACTCGAGCAGCGCCCACAGCGCCGATGCCTTCGCGTACTCGGCCTGCGAGTGCAGGTTGCGGCGCTCGGCGAGCTCGAGGGCGCGCTCCCACTCCTCGAGCCCGGCGGCCGGTCCCTCCGTCGCCCACCTCCACTCGGCCAGATAGTTCCGCGAAGTCACGACGTCCCCGACCCGCCCGACATCCTCCGCCCGGCGGAGCGCGTCGGCGAGATCGGCGAGCCCGCCGTCGAGATCGCGCATCGAGCACCGGGCGTCGCCCCGGACGTGCAAGGCCATCACGGCGATTTCGTCGCTCTCGTCCTCGACCAGCCCAAGGGCGCGATCGGCGTACGCGATGGCATCGCGCGCGTCGCCCGAGAACAGCTCCTCCTCGGCCCGGTACGCGTACGCGCCCGCGAGCTCGCGGCCCGGCGGGTACCGCTCGAGGGTCTCGACGGCCTCGGCGAGCGCCGCCTTGGCCCGCTCGACGTCCTCGAGCACGGCGAGCTGCGACCCGATCCGAGTGAGGGTCTCGCCGATGGCGATCTCGTCGCCGCGCGATCGGGCGATCGCGAGGGCCTCCTCGTTGCGGGCGAGCACATCGGCAGAATCGAGACGCCCGCTCCGCCGCCCGGCAACGGCCGAGCGTCGCAGCGTCTCCTCACGCTCGCGCGTGCCCGGAGCGGCCAGTGCCAGGGCGTGTTCGAACGCGGCGAACGCGGCCGCAGGGTCGACGCGCATCGCGCGGTCCCCCGCCGCCGACAACCATCGGATCGCCGGTCCAGTGGCGCTCTCGACGACCTCGGCCTGCCCGGACTCGGCACCGAGCTCGGCCGCTGTCGCGTAGTGGCGGGCGAGCGACTCGGCCCACTCCTCGGCGCGCCCGACGGCCGTGTCCTCGAGCCACCGCCCCGCGGCCAGGTGCCGCTGGGCTCGCGCCGAACGCGGGAGGCGTGCGTAGGCGACCTCACGCATGAGCCCGTGTGTGAACCCGAACGCCTCGCGATCCGGGAAGGTCGAGGCCCGGGCCACGAGGAGCCCTCGGCGCTCGAGGTCGACGAGGCCGTCGCGAACGTCGGAGAGCGAGCGCCCGTCCATGCTCGCCAGCGCCTCGGGCCACACCTCGTCGCCCAGCACGGCCGCATCTGGGGCGAGGGCTCGAACCTCCGGCGGTGCGGCGTCGAGCCGGGCGGCGATGACCGCCTGGACGGATGCCGGAAGCGCGGCCTCGTCGAGGCTCCCGGACTCCATGACCATCCGGGCGAACTCGATCGCGTACAGCGGGTTACCGGCCGAGCGCTCGAGGACAGTCGCGCGGGCGGCTTCAGGGATAGCGCTATCGAGGAGCACCTCGCCGACGAGCTCGCGCGCGTCGTCCTCGTCGAGCGCCCCGAGGGCGAGCGTGGACGATGACGCCAACGTCGGGGGCGCGCCGCCTCCCGAATCCGGTCGCATCGTCGCGAGCACCAGGACCGGGCGGCCGGCCAAGAGGTCGGTTATGGACGCGAGCACTTCGATGAGCGCCGGCGCCGCATGGTGCAGGTCCTCGATGACGAGAAGGAGCGGTCGCTCACCGGCCGTCGCGCCGAGGACTCGAGCCCACGCCTGCGCGAGCTCGTCCGGGCCGATCTCCGAGGCGCCACCCCCGGGCCCGATCTGCAGGGCGAGGACCGCGCCCAGCGTTCGGACCAGCCACCGACGTTCCGCTGGGTCGGGCTCGACGCGAGCCGCGAGCTCCTCGAGACGTCGCTCCCACGTCGCGGGGTCGTCCGTCAGCTCGGCGCCGATGAGCGCGCCCACGGTCTGCTGGACGGGCGCGAACGTCACGCCCTCGCCGTACGGACGGCACGCGCCGATGAGCGTTCGGGCCCGTTTCGCGAGACGCCACGCGAGCTCGGACACCAAGCGGGACTTTCCGACACCAGCCTCCGCCACAACCGTCACGAGGGCGGCCGTGCCCAATCGCTTGACGCCCTCGAACCGGTTCGCGAGCTTCGCGAGCTCGCGACGACGGCCCACGAACGGCGTGCGCTCGGCGTCCGTGACCGCCCCTTCACCGACGACCCGCCACACCGCGAGAGGCTCGGCCTTCCCCTTCACCAATGCGACCGGGAGCGCCTCGACCTCGAAGCGGTCACGAACGGCGCGGAGGGTCGTCTCGCCGATGACCACCGAGTCGCGCTCGGCCAGGGCCTGCATCCGCGAGGCCGTGTTGACGACGTCGCCCGCGACGGCTTCGCCGATCTGTGGTCCGACGCCGAAGGAGACGACGGCCTCCCCCGTGTTCACCGCGACGCGGACGGCGAGGCCTGGATCGCGTTGCCGGAGATCGGCGACCGAGCGCAGGACGGCGAGCGCGGCCCGAACCGCCCTCGTCGGATCGTCGTCGTGAGCGACCGGCGCGCCGAACACGCCCATCACCGCGTCGCCGATGAACTTGTCGAGGGTGCCCCCGTACCGCTCCACGTCCTCCTTCACCCGCCGGTGGAACGGGACGAGCGTGCGGCGGACGTCCTCTGGATCGGCCCGGTCCGAGCGCTCGGTGAACCCCACGAGATCGGCGAACAGGATCGTGACGGTCCGCCGCTCCTCGGCGACGACCCGCCCCGAGACGAGCGGCGTGCCGCAGAACGCGCAGAACCGGGCCTCGGCGGGGAGCTCGGCTCCGCAGGAGGGACAACGGGCCACCGCCAGAGCATAGGCCGCCGATCAGTCAGCTCGAACGCGGTCCGGGTTCGAAGACTCGCCGGATCAGCTCGGACGCGAGGTGGGGCAGCTCGACCCGGCCATCACCGTCGGCGCCCCCGAGGAACGGGAAGAGCATCGACAGATGCGATCCCAGAAGCTGCCTGCCGCCTTCGGCAACACCTTTGGCTGGAGGGCGGCCTCGAGCGACTGCGGTTCCTTCGTTTCTGCGAAGTTCGCGCGACTTGTGGCACTGAAGAACCGGTACGACCCGGGCATGGTCTTTACCTCTGTATGCAGCGCACGACATTTTCACAACGCGCCCACTCGCCAGCCTCGCGTTTGCGGCGACCGCGACCGGCTGGACGAGAAGGACCAAGGCTTGTCGTCGGGTCGTAGAGAGGGAGACTGCCATCGCCGCATCCTCCGTCGGAAACGACTGCGCTTGCGTGCGACCCGGAAGCCGCGGCGCGTTCGTTCAGCGTTCGCAGTGGTGCAGGACGTCGTCGCCCGATCCGCCGTCGCAGGTATCGAGACCGCGGGAGCCGTCGATGGTGTCGTTGCCGCTGCCGCCGTAGACGAGGTCGTCTCCCGACGAAGCGTCGATCTCATCGGGACCCTCGCCCCCGTAGAGGACGTCGTCGGCCAGCTGCCCGCGGATCCACGTCCGACCGGTATATCCCCTCGCGTCGATCCTCACGTGTCCGATATCCGGCGCGAGCAGGAGATCCGCTCGCTCGAACGAGGCGACCCGGGCGCGAGCGCCGGGCGCGACTAGCAGGCGAGAACTCAGCCGCATGTCGCCCTCTGCAAGCACGTGAATCATTCCTGGCCGGGACCGCCGTCTAAGCGGTTCCCGCGATCAACGACCATGAAGAAGCGGTCGTTTCCCCGGCCGCCACGCAGATCGTCGCTGCCAGCCGCATCGTAGAGGAGCTCGCTTCCGCCCTTGCCCTCAACTCGGTCGTCACCGGGTCCGCCCTGCAGGCGATCCTTCTCCGGACCGCCGACGATGTGGTCGTTTCCCTGCCCACCCCTGAGCTCGTTCCGGCCGGTACCACCCAGGATCGTGTCGTCGCCGGCACCGCCGTAAACCTTCAGCTCGCCCGCGAATCGACGAGCGTCGACGACGACGTCGTAGCGCGTCTCGACGTCGACCCCTTCCACGGACGTGTACGAGCCGATGCGGAATATCCCTTCAGAAAGAGACACGTCGACGACGTCCGTGCCCTCGCCACCGTCGACCGCGTCGCCGTTCGTGAGGTCCCCCGTGATGACGTCGTCGCCGAGACCCGCCGAGATCAGATCCGTCGCGTGGGAGGCGTAGATCCAGTCTCCGCCGTCGCCGCCGTCGATCCGGATCGACCGAAGCGAGCCGAAGTCCGATGGGTTCAGCCGCTCGAGGCGGATCTGATCGCTCCCACGCGCTCCGTCAACCTCGATCGAGACGACATCCGCGCACACGATCGGTCCGTCGGTGGGTCGCTCGCCGTTGATCCGCACGTGTCCGCGATTCGAGCAGTCGATCGAAAGCTGATCGTTGCCTTCGTCGCCGGTCAATCGGACGTCTCGCATGTGGTTCGGTTCCGCCGCCGACGGGCACCCACTCAAGATGATCGTCACCAACCCGGCCCCCACGGCGGGGACGCGCCAACGATCCAAGATTCCCCTCATCCGCTCGAGATGTCGGCTATGCCGTTCGGTGTGGCTAAGACGACGAGTCATACGACCCTGCCCGTTTGCCCTCGGGCCAACAGGTAAAGCGGGACGGCGGTCCGGTGGCAGCCACCTCCGGACGATGAGGGTAGACGAGTCCACCGACCAAGCACGGCCGTCGCTGCAACCAGGAACATCCGTCGCGGGGCTCACGACGCGATCGTGAAGCCGTCGTCGGTTTCGATGCCGCGCAGCGAGGGGTCGGACGTGAGCCTCAGCAGTGAGATCAAGAAACCGTCGCCGCCGTCTTCGGAGTCGTCAGGTCACGCTACGTGCCGGCTGCGCCCGGGTTCCGCTCGATCCCCCACGGCGGAGCACCGTAGATCAGCACCGGAGTGCCGATGGGCACACGTGGATACAGGCCCTCGACCTCCCACATCCGCATCCGGATACAGCCGTGCGAGACGTATCCGCCGACCGATGCGGTGTCGGGCGTTCCGTGGATCCGGATCCCCGGCGCATCGAGGTACAGCGCCCGCGTGCCGAGCGGGCTGCTCGGTCCCCCTGGGATCGTCGCCGGCATGCCGGCGCCCCACGTATCGGGCGCTGGGTTGACCCATGTGGGGTTCTCCCGCTTGTCGATAACCTGCCACGTCCCCGACGGGGTGCTGTAGCCCTGCATCGCCGTTCCGACGTCGTACGTTCGAACCCGGTGGAACCCGTCGTAGAGCGTCAGCGTGTTCGTGGTTAGGTTGATTCCGATCGTCATGCCGATTGTGTCGGGGGTGATCTTAGGCGGCACCCGCTCGAGTGGGATCGACACGAGCGGCTCCACCGACCTCAGCCCGGACATGATCGTCGCGATCGCGGCCGGCTCGTCGAGCGCGGCCCCCGCGTGCGCCCGCCGAAAGACGATCCGTCCGTGGTCCAGCTCTACCGATGCGTTGCGGGGCGGGACGTAGATGCGACTCGCCTCGTTCCGCACGAACGCGCGGACCGACGATCGGTCGTATCGGAATCTGAGCTTGATCGATCGATCGACGGATTCGTCCGTGAGCCGAACGTACGTCCGCTCGAGCCTCGAGAGGGAGTCGGAGACGTTCAGCGCGCGCGCGACGGCGCGCCCGATGCGTTCGTCGACACCGAGATCTTGGTACGACCGCACGATCTCTTCGTCGCCGATCCGGATCGTCATTGTTCGGTTGAGCGCTGGCGCGACCGCGGCCTCGACGTGGGCGGTGGCTTGCCGCTCAGTCATTCCTCCGACGTCAACGCCGGCGATCGAGATGCCCGGCAGGATCCGATGCGCGTTCGAGACGTCGTACTGGTACACGGCGTAGGCCGCGCCGCCGCCGAGTAGCACGACGACACCGATCACGCCCACAACGGCCAGCATGATTCCCCACGCCTTTGGCCTGCGGCTCGCGGTGCGGTTCACTCCGCTCATCCTCGCGGACCTCGCTTTTCCCGCTAGGTACCTTTCGGAGTTCGCCCGAGTCGTGGACGCGCGCGACCCTACGGCGGCTTCGTGCTTGAGTATTCGTTGAAGTTCCTTTCTTCCCAGGACGAACGCGGAGCGAACACGAAGCCAGAAACGGGATTGCCCGCGAAGGCACGTCCACAGGCGAGCGCCTCATCTTCCCGCCCCCCCACGCGGTATCGGACCGGAAGCCGTCTTTCGACGTGCGTATCGCCGATGCTCGTCTCGCTGGGTGTCAGATACCGATCAGGTTCGACGTCGAGGCGCGCCGCGCGAGCGTTGTTCGAGGCGGCCGTGTTCGCCAGACCGGTAGTTGGCTATCTCGGCCCACCGGGCGAACGATCGCTGCGGGACCGCCGCGGATGTGGATGCCGCAAGGAACTGCAAGCGGCTCCCTCGTTCTAGGCTCCGAGGGGTCCAGGTCTCGGAGGACATCACGACTCGTCGTCCTCGTGTGAGGTCTCGACAGAGCAGATGGATCATCGTGTGCGAGAACCTGCACGGAGGCGGTCGGCCCCATACCGACCGAGGGAGCTTGCGGTCCACCTTGCCGCGGAGGCGTCGAGTATCGGCCGGTGCACTTATCGGCCCCGTCCTTCTTACCATCGCGACGGGTCGCGAACGTAAGGCCGAAGCCTCTTTGACGCGGTTGGACACGAACCGCTGCGGCTCAGATAATCGACGTCTCCGTTTGGGACCCTTCGCCGGTGGAGCGGGTGGATAGCGTACGTTGACGGACGACGTCGGGTCGTCTTCACCTATTGGGTGGAGGCGGATCGGCTCGCCGCCGCGGTTGGCGTACAGGGGGGCGCCCTCGCCGAGCAGAAACCAGTGCGATGTGCAGATCGATCTCGTCGATAACTGCGCCCGGCCAGATATAGGCGCCCACCCACTTCGACTCCCCAAGCACTGCGCCCGTGGTTGACGTAGTCCTCGACCAGGCCCGGACGAAACGAGACCCGCTCATCCAGTCCATCTCGTGGTTCGCCCCCGCCAGGAATCCGTCCACCGACATCGTGAGTTGCCACAGCACCTTTCCGGCGGACGTTTGGAGCTGAGCGTCGCTCATTCGGCGCCTCCTTCGATCCGCTCGACTCCGCGACTGCGCGAGTGGTACCTCCTGCTGAGTCGGACGCCGGGAGCTCTCGCCAGGCGTGGTGCAGCGGGCCATTCGCGGACACCGACGGCGACGACGCGGTCGGTGTACGTCGCGGCCGGACGACATCGTGTCGATCGTTGCGTCGGCGATCGGCGAATCATGGGCCTTCTTCTGGTTCCTGAGCCTTGCCGAGATCTGGGCTCTCGCCGGGATCGTGTGGCTCGCCGGGTCGTGGCCGAGGAGTAACGGCAGTGTCTGAGCGCCGCGCGCCACGTCGACCGCCCAACGCGACGCGACGACGGTTGGATTCCATCGCTGATCTCCACTCCCTAAGACCTCGGATTTGATCGCCGGTATTCGGTCACCATGCGCGAGCTTTGGCAGCATCTCAGCGGGCGACGGAGCCCGCTCACGACGATATCGAGGCGGCGGCCCTCGTTCGATGCGGCGCCGATCCGTGGGAGTCCCATTCCGGGAAGTTGAAATCGGCCGTCACCGAGGCGAGAAGCAGCAGAGCCGCCTCGAGGAACGCCTCCTCAGCCCTACGCGGAGTAGCGCCCCTGAGGAGAGCGGGGCCAACTGAAGCCGAAACGAACAGATCAT
>JBKOWM010000054.1:0-16126 GCA_046724395.1 Actinomycetota bacterium
CCGCGACGCCTTGGAAGCGAAGAGACTGCGTCGCGATGGCCTGGCGCTCGAGGTCGAACCCGGTCGATCGATGTACGCGGACGCGGGGATCCATTTGGCGACGGTTCGAAACGTGAAGCGGGAGCCCGGCCGCGATCCCGAGCGATGGATCGAGACGGACACGACCGAGATGTTCCTGGCGGACCTCATGATCGAACATGACGTTTTTCCCGTGATCGTCGCCTCGCGCGCCGCCACGGCCGGCGGCGAGCCGGCCGACGTCGTGGGCATCAGCTGCGGCTTCGACGTCCTCGCGACCGACCTGCGCCTTCCCGACGTGCGGCCCGGCGACGTCCTCGCGTTCCTCGACACCGGGGCGTACCAGGACGCGACGTCGAGCAACTTCAATGCGATGCCGCGCCCGGCGACGGTGCTGGTTTGCGACGACGCCGTGGAACTGGTCAAGCGGGCCGAAACCGTCGACGACGTGTTCCGCCGCGACGTCGTCCCCGCAAGACTCGGGGGTTCGGGGGCTCAAGAAGCGAGCGCGAACGCGCGAGCGGTAGCCCCCGAGAGCGGGGGTTCGGGGGCTCAAGAAGCGAGCGCGAACGCGCGAGCGGTAGCCCCCGAGAGCGGGGGTTCGCGGGCTTCTGAGAAAGGCGGCGATTCGTGAGCGCGGTTCGACTGGATCACGTCTCGGTCACGACGTCCGATCTCGACCGCTCGATCGTGTTCTACCGGGACGTCGTCGGCCTGCCCGTCGCGGGCTCCGGTGAGCTCGAAGGTGCGGAGCTGGAGACGCTGCTCCGCCGCCCCGGCGCGCGGGCGCGGTGGGCCGAGCTCGCCCTCGGCGGCGGCCGGGTGCTCGAGCTCCTGCAGTACCTCGCGCCCCACGAGGACGCGATCGACCAGCGGCCGTGGCGCGCCGGCTCGACGCACATCGGGCTACAGGTCGAGTCGCTCGACGCCGTGCTCGCGAGGCTGGCCCACGTCGGCGTCGAGGTGTCGGAGGTCGTGACGCTCAGCGAGCCGGGATGGGAGGGCGTCCGCTGCGTGTACTCGAGCGATCCCGACGGCGTCACGATCGAGCTCCTCGAGCGGGTCGTCGTCGTGCCGGAGGTCGAGGAGCGCCTTCCGGGCTAGGCGCGCTGCTCGCGCAGAGCCAACACGCCGAGCGCGACCATCGCGACGGCGAACGCGAGCAGCGCGAGCAGCCGGCCGACCACGTCGACGAACCCTGCCCCCGCGATGAACACGTCGCGCAGCGCGACCGCTGCGTGCGTGAGCGGAAACACCTGCGAGAGCCACCGGAGCGGCGTCCATAGTGTCTGAACCGGCCAGAAGAGGCCCCCGAGGAAGATCTGCGGGAGGAGCACGAGCGGGATGAACTGCACGACCTGCAGCTCGTTCCGCGCATAGAACGACAGCGCGATGCCAAGGTTCACCGACCCCACGACCAGCAGGACGATGACGAGCAGAACCAGCCAGACGGGTCCGGCGATCGCGACGTTGAGCACCCAGACGGCGTACGCGAGGATGATGAGCGACTGGACCAGCGCGAAGCCAACGAAGCCGAACAGGTAGCCGAGGAGCACCTCCACGCGGGTGGCCGGCGATGCCATCAGCCGATCGAGCGTTCCCGATGACCGTTCGCGCAGGAACGCGACGCTCGTGAGCAGGAACGTGAAGAAGAACGCGAAGACGACCTCCAGCACGGGGGCGTACGCGTCGATCGTCGACAGCGTGGCCGATCCGTAGATCGGCACTTGGACGACCCGCAGCGGGTTGGACACGCCAGTCTCCGAGGCCACCTGCTGCAGCGCCGCCGTCGTCGCGACCATGACCGGGCCCTGCAGCCCCGGGTCGGTGCCGCGGACGATCACGCGGATCTCGCCGGCCGGCGACACCGGAAGGACGACGGCGCCGGCGAGCTCGCCGTCGCGGACGCGCGCTTGTGCGCCCGCCTCGTCGACGACCGCGGTCACCTCCACGCCCTGCTGATCGTCGAGGGCGTCGACGAACCGCGAGGCCAGCGGCGACCCGGGGCCCGCGAGGACGACGCCGATTGGCAGCGGCTCCTTGCCGCTGTCGCCGATGAGGTAGCCGATGAGGATCATGACCACGAGCGGCACGACGACGATCAGTCCGAGCGTCCTCGGGTCGTGACGGAACTGCCGCACGATGCGCCCGGCGATGGCGCCGACACGACCCAGGTTCACGAGGCCGCCTCGCCCCGCCGCCGCGCGAACGACAGATACGCCTCCTCGATCGTCGCCGCACCCGTTCGCTCGCGGAGTTCGGCGGGCGCGCCCTCGGCGATCGTTCGCCCGGCGTCGATCAGCGCGACGGCGTCGCATCGGTCCGCCTCGTCCATGACGTGGGTCGTCAGGAGGACGGTCGAGCCGTCTTTGTTGAGCGAGCGGAAATGCTCCCAGAGACCGATCCGCAGGACGGGATCGACGCCGACGGTCGGCTCGTCCAGGAGCAGGAGGCGCGGCCGGTGGATCATCGCGCAGGCGAGGTTCGTGCGCTGTCGCATGCCGCCGGACAGGTCGCGGACGGGCGTGCTCGCCTTGTCGGTCAGGGAGACCAGCGCGATGAGCTCGTCGGCACGCCGATGCGCATTGCGCCGCGTCAGGCCGAACAGCCGGCCGAAGAACACGAGGTTGTCGACGACGGGCAGGTCGTCGTACAGCGCCGGCGCCTGCGTCATGTACCCCACGTGCGCCGCCGTCGCCAGCCCAGGCCGGCGTCCGAGGACCAGCACCTCGCCCGCGGTCGGACGCAGGAGCCCCGCGAGAACCCGGATGAATGTCGTCTTGCCCGACCCGTTCGGGCCGAGCAGACCCATGATCGTTCCTGCGGGTACCTCGAGGTCGAGGCCGTCGAGCGCTCGGACAGATCCGAACGTCCGCACGAGTTCGTGGGCGACGATCGCCGGGGAGCCGTGCTCGCCCATGCGTCGAAAAGGCTATCGGGCGACGGCCCGGGCGATCACACCTGCCACTCGGGATGGTCGGCGAGCGGGTGGCTCGCGGTCTCGCGCGTCGCCGTGATGACGGCGTCGGGGTGCCGCTGAAGGAGCGTGATCGGGTACTCGGGTGTCGGCTCCGCGAACAGCGCCACGCGAAACGCCGTCTGCTTCCATGCGCCGGTGTCGCTGTAGAGGCGGACTCGCGACGCGGACAGACACTCTCGCATGCCGAGCGTGATCGACATCGGCGGGACGAATTGGTACGCGCCGCCGAACGTTCGGTGCGCGAGCGCAATGATCGTGTCGGGGTTGTTCTCCTGCACCCGGATCGTCGAATGCGCGAGCTCCTCGAGGGAGACCCGAAGGTAGGGGTGACGGCTCGCCTGGTTGTAGGCGACGTGGCCGTCCTGACCCCACCCGCCGATCGTCACGTCGACTGGAGCCGCCGCGATCGCGTCGGCGACCGCATCGGCCGTCGACGGCGCAAGCCACATCCGCTGCTCCTCCGGCACCGTGAGCTTCGGGTCGATGCCGCCGTAGAAGTGCCGCATCATGAACGAGCGGAAGTTGTACGGATGTCCTTCGGGCAGCGGGCGTCCCTGCCGGTCGAGGCACTCGTCCATGTGGAACACCGTCATCTCGCGCAGCGAGATGCGGCGGCCGTTGACCTCCTCGGTCCACGGCGCGTACCACGCCGATGGACCGCACGGGACGATCGCGCGCGTCGGCCGCGCGTCGGCGTTGTTCGCCTCGATCAGGTCGGCGAGCTCGCGGGCCATGAGGCGCCCCATCTCTGCGGAGTCGGACACGATGCGGAACGGGACGCGGGGTCGGTGTCGCTCGAGCGCCTCGACGGGGATCCGGCACCATCGCTCGAGCTCGCGCGGATCGACACGGGCGTCGCGCGCGGCGAAGGTCGTCACAGGTCGAGGACCTCGTACAGCTCTGTACGTGACGAGGTCATCGTCGGCGCCTGCTGGCGGAACAGCTCCTCGTGCTCCTCGTCGGCGCCCACCCGGCCGATGGCCGCGACCGCGTCCGCGAGCGTCGGGAACTCTGCCTCCCACACGATCGCGTTCGTCGGTTCGGGGCCGGCGTACGGCTGAAGCCGACGCCCGCGGGGCAAGTCCGGGCGCCGCCGCTCCATCTCGGCGAATCGAGCCTCCATCTCGAGGAAGGCCTGGCGATCGCCGGGCGCGTACTCCTGCACGAAGCGGACCACGTACGTCACGTCGACTGTCCGTAGCTCTCGTGATAGCGCGTCCACCACTTCTCGATCTCGGCGGGCGGAAGTGGACTCGGCTCGCCCAGCCGCGTGGCCAACAGGAGCGTCTTGGCGGCGTCCTCGACCATTGCCGCCGCCTTCACGGCTCGGGCCGGGGTCGCGTCGAACGCGAACACGCCGTGGCGCGCGAGCAGCGCCGCCGGGGCTCGCGTGCGGACTGCGAGGATCGCCTCGGCGATGTGGCCGTCCTCGTTGTCGACGTACGGCGCGCACGGGATCTCGCCGCCGAACTCGTCCGCCATCGCGGTCAACGCGCACGGAATGGGGCGCCCCACGGCCGCCCACGCGGTCGCGAAGTTCGAGTGCGTGTGAACGACGCCCCCGATCGACGCGTCATGCCGGTACAGCGACACGTGATGCCTGGTGTCGACGCTCGGACGCAGATCGCACGAGACTCCGTCCGGGACCCGCTGCGCCGCGACCGGGCAGCCCTCGAGGTCGACGACGACGAGGTCGTCGGGGCGAAGCGTCTCGTAGTCCACGCCGCTCGGCTTGATCACCACGAGACCGGCGTCTCGGTCGATCCCGCTGACGTTGCCGCTGTGCATCACACACAGGCCGAGCGCCGGCAGCTGCCGGTTCGCTGCCCAGACGGCGCGACGGAGCTCCCCGAACGTCATCGAACTCCCTGGGCGCCGAGCGCCCGCGCCAGGTCTCCCGCTAGCATTACGCCGGATCGCGCGGCCAGCCGGCCAACGGCGGCGAGATTCGCACCCGGATGAATGGTGTGCGGCGACGTCGCGTTCAGGCTCGCGAGCAGAACGCCCAGCGAAAGCGCATCGTCGAACGCGTCGTCGTCGCCCACGAGCGATAACCCTGCCGCCAGTCCGACGAGGATCCCCGCGAGCAGCGCGTCGCCGCAGCCGGCGGTGCTTACGACGTCGACGGTCGGCGCCGGACGATGCGCCCAGCGGCCGTGCCGGATCGCGAAGGCGCCGGCGTCGCCCGCCGTCACGACGACGGCCACGTCGCGGGCCTCGCCGAACGCCGACGCGCAGTCGTCGAGGAACCCTGCGGGACGCGTGAGGTCGAGATCGCCGCCGACGATCGTCGAGGCCTCGTGGCGATTCAGCGAGACGAGGTCGACGAGGTCGAACATGCCGGCCTCGCGCGCCGGTCCGAGCTCGCCCGAGACGAACGACGCCGCCCTGAGAGCGCCGTGCGCGCCTGCGAGCTCGAGCAGCCGCCTCCGCGGCTCGAGCGGCACCTCCGGTTGCGCCAGAGCAATGGTCGAGGCGTCCAACAGGCCCGCGGCCGCCTCGACGTCACCGGACGAAAGCGTGGCGGCGGCCGAGTCCGTCGTCGTGATGTTGCCGCCCTCGCCGTCGGGGTACTGAAAGCAGACGCTGAACAGGGTCGGTCGGTCGGCGACCGTTCGGACGCGCGTTACGTCCATGCCCGCGGCCCGCATCTCGGACAGCATCCGCGCGCCCGCGTCGTCGTCGCCCACCGCCCCGACCGGCGCGACGTGGAAGGGATCCCCGTCCGGCCGCGCGCCGAGGAGAACGGCGACGTGATGCGCGACGGTGTGCAGCTTGCAGTAGTCGTGGACGTCGAGCAGCCGCGCCGCCCTGCTCTCGTCACGCCCGATCGTTCGGTTGCCCTCGACCGCCAGGAACACGCCCGTCCCGATCCCGCCGACCCCGACCAGCCGCCGGAACGGCGCGCCGGCCGAAAGCGCGATCGACGGGTCGATCACGATGGGCGCCTGACAGGGTTCGTGAGCCGGCCGATTCGCTCGATCTCGATCGTGACCTCGTCGCCGTCGCACAGCCAGACGGGCGGCCTCCGTGCGAACCCGACGCCGGGCGGGGTACCGGTCGCGATGACGTCGCCCGGCTCGAGCGTGATCGTCGCCGAGATCGATGAGATCAGCTCGGCGACACCGAACACCATCTGCGCGGTCGACGACGACTGCATCTCCCTTCCGTCGATGTCGCACCGGATGGCGAGCGCCTGAGGGTCCGGGATCTCCTCCGGCGTGACGAGCACGGGCCCCAGCGGAAGGAACGTGTCGATCGCCTTCCCCAGCATCCATTGGGACGTACGGGACTGCAGATCTCGCGCGGACACGTCGTTCGCGCAGGTGTAGCCGCCGACGCAGGCGAGCGCCGCGTCGATCGGAACGCGCGCGGCTTTCCGGCCGACCACCACCGCGAGCTCCGCCTCGTAGTCCGGTTGGCTCGTCTCGGGCGGGATGACGATCGGCTCACCCGGTCCGATCACGCTGTTCGCGAACTTCGCGAACATGATGGGCGCCTCGGGGATCGGTACCCGGGCCTCGGCCGCGTGGTCCCGGTAGTTCAGGCCAATGCAGACCACTTTGCCCGGCCGTGGCACGGGCGCCGTGAGATGGACGTCGGCGAGCGGGACTGGCGTACCTTCGACCGCCTCGCCAGTCGCGAGAAACGCAGCCAGGTCCTCGCCCATCGGGACGATCGAGTCGTGCTCGACGCGGCCGAAGCCACCCGCGAAGGAGACCAGCCTCACGGCGACAGGACCACCTTGAACAGATCCGTCCCGTCGGCCAGCTCCTCGAAGACGCGCTGACCATCGGCCAGGCTCGCGCGCGTGAACCACCCCTCGGTATCGATGTTTCCCCGCTCGATGAGCTCGAGTGCCGCGCGGAAATCGTCTTCGGTCCATCCAAACGAGCCGGTGACGGCCGCCTCCTTGCCGATCACCGAGAAGTAGTCCACGGCGCCAGATGGCGCGCCGAGCCCGACGGCCTCGATCCTGCCGCCCGGGCGAACGGCGCGGAGGGCGAGCGCCCACGTCGCTTCGACACCGACGGCGTCGATCACGACGTCGATGCCGCATCCGCCCGTCGCCTCATCGATGCGCTCGTCGATGCTCTCGATTCCGAGCGGTGTGGCGCCCTGCGCCCGCGCCAACTCGAGGCGCGACGCGATGCGATCCGTAACGAACACGCGCCGGGCCTCCATCACGACGGCCATCCGCGCCGTCAGGGCGCCGATCGGCCCGGCGCCCACGACGAGCACATCGTCGCCCGCGCGGACCGAGCGCGAGGCGACGTGGACGGCGTTGGCCAGCGGCTCGACGAGCGTCGCGAGCTCGTCGGGGACGTCGTCCGACACCTCCGCGACGGCGTCGACGGGGACGGCGAACCGCTCGGCGAAGCCGCCGCTCAGGTCGCGCCCGACGAGTCGCCCGCGCGCGCAGAGGTTCGTACGCCCGGCACGGCACGCGTCGCACTCTCCACAGGACAGGATCGGCTTCAGCACGACGCGCCGGCCGACGAGGGCCGGATCGACGCCAAAGCCGGCGTCGGCGACGGTCCCGGCGGTCTCATGACCCATGATCAGCGGGGGAATGCGCCTGGGGCTCGCCTCGCGAAACCCGTGAAGGTCTGAACCGCAGACGGCCGATGCGGCGGTTGCCACGACCACCTCGCCAGCGCCCGGCCGCGCATCGTCGACTTCCTGGAGCTCCATACGGCGCGGGCCGAGGTAGACGAGCGCCTTCATCGGTGCCTCGCGGATGACCACACGAACGGCACGTCGCGAGCGGGGACGAAAACGTGCGTCGCCGGATGGTCGCGCGACACGCTCTCGACGAGCCACTCGGGGTACCCGCGGTTCCGCGCGAACAGGTCGTAGTGCATCGGCAGGACGGCCTCGGCGCCGATCGCGCCCGCCAGCCACGCGGCCTCGCGCTCTGACAAGTTGCCGACGATGCCGCGCGCCTCTCGGACTGGGTCGCGCCCGTTGATCGGCAGCATCGCGAGGTCGATCGTCAGCTCCCGCAGCGCCGTCTCCATCCCGTCGTAGTGGATGGTGTCCCCGGCGTGGTAGAGACGCACGCCGCCGGCGTCGATCACGAAGCCAAGGAAGCGGACGAGTCCGCCCGAGAGCTCCTCGCCGAAGCCGTACGCGTCCTCGATCGTGACGCCGTGCATCGCCGGCACGGCTCGGACGAGCAGGCCCGCGACCTCGATGGGGTCGCCCGGCTGCATGCCGACGACGCGGTCGGAAGCTATTCCCGCCTCCGTCACCATGTCGACGATCGGGGTCGGGACGACGAATACCGCGCGAGGGGACGCGGCGGCGATCGCCGGCGCGCTCTCGGCGTCGAAGTGGTCGACGTGCTCGTGCGTGCACAGGACGACGTCCACCGCGCCGGCGCGTTCGGGCTCGAGGGGGGTCGGATACTCGCGATTGTGGCCGGAAGACAGGAAGGGGTCGATGAGCGCCGTCGTCGTCGCGGTGCGAACAATGAAGCCCGACTGCCCCAGCCAGCTAAGCGCGACCGCCTCGGAGGCCACCGGGATCTCACGGAGGCGATCGAGGGGAGAGGCCGAGCCGGTCATCGCCGCCCGCTCACGACGCTAGCTGCCCGCCGTCGACGACGAGCAGCGCTCCCGTTACGAACGACGACTCGTCCGACGCGAGGAAGGCGTAGGCGGCCGCGACCTCGTCGGGCGTTCCGGAGCGTCCGAGCGGGATCCGCTCGCGCACGAATCGCTCGGTGTACCCGGCGTCCTCGGCCTCGCCCTGTAGCGGCGTCGCGATCTTGCCCGGGCAGAGCGCGTTCACGCGGATCGCGTACGGACCGAGCTCGATCGCCATCGTTCGCGTGAGCATGGCGATGCCGCCCTTCGACGCATCGTAATGGGCGTATCCGGCCTCGCCCGCGAGCGCGTTCGTCGATGCCATGTTCACGATGGCGCCACCGGCGCCGCGTGCGATCATCCGGCGAGCGACGCGCTGCGCGACGAGGAACTGGCCGCGCAGGTTGACGTCGAGGAGGTGATCCCATCCCTCCGCCCCGATATCGACGAAGGCCTCGCGCCGCGCGGTGCCGGCGTTGTTGAGCAGTACGTCGATCCCGCCGAGGAACGCGTCGGCCGCCTCTACCAGGTCCTCGACCTGCGCCTCGTCGGCCACGTCGACGGCGCGGCCGCCCGCGCGCCCGCCCGCCGGGTCGAGCTCCTTGACGGCGGCATCGACTTCCGCCTCGTCCAGGCCCGAGACGAACACTCGGCAGCCCTCGTCGACGACCCGGCGCGCCGCCGCCAGCCCGATCCCTCGGCTGCCACCCGAGACGAGGGCGCCCTTGCCGCTCAGCCCGCGCATCGCCGCTTCACGGCCGGATTCTAGACGGCGGTCGCCGGCATGCGCATATCTGGCGTTTCCAGCCTCGATTCGTTCATGAACGTGCAGCCCGTCGCGGCGCCGACTAGGATGCCGCCGATGGCGAGCGTCGAGCCGAGGATCGTGATCAGCGGCGCCGGGGGCTGGGTCTTCCCGCTGGAGCTGTGCAGGGACGTCCTCGCGTTCCCGGCCCTCGCGGGCTCGACGCTCGTTTTGTATGACATCGATCTGCCCGCGGCCGAACGCACGCGGGGGTTCGTCGAGCGGATGATCCACGATGCCGGGGCGACCGCTCGCGTCGAGGTCGCGCCCGACCTGCGGACGGCCCTGCTCGGCGCCGACGTCGTCATCACCGTCTTTCAGGTGGGCGGCGTCGAGGCGTACTCGCACGACGTGCTGATCCCGCGCGAGTACGGGATCGATCAGACGGTGGGCGACACGCTCGGGCCCGGCGGGATCTTTCGTGGGCTCCGGACCGTTCAGGCGCTCCACGAGGTCGCCAACGCGATGTTGGAGATCTCCCCGAACGCGTGGCTGCTGAACTACGCGAACCCGATGTCGATCAACTGCTGGGCCACCGAACGGCTCGGTGTGAGGATCGTTGGGCTGTGCCACAGCGTCCAGGGAACTTCGGAGCTGCTCGCGCGAGAGCTCGGCGTGCCATACGACGAGGTCACGTTCGAGTGCGCGGGCGTGAACCACACCGCCTGGTTCACGACGTTCCGACGTGGCGAGGAGGATCTCGTCCCGAGGATCCGAGACGTGATGAGGGCTCGATACGTCGACCGATCGATACCGCCGCTCGAGCGGTCGGACGATCCGTACGAGGGCAACGAGCGGGTCCGCGCGGAGCTGATGATGCTCACCGGCTACTTTCACACCGAGTCCAGCCATCACGCGAGCGAGTACTGGGCGTGGTTCCGCAAGACGCCGGCGTCGACGGCCGAGTATCTCGACCGCCGGTGGGACTACCTCGAGATCTGCCGGAGCGCCGTCGCCGACACGAGCAACGAGGACATCGTGGAGGAGGCCCGACGGGACGGCCTTCGACACGGCGGGGAGTTCGCGGCTCCGATCGTCGACAGCGTGGTGACGGGTACGCCGCGGGTGGTGTACGGGAACGTTCGCAACGGCTCGTCGATCGAGAACCTGCCGCCCGACGCGTGCGTCGAGGTCGCGTGCACCGTCGACGGTGTTGGCGTTCGCCCGACCCGGTACGGCTCGCTGCCGTCGGCCTGCGCCGCCCTCAACAACGAGCAGATCACGGTGCAGCGCCTGGCGGTCGAGGCCGCGATGAGGGGCGACCGCGAACTCGTGCACGCGGCGGTCGCGCTCGATCCGCTCACGAGCGCCGTCCTCACGCTGCCGCGGATCCACGAGATGACGGACCGGATGCTCGAGGCCGAGGCGCGCTGGCTGCCGCGCTTCGACGCGAAGCGCGTCGTCGTGTCGTTTCCGTCGTGAGCGAGGCGTCGGGCGACCTTCGCCTGCGCGACTGGCGTCCCGAATCAAAGCTCGTCGTCCCGGCCCATCCGGTCGAGCGGGCGCGCTTTCCCGCCATCGACGCCCACAACCACCTCGGCCGATGGCTCTCCGAGTGGGCGGGCGACGTGCCGGGAGCGTGGACGGTCGCGGACGTCGGGGCGCTGCTCGAGCTGATGGACGCATGCAACCTGCGTGCGATCGTGAACCTCGACGGTCGGTGGGGCGACGAGCTCGAGGCCAACCTCGACCGGTACGATCGCGCGCATCCTGGGCGCTTCGCGACGTGCTGTCACGTCGACTGGGCCGCGGCCGTCTCGTCGGGCGACATCGGCGGCGCCACCGCGGCATCGCTACGCGAGAGCGTTCGAGCGGGCGCCAAAGGCATCAAGGTGTGGAAGGACCTGGGCCTGCACGTGCGCGACGACCGCGGCGAGCTCATCCTGCCCGACGACGGCCGGCTCGCGCCTCTGTGGGAGGCGTGTGCCGCGGCCGGGGCGCCGGTGTTCGTCCACACCGCGGACCCGGTGGCGTTCTTCGATCCCGTCGACGCCCGCAACGAGCGGTACGAGCAGCTGCATGTGTATCCGGAGTGGTCGTTCGCCGACCCGTCGTTCCCGAGGTTCGACCGGCTGATCGATGCGCTCGAGGCGCTCGTGGCTGGGCATCCGGACACGACGTTCGTCGGCGTCCACTCCGGCGGCTACGCCGAGAACCTCGGCCGCGTCGGCTCGATGCTCGACCGGTATGCCAATTACCACGTCGATATCGCGGCGCGCGTCGCCGAGCTCGGGCGTCAGCCCCGGGCGGCTCGCGAGCTCGTCGTGTCGCATCCGAAACGTGTGCTGTTCGGCATCGACGAGTTCCCGCCCGAGCGCGAGAACTACGCCGTCTACTTTCGGTTTCTCGAGACCGCCGACGAGCACTTCCCGCACTCGACCGAGGAGGTTCCGCTCATGGGCCGGTGGGCGATCTCCGGCCTCGACCTGCCAGGCGACGTTCTTCGCGCCGTGTACGCGCAGAACGCGGAACGGCTGCTGCCGTCGCTCGCAGGATAGTCGTCGCTCCCGCGCCGGGCCGCGGCAGCCTCAGCCGATCGCGCGACCGGTCTGCGGATCGAACAGGTGCATCCGGGACGTGTCGACCACCAGCGGCACGGGTTCGCCGAGCCGCACGTCGGCGCGGGGGTCGACCTTCGCGACGAACGTCGCCGTACGGTCATCGATCACGCCCTCCACCTCATCGGTCTCCTCGCGATCGCGGACGAGCTCGACGGTGTCCTCCGTCACGACCGGCGGAGCATCGACGTGAAAGTGCACGAGCGCCTCGGACCCGAGGGACTCCCGAAGGTCCGCGGTGGCCTCGAGCCGTCGCCCGTGCGGGTCCATCCCCGCGTACCGCTCGTGTTCGATGGTTTCCGGCCGGATCCCGAGGACGACCCGTCCCCCGTTCTCGTACGGCTTCAGCTCGGGCCGCTGCTCGACGAACGCGGGATCGAGGACCAGCTCGGAGGATCCGAACGCGGCGACGAGATCCGCGCCGTTGCCCCGCAGCGTCGCCTCCACCATGTTCATCGCCGGGGATCCGATGAAGCCCGCCACGAACAAGTTGATGGGATGGTCGTACAGCGCCTGCGGCGTGTCGACTTGCTGAAGGTGGCCGCGCTTCATGACGGCGACGCGGTCACCCATGGTCATTGCCTCGGTCTGATCGTGGGTGACGAAGATCGTCGTCACGCCGAGGGTCGTCTGGATCCGCCGGATCTCGGCGCGCATCTGAACGCGGAGCTTCGCGTCCAGGTTCGAAAGCGGCTCGTCCATCAGGAACGCCTGCGGCTCCCGGACGATCGCGCGCCCCATCGCGACGCGCTGTCTCTGTCCGCCGGACAGCTGCTTGGGTCGGCGCTCGAGGAGCTCCTCGATGCCGAGAATCGAAGCGACGTGCCGGACCCGCTCGGCGATCCCCGCCTTGGGGATCTTGCGGATCTTCAGCGCGAAGCCGAGGTTCTCGAAGACGGTCATGTGCGGGTACAGCGCGTAGTCCTGGAAGACCATGGCGACATCGCGGTCCTTCGGCGGAAGCTCGTTCACGATCTCTTCGCCGATTGCAATGGTTCCGCGGGATACTCCCTCTAGGCCGGCGACCATCTTCAGGCCCGTGCTTTTGCCGCAACCCGACGGGCCGACGAGGACCATGAACTCGCCGTCCCGGATCTCCAGGTCGAGATCGGCGACAGCCTCGGTCCCGTCCGGGTAGACCTTCGCAACACCCTCAAACGTAATCGGCGCCACGCACTCCTACCTCCCACCCGTGAGCGTCAGCCCACGGACGATCCATTTCTGGGACAACGCGAACACGATCAGCACCGGGATCACGATCAACACGGAGGCGGCCATCACCAGGTTCTCTTGAGACGAGTGCTGAGTCGAGTACCAGGTGAGGATGATCGGCAGCGTTCGCTTGTTCTGTTCGGTGAGGACGATCAGCGGCCAGAGGTAGGCGTTCCAATTGAACATGAACGTCAGCATCCCGAGGGTTGCGAGCGGCGCCCGCAGCTGCGGAAGGACGATCGACCGATAGATGCGCCATTCGGAGGCTCCGTCGACGCGGGCCGACCAGATCTCGTCGTTTGGGATGGAGAGGATGAACTGCCGCATCACGAACACGGCGAACGCGTCGATGAACGACGGGATGATGAGTCCCCACAGATTGTTCAGCAGGTGGAGCTGCAACAGGATCAGGTAACCGGGCAGCATCGTAACCTGCGTCGGGATCATCATCGTCGCCAGGATGAACCAGAACAACGGTGTCCGGCCCCGAAACGTGAACTTCGCGAACACGTAGCCGAGGATCGAGCCGGTAAACAGTGTCGTCACTGTGTTCATCACTGCGACGAAGGCCGAGTTGCGATAGAAGAGCGCGAGCGGCAGTTCGGGATCCTCCATGATCGTCCGGTACGCGTCGAGCGTGCCGTGTTGCGGCCAGAAGGTCGGTGGGATTTGCCGGACCTCGGCCTCCGGTTTGAACGATGACAGGATCATCCAGACGAACGGCAGGGCGGCGATCACGCCGAGCACCGTGAGGATGACGTAGAGCGATACACGACCGAGCCGGTACCGAGACCGGCGGACGGGCTCCCGGCGCCTCTCGGCCGGAGCGGCGAGGACCCGAACCTCGGGCTTCGTCGTCGTCGCCATCAGTACTCCCACCTCGTCCGCAGGAGACGTGTTTGCGCGATCGAGATGACGAACACAATCGCGAAGAGCACGATGGACATCGCCGCAGCCCACCCCATCTGCTGATACCGGAAGGCGTTGCGATAGATGTTCACCGATAAGGCGAGCGTTTGATCCTCCGGTCCTCCCTCGGTCATGACCTGAAACAGGTCGAACACTTGGAATGCCGAGATCATCGTCAGAATCGACGCGAGAAGGATCGTTGGCTTCAGCAATGGGAGCGTGATGTGCCGGAAGATCTGCCAGGCGCTCGCCCCATCGACTCGGGCAGCATCGGTGACGGACCGCGGGATCGCCTGGAGGGCGGCGATGAAGATCACCATGTTGTAGCCGATGTCCTGCCACAGATAGGCGACGATCACCGCCAGGAGGGCCACCGGGATTCCGAAGTAGACAAGGTCGGGATCGGTGATCCAGGCGATCACCGTCACTTTGCCGGTGAGCCTCGAGATGATTCCATTCAAGAGCCCGTTCTGCGGGTGCAGGAGGAAGCCCCACATGATGGCGACGCCGACGGACGACGCCAGAACCGGCAGGAAGAAGATCGTGCGGTAGACGGGTCGCGCGCGCTCGTGAACCGACTCGATCATCGCGGCCAACGGCAGCGTGATGAGGAGATTGAGCGGCACGACCAGGAACGCGAACAATAACGTCACCTTGACCGCCGTGTGGAACTGTCGGACATTCAGCGTCGCGTCCGAGGCGAAGTCTGTCATCGCCCGGTAGTTCTCCAGACCGACGAACGGATTGTCGGCTCCCAGGCCAAGGATCGGCGTGCCGGTGCGTCGAGGGCTGAAGTCGAAGAACGACAGGGCGAATGCCCAGACGATCGGCAGCACCATGAAGATCGCCATGAAGACGATCGCAGGAAGTGTCACACCCGCGACAAATCGTTTCTGCGCCCCCTCGCGGCCGCGGAAGAATCGGCTCGGGCTGCGCAGTCTCAGCGTCTCGCTCGCCATCTACGCCCCCCGCGTCTGGCGCGAACGCGGTCCGCGATGCCCGTCGCCCGATCGCTTCGACATCATCCGAACGTCTCGTTCGCCTCCGTCTGCATGGCCTGAAGGGCCTCGTCGATCGTTTCGTCGCCTCGGAGTGCGGCGAGGCCATGGTTGTAGATGATCTCGTAGTACAGCTTGTCGCGATCCGGGAGCTGGCCTACGAACTGCGCGTTCGGTAGCAGCTCGAACCATGCCTCGAAATAGGGGAACGCCTCGATCAGCCGAGCCTTGCCCTCACCCTCGCCGTTGGCCTGTAGCGCGGGGAGAGTGCCCGACGTGAGGTTCCAGTCGGCAGCGTTCTTCGCGTCGAGTGTTGCGAACTTCGCGAAGTCCCACGCCACGTCGGCGTTGGAGGTCTCGGTGGGAACGGTCATGCCCCAACCGGAGTCGGCGACGAACGCCCTGGACTCGTGCAGCGGCGGAAGCTCCGCGTACACGGTGTTCGCCGCGATGTCGGGGTAGTCCTCCTTGTAGTCCGCGACGGCCCACGGTCCGACGAGTCCCATCGCGCACAGTTCCGTGAAGTAGCAGTCGCCCACCCAATTCGTCTCGTCGTTGAACAGCACCGGGTCGATCACCGGCGCGTCGGCCATCGACTTGAGCAGCGACAGCGACTCGTGACCCTCAGGCGTGTCGAGCGTGAAGGCGGACCCGTCGGCGTTGAGGTAGTTGCCGCCCGCCTGGAGGATCAGCGAGAGGAACGAGTGCGCCAGGCCGTCGCCCGCCGTGAAGTGGTAGCCCGCGCGCGTTACCGCGCCGTCCTGGATGACGGTCAACTTCGTCGCGTCCGCGATGAAGTCGTCGTAGTTGTCCCATCCCGTCGTGCTTGTGCCGGCGGCGTCTGCCATCTTCGTGTTCAGCAACACCGCCCCGTACTCGACGTTCGACTCCTGCGGCAGGCCATACAACGTGTCGTCGCAGGTGTATCCGCCGAGCGGCCCCGCGAAGAACTCGTCCTGCGCCTTGGACAGGGAGATCACATCAGCCGGAACCGGAGCCAGGAAATCGGAGTACGTGCACGCCCACGTTCCGAACATGTGGATGATGTCGGGCCC
>JBKOWM010000064.1:0-4688 GCA_046724395.1 Actinomycetota bacterium
TCTATAGCCTGTTACCGCCGGGCCACGCGCGCTCGTTGGGCAAGTGGGTGGCGGGAGGGATTCTCTTCCTTTTCGCGTTTGCCCGGCTGTATGAAGCCGTCGACCACCTGACCGACATCCTTTCGGCGCTCATCCTGGGGGTCGGGCTTCCCGTCATCGCGTTCCGCGTCTTTACGCCGAACGAGGTGTTTCCGGTGACGTATCGAAGAGGTCGCGCGGCTCATCTCGATGTCGGCGGGCGTCGCGGGGAGGCGATCAGGACCGCGGCCCGCGATCAGCTCGGCCTCGACCTCCTTGAGGTGAAACCTGTAGGTCTCGAGGGATCGGGGGGTTCCACCCCCCTTCGTCTCCGGGTCGCCGCGACGGGTAGAGAGCCGGAGCGGTATCTCTTCGCGAAGCTCTACGCGAAGAGCCACGTGCGTGCCGACCGTTCGTACAAGCTGGGCAGAGCCATCCTGTACGGTGCCCTTGAAGACGAGGCTCCGTTCCAGTCGGTGCGCCGGTTCGTCGAATACGAAGACTACACACTGCTCCTGCTGAACCGTCTCGGCATGCCCACGCCCATCCCGTACGGATTCGTGGAGATCACGCCAGAGCGCGAATACATGATTCTGATGGAGTTCTTCGAGGGCGCAGTAGAAATCGGAGACGCAGTCGTGGACGACGGCACGATCGACGAGGGTCTGTTACTCGTTCGCCGCCTCTGGGATGCGGGTCTAGCACACCGCGACATCAAGCCCGCCAACTTGATGGTGCGCAAAGGGAGTCTGCTTCTGATCGATGTCTTCTTTGTTCAGGTGCGGCCATCGCCGTGGAGGCAGGCAGTTGACCTCGCCAACATGATGCTCGTCCTGGCCCTGCGGACCGACGCGCCGCGCGTGTATCAGCAAGCACGGAAGTACTTCAACGAACAGGAGATCGCCGAAGCGTTCGCGGCGACCCGTGGTGTGGCGAGCCCAACGCAGCTCAGGACCGCCCTCAAGCGGGATTCGAGGGATCTCTTGAGGGAGTTCCGCGAGCTCGCGCCCGACCGGAGACCGGTCGCGATCCAGCGATGGAGCCTGCGAAGGTTCGCGCTCGGGCTGTCGGTCCTCGGCGTTGGCTTGCTGGCGCTGCTGCTCGTGATACGCAACTGGCGGGTCGTCATATGAGGTGTCGGCTATGGCACGGCTTGCTGATCATGGCGGTGATCTTGCTGCTTCCCGGGTGTCACGCGAGCAGCTATCCGCAGATGTCTTGCGCTCACGACAGTCGTCAGAACATCCTTCATCTCGTCGCTCAGGCCGTTCCGTCGGCAACGCTCGTCCCGTGCATCGAGACGCTTCCCCAGGGATGGACCTATGGCGGGTCCGAGGTGAGATCCGGATTCGTCCATTTCTGGCTCGACTCCGATCGCGTTGGCATCAAGGCGTTCGACGTGACGATGACTCGCGCCTGCAACGTGGCCGGTGACGCACGGCTCCCGCTCGACGACGCCGAAGCCGAACTACGGCTCTACGAGGAACCGACCGCCATGCACCCCTCGACCACGGTGCGCCATTACGTCTTCCCCGGCGGCTGCGTGACGGTTCGATACTCGTTCACGCAGCAGAATGCCCCGTCGATCTTCGCCGAGGCCGCGCACCTCCTCGGCGCCGACACGCGATCGTGGTATGCAAGAGACATCCGGGATGAGACGGGACTCACGCTGTGCGGCGCCGGGACCCCCCCTTGCCCCGGATAGCGCGGGTGCATCGCGCGTCGTGGAGAAGGCCCCGGTCCTAGAGCTCGACTCGTCTGGGTCGTCTGGCCATCAGCCAGTAGCCCGGCTTCCCCGGATCGGTACGGAAGTCTTCCAGGAGAAGCTGAAAACCGCATTAGAGGTACAGGCCCTTGGCTGGCTCGGCTCCAGGGTGGCAGCTCAACACAACGCTCGCTATCTCGGGTTCGTTGATTGCGTCCTCGGTGAGGAGACGTCCCGCGCCTTGACGTTGTCGATCCGGCGCGACAGCGACGTGGACGACTTCCCGAATCA
Organism: Actinomycetota bacterium; assembly: GCA_046724395.1. Taxonomy (GTDB): domain Bacteria; phylum Actinomycetota; class UBA4738; order UBA4738; family HRBIN12; genus DATAEU01. The sequence continues at coordinate 2,015 of JBKOWM010000064.1, forward strand.
CTGGCTCTAACCACTCGGCGGCGCGATCGAGTCCGAGCGCCTCGGCGCAACGGTCTCGCCACCAATCTCCCCGGTCGGCGCGGACACTGAGGGCGAGTCCGGTGAGCTCATCGTCGTCACAACGACTTACCGTCAGACGGAAGCCAGGCCGCGAGGCGTAGCGGGTGCACTCGGTTGCGGAAGGCGTCTACATCATCGCCCGGATACGGAGGCTGTGCGAATGCCCGTGCGTAGACGGCAGAAGCGGCGTCTATCAGATCGTGATCAGACGCTCTTGATGCCCTCCGAGGTGCATGTGCGCATCGTAGTGGCAGACTCGGTTCGACCGACGGCCATGACTACGCGGCCAGAGCGTCTCGTGGCGGCGGCGAGTCGGCCGAGACGCCAGCCGGAGACGCAGACGACCGCCGTGCAGCCTCACGGACCTTCTCCATCGCACGCGTGGTGCTGCTGCGCGGGGCTGCGGGAGGAGGGGCGGAGAGCACCTCGCCGATCATTGGGTCGTGGGTCGCTCGCGGTTCGGGCCCTTCGGCCCTAAAGCGTCGCCCGGCCCGTGTTCGAACGTGGTCAAGTCGGCGCGCTCCCCGAGGCGAGGACATGGCAAGAGCGATCCTGATCGTGCTGGTGGTGCTGTTCCTGACGGTGATCGCAACCGCGGTCGTCTACGCGCTCGGGGTCCGGTCGAAGAACTCAGCGGTACGAAACGCGGCCCGTCGCTTTCATCGCGCGGTGGGCAATCCGCTCCAGATGCGATCGGCCGGCACGCCAGGCGCGCACGCGTCCGTGCTCACGCATCGGGGCCGGAAGACGGGCAGGACGTACGAAACCCCGGTCTGGGCCGGGCCGACCGAGGACGGATTCGTCATCGGCATCGTATACGGCCGACGCACCGATTGGCTCGAGAACGTGTTGGCGAGCCGCACCGCCACCATCGTCCACGACGGCGAGACCTATGCGGTCGACCAGCCCGAGATCCTTCCCATGGACGGCGCTAGGGCGTACTTCCCAGCCATGACGCGGCGACTACAGCATCCGGTTCACGTCGATCGATGCCTTCGAGTTCGCCGGATCGAAGAAGGCGAAGACCTCCGCCGGGCCCAGGGCACGACGGATTCCTTGAGGGGAGTGAGAAGACGATGAGACAACAAACCGAAGACCAAGTGATTCCGTACCCGAAGAGCAGGCGCTTCATGGAGGAGGCGATCCGTTCCACCCACAACAAACCGATGATGCACGGTTTGCTCGAAGTCGATGTCACCAAGGCTCGCGCGTATCTGCGGGAAGAGAAGGCAAGGACCGGGGAGCACCCCTCGTTTACGGCGTTCATCATCGCCTGCCTCGGACGCGCCGTCGACGAGCACAAGGACGTGCATGCTCTCCGAGACGGAAACCGGCACCTCGTCCTGTTCGGCGAGGTGGATGTCCTGACCTGGATCGAGCGGGACATCGCCGGCCAGCGGCAGGTCGTTCCCTGCATCGTCCGAGCCGCGAATCGCAAAACGTTCCAGGACATCCATGCCGAGATCAGAACCGCCCAGATCCAGGACGTTGCAAAGATCGACGTGGGAGGCGCGAAGGCGTCGCAGCTCCTGCCGACATGGCTCTTCCGCCCGTACTTCTCGCTCGTGGTTCGGATCGGGAAGTGGTTCCCGCGGGATTGGAAGAAGCGTTGGGGGACCGTGACCGTCTCGGCGGTGGGGATGGTGGGGAAGGGCGCCGGCTGGGGCATCCCTCCTTGTTCCCCGTCCATCTGCTGGGTCACGGTCGGTGGCATCGGCGAGAAGCGCGAGGACGTCGACAGGCAGATCGCATCTCGGGACTATCTGAGCCTGACGGTCAGCTTCGATCACCGCATGATCGACGGTGCGCCGGCGGCCCGCTTCACCGAGCGGTTGAAGGAGCTCATCGAGAGCGGTTATGGCTTGAGCGATCAGCAGACGAGCTCGCTCAACGGGGATCTGCAGGCCGTTGGAAGTTCCTAGGAGACACGTCCTGACCACGTAGTCGAGCATCTACCGGAGCCGGCTATCGATCTCGTCGCGGATAGTGCGAACTTGCGCCACCTGTCGTGCCGGCCGAGGGGCGGAGCTCGAAGCGAGTCCACCCGCCCTCATTGACGCCACCGAGGACCTGGACCGGTCCCCACGAGGCGCCACCGAGGCTCGACGGCGATAGCGATCGCTATCCTGGACACCGGCAAAGGCGACGGCCACGACCCTGCTCGGGCCGGATCTGCCTCCGTCGCCGTCGCCGCCCTGCTCGAACTGCCACCGCGCCGCGTCCTACTGCAGGTCGGTGCCGTCTGCTCCGAGGACCGGGGCCGATGCGGCCGGGAGCGACGCGCGGTGCGGACGAGCCGCCCCCTAGCGTCCGCGAACATAACGGTGTGGGCGAGAGCTGGGATGTTTCTGGGGAGGCGAGCGTCAGTCGAGGGTGAGAAGTAATGCGATGAGCCCCACCACCGCAACCGCGGTCCCGATCAAGAGGATCCCGGCCAACATGAAGGTGCCCACTCCGGGACCGTGCGGATGTGAGCGGGGACGCCCCCATCCACGCTGCCGCCCGAAGGTGTTCGTCCACATGCTCCAGTTGGCGTCCTCCTGGAGCTCGCGGACGACATTCGGCTCGTGGTCTCGCTTCTTCGTCACAACCGCAGTGTAGGGCGACCCTGCGC
>JBKOWM010000023.1:0-14158 GCA_046724395.1 Actinomycetota bacterium
GGGCCTGCCGTCACCCACAGGGGCCCGCGCGCTCGGGCCGGTGCTCGGCGCCGCCGGGCCGGCCACCGCCGCCGCCGCACGGGGCGCTACCGTGTCCCGGAAGCCGGACGCGAACCTCCGCGAGGCCGAGCAGGCCCGGACAGACGCGGAGGCCCGCGCCCGTCAGGCTGAGGAGCGCTTCACGCGGCTGCAACTCCAACATCAGCAGGCGATCGACCGGCTGCAGGCACTCGAGGAGCGTCTGAGCGTCGCCGTCGCCGCGCCGAAGCACACTCAGGAGGAACTTCGCGCGCTGCGCGATCAGGTGCGTGAGTCCGCCGAGCGGCTCCTCGCCGCGGAATCCCAGAACGACGAGCTCAGGGCGCGGCTCGACATCCCGCCATCGCCGGGCGAGCCGTCGTCCGCATCCACCAATGCAAACGAATGATCACGGAGGCACCGACTTGATCCTCGCGAGCAGACCCACACGCATCGGCGGCGGGCGAACGTCCGACCGCACGGAGTTCGACTGCGGCGAAGCGGGTGGCACGGCCTGGCCCGCGGTGGAGGACGGCGCGAGCTAAGAGTCGCGCCGCATGACCGGGATCGCGGGCCGCGCGCACGCTGCACGCGTCGCGACCGACTCGCGCGCAGGTGATCCCCCCGAGCGCTCGCCGGAGGCCCGCGGTCCCGCCTCGCTCCTTGAGTCCCCCAGACCCCTTGCTTCTGGGGGACTATCGCTCGCGCGTTCGCGCTCGCTGCTTGAGTCCCCCAGACCCCGTCAGCCGCCGATGGCTTCGAGGACCTGACGTGCGATCACGATGCGCTGGATCTGGTTCGTGCCCTCGTAGATCTGGGTGATCTTCGCGTCGCGCATGTAGCGTTCGGCCGGATACTCGCGGACGTAGCCATAGCCGCCGAGGATCTGGACGGCATCGGTCGTGATCGCCATCGCCGAGTCGGAGGCGAAGCACTTGGCCATCGCCGACCACTGCGTCATGCGGGGGTCGTCGTCGTCGCAGAGCGCGAGCGCCTTGTAGACCAGCAGCCGCGACGCCTCGAGCTTCATCGCCATGTCCGCCAGGAGAAACTGGATCGCCTCGAAATCGGCGATTCGCTGGCCGAACTGCTCCCTCTCGAGCGCGTACCGCGATGCGAGGTCGAACGCCCCCTGCGCGATACCGAGGGCCTGCGCGCCGATGAGCGGCCGCGAGAAGTCGAGCGTCCGCAGCGCGATCTTGAACCCCTCGCCCTCCTGGCCGATCAGCCGTTCGGCCGGGATCCGTGCGTCGGTCAGCAGGACCTCGCGCGTCGGTGAGCCGCGGATCCCCATCTTGTCCTCCTTGCGGCCGAAGCCGACTCCCGGGTCGTCTCGCATGACGAGGAACGCCGAGATCGCCTTCGACCGGGCAGACGGGTCGCTCGTCGCGAACACGACGTAGGCGTGGGAGACGCCGGCACCTGTGATGAACCGCTTGGTGCCGTTCAGCACGAAGTCGTCGCCCTCGCGCTCGTACCGCGTTGTAAGCGAGGCGGCATCCGACCCCGCCGCCGGCTCCGTCAGGGCGTACGACATCAGGATGCGGCCATGAACGATCCCGTCGATCATCTGCCGTCGTTGCTCGTCGGTGCCAGCGAGCACGAGCGGGACGGCACCGAGCTTCGACACGGCGGGAGCCAGCGCCAGTCCAGCGGAGACGCGCGAGAGCTCTTCGATCAGGACGCCGAACGCGAGGGAGCCGCCTCCGGAGCCGCCGAACTCCTCTGGATATCCGACGCCCGTCAGCTCGTTCTGCACGAGCACGTCGTATAGATCGTCCGGCCACTCGTCGGACTGGTCGATCTCGGCCGCGCGCGGCGCGATCTTGTCTTCGGCGATCTCGCGAACGAGCGCGCGGAACTCCTCGAGCTCCTCCGGCAGATCGTATCGATCGGCCATTGCTGCTGGACTAGTCGGCGGCCGGGTTTCGGATGACGAGGGCGTCGCCCTGGCCACCACCGCCGCAGATGGTCGCCCCGCCGAAGGTCGCGCCGCGTCGGCGGAGCTCGTGCGCGAGCGTGAGCACGAGTCGGGCGCCGCTCGCGCCGATCGGGTGTCCGAGCGCGACCGCCCCGCCATTGACGTTCACGATCGCGTCGTCCACGCCGAGCATCCGGGTCACGTTCAGGGCCACCGCCGCGAACGCCTCGTTGACCTCGATGACGCCGAGGTCGTGCACGTCGAGACCGCTCTTCTTCAAGGCGTTCTGAAGAGCGAGCGCCGGGACCGTATGCAGATAGGCGAACCGCTCCGCGGACATGCCGTGGGCGACGATCTCGGCCAGAACCGGGACACCGAGCTCCTCGGCTCGCTCCGGGCTCGCGACCACGACGGCGGCCGCGCCGTCGGAGATCTGCGAGGCGTTCCCCGCCGTGATCGTCCCGCCCTCGGCGAAGGCGGGCCGAAGACGGGACAGCGTCTCGACCGTGGTGTCGTGCCGGATGCCCTCGTCGCGATCGAGGACCGGCTCCGTGGTGCCGTCGCGCTGCGCACCTTCGACCGGGACAACCTCGTCGGCGAGCGTTCCGCCGTCCCACGCGGCAGCCGCCCGCGCGTGGCTGCGCGCCGCCCAGTCGTCCTGCTCGGAACGGCCGATGCCGAGCTCCGAGTTCACCCGGTCGGAGGCCTCGCCCATCGTCATCTTTGAGAACGTCGACCACAGCCCGTCGAACTGCATCGAGTCGATCATCTGTGCGTTACCGAGCCGCACACCGTCGCGGGCGCTCGGCAGCACGTACGGAGCGTTGGTCATCGACTCCATGCCGCCCGCGACCACGAGATCGACCTCGCCCGCCCGGATGAGCTGATCGGCTAGGGCGATCGCGTTCATCCCGGATAGGCACACCTTGTCGATGTTGAGAGCCGGAACCTCGCGCGGGATGCCCGCAGCGATCGCCGCCTGACGGGCGGTGATCTGCCCGGTCCCGGCCCGAAGGACCTGGCCCATGATGACGTAGTCGATCCTTGCGGGGTCGATGCGCGCGCGTTCCAGCACGGCGCGGATGGCGATGGTCCCGAGGTCGACGGCCGAGAACTGCGCGAGCGAGCCGCGGAACTTCCCGATCGGGGTTCGCGCCCCGGCCAGGATGACGGACGACGTCAGCGCTGCCTCCGTTTGATCGTGATCGAACCCGCTGCCCAGTCTAGCCCGGCCGGCCTTTGTCCCAGAGCGCGCGCCACCGGCGGTAGACCTGGGCGCCGTCCGGACAAAAGGGATCGCGCGCCATCCGCTCCTCGATCCGCTCGAGCGATTCGAACGCGCCCCAATCGACCTCGCTCAGCTGGTGCCGAATGGGCCCGTCCCACACAACCTCGTACGCCGCGCCGAGGGCTCGGCCGTCCTCACCTTCGTAGCGATGGTAGAACCGAAACGTCGGACCCGCCGTCACGCCGAGCTCCTCCTCGAGCTCGCGGGCCGCAGCCTCGTCGAAGGACTCCCCAACTGCGCAGACGCCGCCGGCCGCGACGTCGTAGAAGCCGGGATAGGTGTCCTTGCCCATCGTTCGGCGGTGGACGTACAGCTCCCCCCGTGGGTTCAGGACGAGAACATACGTGCAGCGATGCAGCAAGCGGCGCTCGCGGACGACGCGACGAGGAAGCACGTGGAGCACGCGACCCTCGTCGTCGACGACCTCGACCGGCTCGTCGCCGGGATCCACGCCGCAAGATTACTGACGTGCAGCGATCGTCTTCTCGATGACCTCGCGGATCTCTTCGCCGACGAGCTCGTCGCGCTCGATCAGCGCGTCCCGAAGCGCGAAGACCACATCCTGGTGCTCGTCGAGAAGCGCGATCACGCGCTGCTTCTGGTCGGTCAGGATGTCTTCGACCCGCTGCTTGCCGGTCTCGTCGGAGAGCACCTTGGCGACGAGGTTGCGTGATCCGATCGCCGCCTCGGCGATCGCGTCGAACGAGATGAGCGAGCCCGCCATGCCGAACGAGCCGACCATCTGTGCGGCGACCTGCGTTGCGGCGGCGAGGTCCGACGCCGGCCCGGTTCCCGACTCGCCGAGGAACTGCTCCTCTGCCACGAGGCCGCCGAGCGCGATCGCGACCTGTGCCTGGATCTCGGTTCGCGACCGCGTCCAGCGCTCCTCCTCGTCGCCGTGGGCCAGCAGGCCGAGCGACTGGCGGCGCTTGATGATCGACAGCACCTCGAGCCGGCGCCCCTTGCCGAGGAAGTGCGCCACCGTGGCGTGCCCCGCTTCATGGGTCGCGATCGTCGTTCGCTCGAGGTCTGTGTAGACGACCGGCTGCTTGATCCCGATCTCGTCGGTCAGCTTCGCCTCGTAGACGTCGTCGACGTTCATCTGGCGCCGACCGTCGCGGAGCGACACGAGCAGCGCCTCATCGAACAGGTGCTCGATCATCACCGGCGAGTAGCCGAACGTGTCGTGCGCGAGACGTTCGCGGACGCCGTCCTCCTCGAGCTGCGCGTGGTGGGCCTTGCGCGCAAGGAAGAAGTCGATGAGGTCGCGGCGCGCCGACTTCGTCGGCAGGTCGAAGTACAGCCGACGGTCGAAACGTCCCGGACGCATCAGTGCTGAGTCGAGCTGGTCCGCGCGGTTGGTCGCGGCGATCAACAGGATGTTGTTGTAGGGCGGCTTGCCCGTCGAGAACCGGTGCTCGGGCGGCAGGAGGCTGTTCAGCATCTCGGCCGCGCGGGCCACGACCCGCGATTTCCACGGCGGCTGATCGAACGACTGCATCTGGATCAGCAGCTCGTTCACCATGCCGCTTCCGCCGGTGCCGATGAAGTTCGAGACGCTGCGGCCGATGCCGGGGTTATCAGGCGAGGTATTCAGCCCGCCCCGATCCCCACCGATCGCGTCGATCTCCTCGATGAAGCCGATGGCGCCGCCCTCCTTGCGGGCGAGCTTTCGTAGCTGTTTGAAGAAGGACCGGATGCGGGCGCCGGTCATCCCGAACCACATCGACTGGAACGCGGGCGCGGAGATGAACAGAAACGGGACACCGGCCTGCTTGGCCATCGCCTTGGCCAGATACGTTTTCCCGGTTCCCGGCGGACCCTCGAACAGGATGCCCCGTCGGGGGTTGCCACCGAGCTCGTCGCGGAATGTGGCGTAGCCGAGGAAGACGTCCAGCGTCCGCTGAACCTCGTCGACCTGTGTGTCGAGACCCTGCACGTCCGAGAGGCCGACCTCGATCTGCTCCGGTCGGACGATCATGTGTGGCGACCGTCCCGTGAACAGCGGCATCGCCATCATCGCGCCGATGAGCAGGAACAGGAACAAGAGGGGAGCCCAGATCACCCACTCGGGGCCGAGTGCGGGGAGACGCAGCGGGTTGTTGGTAAGGAACCGGTACCACAGATAGCCGTCCAGCACGACGAACGCGGAGAAAAGCTTCCAAAGACGGCGGCGGCGAGTGCGCTCCCGCACTCGAAAGACGTCGGCCTTCCCGGAGCGGACGAGCTTGGAGCCTCCCAACGCGGTCGCGGCCGACTGCTCGTTCTTCACGCTTGCCTCCCAGTCACATCCGGGTGATACGCCGAGGCGCCTTACGTAGTACCCGATTTCGGGCGGCCTCGCATCCGCCGTTGGTCCTAGCGGCGTGGCGTATGCCCGGGGCAGCAGTCGTGCTGGCGCTCTGCCCGAACGGCTATGGTGCTCGCCGCCGGGCAGGGAGCGAAATGGCCAGGACGATGAGTCTTCTCACCGAGCTCGACCACGTCGGCATCGCCGTCCAGGACCTCGCGGCCGAGGTCGATCGGTACCGCCGCCTGTTCGACGCGGAACCGGCGCACCGGGAGGTCGTCGCGTCGCAGGGCGTCGAGGAGGTGCTGTTCGCCGTTGGCACGTCGTACGTCCAGCTGCTACGGCCGCTGGGGCCCGAAACACCCGTCGGCCGGCACCTGGAACGGCGCGGGCCCGGGCTGCACCACGTCGCGTACCGCGTCGCGGAGATCTCGGCGGCGATCGAGCGCCTGAGAGGAGAAGGCGTAATGCTGATCGATCAGCAGCCGCGGGCCGGGTCACGCGGGACGACCATCGCGTTCGTCCACCCCAAAGCGATGGGCGGCGTATTGGTCGAGCTGGTGCAGCCGGCCTCAAGCAGCGGCAGCGATAGGCGGATCTAGCGGCCTCAAGCAGCGGCAGCGATTAGGCCGGTCTAGAGCTACAGCCTCAGCCCTCGTAGCCGCCGCGCTCGCGCAGAAGCCGGTTCAGCTCCTCGATCGCGCTCTCGGTCTGCGCGTCGAACTTGCCGAACCGTGGATCGGGGATCTGGACGCCGAAGACGCGCAGCGGCCGGGCCGCGCGCAGCTCGATCGTCCCGATGCCCGGGAACACCGACCACTGTTCGAGGGAGAAGCGCGTGATGTCGTCCCACCGGACGGAACGGGTGCTCAGCGGGTTTCGAACGACGACGCCTCGGTCCGTGACGATGACCGCCGACCCCGCGACCCGGAAGAGGAGGAAGTAGCCGACGGCCGCCACGATCGTCAGCGCGACGACGTACTGGTTGGCCGTGAAGTGCTGCGCCGTAAGGACCCTGGTGAGAAGCAACAGCGTGACGCCGCTGAACGTGAGCGACAGCCCCCTGACCCACTCCTTGCTGCGGTAGACCTTCCGATGCATCTTCCGCACGAGACCGCTCTGGCTCCCCCGCATCGCGATGGACTCCTTCCACATCGGCCGGCCGAGCCGCCCACTGTAACGGGAAACGAACGACATCCTCGGGTCGAACGTCCCTACGCGGACAGGTCTTTCAAACCGGGCTCCGGCGCGTTCACCAGGACGGCGACGTTTCCTTCCGGAAGCGACCCGTCGCCCATCAGCTGGTGCACGTGGCCGGCGTCCTCGTATCGATACGTGTGTCCAAGGGTCGTTCTGATGCGTTGCGCCCGAACGAGATCATTGAACGCCGTCGCCTGCTCGTCGTTGAACAGATGCGATCCCTGATAGCGCTTCTGCAGGTACCACAGGTATCGCACGTCCACCATCGTGTCGTAGCCGCTGGTTCCGGCGCAGATAACCACCATGCCGCCCCGGTCACACACGAAGATCGACGTCGGGATCGTGTCCTGCCCCGGGTGCTCGAACACGATGCGCGGGTTCGTCTTCTCTCCGAGAACGTCCCAGACGGCCTTCCCGAACGCCTTGGCGCCGTCGAACCACTGTTTCCAGTCCGAAGAGTCCCAGGCGGGCGGCACGCCCCAATGGTCGAAGCTCTTCCGGTTGACATATCCCACGGCGCCGAGAGCCTTCGTGTACTGCCCGCGATCGTCGTTCGACACCACGGCGACGGCCCGCCCGCCGGCCAGCTTGACGAGCTGCACCGCGAGCGAGCCGAGGCCGCCGGAACCGCCCCAGACGAGGACGACGTCGCCCTCGTGGATGGTGTGCGGGGGCCATCCGTGAAGCATCCGATACGCCGTAGCGCCGGTGAGCGTCGGCGCGGCGGCCTCCTCCCACGTGAGGTGCTCGGCCTTGGGTAGGCACTGATGCGCCTGGACCTTCGCGAACTGCGCAAACGATCCCCAGCACGTGTCGTATCCCCAGACGCGAAACGACGGCGCCAGACCCGGGTCGTTGCCCTGCGCGACCCACGCATCGTCGACGTCCCACTGTCCCGCGTGGACGACGACACGGTCGCCGACGCCGACGTTGCGCACCTGCTCGCCTACGGCGTACACGACGCCCGAGGCATCCGAGCCGACGATGTGGAAGTCCGTCGGCTCGCCCCAGCGCGCCTGCGTCTTCGTCACGTCCACCGGGACGCCGCGCGCCGCCCATACGTTGTTGAAGTTCACCCCCGCCGCCATGACCATCACGATCGCCTCATGGGGGCCGATCTCCGGGATGTCCAGCACCTCGTCGCGGATGGCGTCCTTGGGTTCGCCGAAGCGCTCCGGCCGGACGACCTGAGCATGCATGCGCGCCGGCACGTCGCCGACGGGCGGCAGTTCGCCGATCTCGTACAGATCCTTGCCCACGGTCCCACCCCCGAGCGATCGGACGGACGGTCGCTCGGCGCGGAGCGATCCGGATCGATCGCACGATAGGCGAGCCCGGCGCGAGCCGACAAACGTCACGTCGGGGCGATCGTCGGCGCCGACGCCAGGCTCGACGGGCATGTCGCCGAGCGCGGGCACCACGTGCAGTAGGGCCCGGGCCGCAGCGGCAGCGGCCGGCCCACGCGCGCCGCGGCAGCGGCCCGGACGGCGGAGATCACGCGGTCGGCCGCGTGCTCGAGGATGCGAAGGTCGACGTCTTCTGCTTGCCACTCGCCGGACTCCAGATACACGGTCGCGACTCGGTACGGCGGCACGCCGAAGCGGAGCGCGAGAACGAGCGCGTAGAAGCGCATGTCCTCGGCATGCTCGGGCCACGCCCGTCCGGTCTTGAGGTCGATCGCCAGGCGAGTCGCGCGCGACGGGGCCATCGGATCCGACGCGCCAAGGACGAGGTCCAGCGTTCCGGAAAGCACCACGCGTCCGCCGAGGAGCTCGGCACGGACGCGCCACTCGCTCGAGGGAGCGAGCTGCCTCCGCAGCCGCCGGAGCGGCGGCAACGTCGAGCGGAACAGCTCGAGTGTCTTCGAGGCATCCATCAGGAGCTCGTCGCGGGCGAGGCCGTCGAGCCGGATCCAGAACTGCTCGAATGAGGCGTCCTCCCGCAGGCGCGCGGCCGCCTCCTCGACCAGGCCGTGCGGCTCGCGGTCCTGCCTTCCGGCGACCTCGAGTTCGACGGCTTTGTGGGCCAGACGCCCGGCCGCGAAGCGCGACGTGAACGCGAACGGCGGACGCTCACCGGAACGGACGGCGTCGAATAGGCCCGGGCACCGGCCGAGATCGTTGAGGTGCGACTTGCCGAGCCATAACGGCTCCGGCGGCTCGAACGCACGGGCGGCCTCCTCGATCCGATCGCGGAGGCGGTGCACCAGGTCCGCCGGAAACACCGGGCGCTCGTCCGTACCGATGAGCTGATCGAGCGTGCGCCGCTGCACGGGCGTCAACACCGCGGGCGGCACCTCGACCATCCGTCGACCCTAGGCCGCGCCTCCGACATCGCGGTCCGCCCGCGAGGACGCCTTCGCGTGCTAGGGATACCGTGATGACGGAAGAGCCGGACGACGTCCTGCGCGCCCTCGCCGATTCCGAGCGCCTCGCGATCGCCGGCACGCTCGCACGGGGAGCGCGAACCGCGGCGTGGCTCCGAGACGAGCTCGAACTCCCGATCTCGCGGCTCCGCAGGCATCTGAACCGGTTGAGCGCGGCCGGGGTGGTCCGCCTCGAGGCGGATCGACGTACCTATCGGCTCGACCCGGAAACGCTGCGTCGGGTTGCCGAGCAGGTGGGGCCGCCGCGCGAGGCCGGACTGCCCCTCGGCGCCGCGAGCGAGGACGAGGAGGCGGTGCTCCGCACCTTCTTCCGAAACGGTCGACTCACCGAGATCCCGGCCAAGGAGTCGAAGCGCCGCATCGTGTTGGAGCGCATTGCCGTCGAGTTCGAAGCCGGCGTGCGGTACGACGAGCGGGAGGTGAACGCGATCGTCGGCCGGTACTTCAACGATCACGCGGCGCTCCGCCGGTACCTGGTCGACGAGGGGTTCCTCGCCCGCGACCACGGCGTGTACTGGCGGGTCGGCGGGCGCGTCGACGTCTGAGTCGGGCCGGCCGCCGCTGGGTGGGTGTGGGCCTGAAGAGAGCGAGCGCGAAGGGCGGGCGACAGCCCCAGGGCGGACAGCCTCGACGTAGACTCCCGAGCCATGGCCACGACCGAGGACCGCTCGCCGAGCGCGTCGCTCGTCACCGTCGAGCAGCGAATCGATGAGCTCCGCAAGCGAAGGGCGGCACTCCAGGACGCGCACCGTAAGGACACCGTTCGAAGGCAGCACGACCGAGGCAAGCAGAGTGCTCGCGAGCGGATCGATCTGCTCCTCGACCCGGGTTCGTTCGTCGAGACGGACCCGTTTGCGGTCCACCGCTCGCACGACTTCGGCATGGAGCGCAACAGGCCGGCCGGGGATGGCGTCGTCACGGGCTACGGAACCGTTGACGGCCGCCGGCTGTTCCTCGCGTCGCAGGACTTCACGATCTTCGGCGGCTCGCTCGGCGAGGTACACGCGCAGAAGATCTGCAAGGTGCTGGACCTGGCCATGTCGACCGGGGCCCCGTTCATCCAGATCAACGATTCCGGTGGCGCACGTATCCAGGAGGGCGCGGCCTCCCTCGCCGGATACGGCTACGTCTTCGAGCGCAACGTTCGCGCGAGCGGAGTCATCCCGCAGATCAGCGTCATCATGGGACCGTGCGCCGGCGGTGCCGTGTACTCGCCCGCGATCACGGACTTCACCTTCATGGTGCGCGAGACGTCGCACATGTTCATTACGGGACCCGATGTCATCAAGGCGGTCACTGGCGAGGACGTGTCGTTCGAGGCACTCGGCGGCGCGCAGACGCACGCGAGCAAGAGCGGCGTCGCATCGTTCGTCGCCGGCGACGAGGAGGAGTGCCTGGGGATGGTACGGCACCTGTTGTCGTACCTGCCGTCGAATAACCTCGAAGACCCGCCGTTGTACGCGCCCGTCGACGATCCCCAGCGACACGACGATGGACTGACGCTGCTCGTGCCCGACTCCGCGAAGGAGCCGTACGACATGCACGAGGTCATCCGCCGGATCGTCGACGACGGCGACTTCTTCGAGGTGTTCCCGTTCTGGGCCATGAACGTCGTCATCGGGTTCGCGCGGCTCGACGGACGGACCGTCGGGATCGTGGCCAACCAGCCGAAGGTCCTGGCCGGAACGCTCGACATCGACTCGGCCGAGAAGGCGTCGCGATTCGTTCGTGTGTGCGATGCGTTCAACGTTCCGATCGTGACGTTCGTCGATGTGCCCGGGTTCCTGCCGGGGACGTCGCAGGAGTACGGCGGCATCATCCGGCACGGCGCGAAGCTGCTTTACGCGTTCGCCGAGGCGACCGTGCCGCGCATGACCGTCATCACTCGCAAGGCGTACGGCGGCGCCTATCTGGTCATGAACTCGAAGCACCTACGGGCGGACGTGTCGTTCGCGTGGCCGACGGCGGAGATCGCGGTAATGGGCCCCGAGGGCGCGGTCAACATCGTGAATCGCAAGGAGCTCGAACGGGCGGAGGACGCGACCGTGGAGCGGACGCGCCTGATCAACGAGTACCAGCGGAAATTCGCGACCCCGTATGTCGCCGCCGAGCGCGGCTACGTGGACGATGTGATCGAGCCATCGGAGACGCGGCCCCGACTCATTCGCGCGCTGCGGATGCTCGCCACCAAGCGCGAGACCGTCCCGGCGCGCAAGCACGGGAACATCCCGCTGTGAGGGGCGCATGACCGACGACCGCCGGTTCGAGCTGCCCGCGGGGCTCACATCGGAGGAGGAGCGCGCGATCATCCGGGCGCTCGAGCGGTACTTCGCGCAGGAGAGCCCGCATCCGGATCCGTGGGTCCTGGCGGGACGGATCGACTCGTGCGGCTGGGGCGCCGTCCAGGCCCGTCGCTACGCCGATGACGGCTGGGGGCTTCTCGGCACAGCGTCGTTTGCGCGCCGCGGGGCCCCGCCGTTCACCGGTCGCGGCGACGCTCACTGACATCTCCGACGATGTCTGCCTCGAGGACCGTCGGCGCGATCCGAGACCGCGCCGACGCTGACCGCGCGTTCACGGAGGAGGGCTGTTCGTCGCCGAGGCTTTGGGGCAACGGGCCGGGCGACACCTATGGCAGGCACGTCCACGGCTACCACAAGGTCCTGTTCCTTCTGACGGGCTCGATCCTCTTCCACACCGACGACGGGGACGTGGAGCTGCTCGCCGGCGACCGGCTCGACCTCGAGCCGGGAACCGAGCACTCTGCGACCGTCGGCCGAAACGGCGTGGAGTGCGTCGAGGCGTCGAGGTGACGTCGGCCGCGATCCACGCCGACCACCTTTGGCTCGACCTCCCGGGCGGTGTCGGTACGTACATCCGCAACCTCGTGCCCGCGATGACGGCGCGCGACCCGGGGCTCGAGGTGACGCTGTTCCACGCGCGGTTCGACGGCGAGGCCTCCCTCGACGACTCACTGCGGTGGCTTCGGATCGAGCCACTCGCAGACCCGATCCGGCGGCTGTACCCGGCGTGGAATGCGTTCGGTCGCCCCGCCCTCCCGGCTACGCTCGCGTCGGCGGACGTCCTTCACGCGACGAGCGGCGCCGCCGTCCCCCCCGCCACGCACCGACAACGGCTCGTGGTGACGATCCACGACCTGGCGTTCCTGCGCTACCCCGCACTGTTCCCCCGGCGCTGGCGGATGATCTACCGGCTGGGCCTTCGCGCCGCCGTTCGGCGAGCGGACGCCATCCTCTCGCCGTCCCGGAGCACGGCGGAGGACGTCGTGTCGCGCACACGGGTCGATCCTGCCCGCGTCCACGTCACCCCGCTGGCGGCAACGCTCGAGGCCTCGAGCGGCGACCCCGCCGAGACGCTTCTTCGCCTGGGGATCCGACCGCCGTTCGTTCTGTTCGTCGGCACGCTGGAACCTCGAAAGAACCTCGTGACGCTCGTGCGCGCCTACCGCCGGGCCGCGGCGAACGGCGTCCCATACGCGCTCGTGCTCGCGGGACCCGTTGGTTGGGGCTCCGAGCCGCTCGAGCGCGAGCTCGCACTCGAGGCGCCCGGCGAGGTCGTGCGAACGGGATGGCTCTGCGGATCGGACCTCGACGCTGTGTACCGGGCGGCCGCGATGTTCGTGTATCCCTCGCTGTACGAGGGGTTCGGTCTGCCCGTGCTCGAGGCGATGGCTCGCGGAATCCCGACGATCGCGTCGACGACCTCGTCGTTGCCCGAGGTCACCGGCGCGGCGGCGCTCGGCGTCGATCCCCGCTCCCCCGATGACGTCGCGCGCGCGATCGTGTCCCTGGCGACGGACGCGGGGCTCGCGGCGCGACTGGCCGCGGCGGGACGCCGGCGCGCCGAGGACTTCAGCTGGGACGAGACGGCGAGGCTCACGCTGCAGGCCTACGAGCCGACGAACCGTCACTGAATGACGCGGCAGCGGGCCGCCCGCTCATCGGTAGTCGTCGTAGAAGCCCACCCCCGTCTTGCGCCCGAGGCGGCCGGCCGCGACCATCCGTCGAAGCAGCGGCGGCGGGGCGAACTTCGGATCGGCGAACTCCTCGTACAGCACGTTCGCGACGTGCAGGCACGTGTCGAGGCCGATGAGATCGGCCAGGCGCAACGGTCCCATCGGGTGGTTGAGACCGAGGTGCACCGCGGTGTCGACATCCTCGCGCGTCGCAAACCCCTCCTCGAGCATGCGGATCGCGTCGTTCACGTAGGGAATCAGCAGCGTGTTCACGATGAAGCCCGCCCGGTCGCGCGACAGAACCGTCGTCTTGCCGAGGCGAGCCGCGAACGCCCGCGCGAACTCGACGGTCTCCTCGGATGTCGTGATCGCCCTCACGACCTCGACCAGCCCCATGACGGGAACCGGATTGAACCAGTGGATCCCGATGACCCGGTCGGGGCGTTCGGTGGCGGCGCCGAGATCGACGATCGGAATCGAGGACGTGTTGCTGCCGAACACGACATCCTCGCGCACGATCCGGTCGAGCTGCCCGAAGAGGTCGTGCTTGATCTCGGGGGACTCCGTCGCGGCCTCCAGGACAACATCGGTGGACAGGAGGTCGTCGATCGACGTCGTCGCGGTGATCCGGGCGAGGGCCGCGGCGCGATCGTCCTCGCCCAGGCGCCCCCGCTCGACGGCGCGTCGCATCGAGACATCCAGTCGATGCCCGCCGCGCTCGGCGAGCTCGCGCGTCGTCTCGAGCACCGTCACCTCGAGGCCCGCGCGGGCGCACACCTCCACGATGCCCGACCCCATTACGCCGTACCCGACGACGGCGACGCGCTTGACGTCCTTGGCCCTCACGACCGCCTCCTGAGCGGGAAGAGGGTACCTAGCAGACCTGTTCGAGGAGCGGGTACGGGTTGACGGCCGGCGAGCCGGAGCCCGTGTCGATCACCGAGTAACCGTAGATGCTCTTCGGCCACGAGTCGGCCGAGGGCGTCTCGTACGGATGCCACTCGAAGTGGTCGTGGTACACGCCCCCGACTGCGTCTCCCGACCATCCGACGTATCCGATGACGTCGCCGGCGTGCACG
>JBKOWM010000147.1:0-13889 GCA_046724395.1 Actinomycetota bacterium
GCGCGGCGCCGCAGGGCGGACCGGCGCAGCCGGCTGCGCCGGTCGCCGCTCCCCCGCCGGCGGCCGAGCCTCCTCGGGTCCAGCCCGCGTCGACGGCGGCGGGCGTCGGGGAGGACGTGCAGCCGATCTCGCACATTCGCCGGGCGATCGCGCAGCACATGCTCGCGTCGACGCAACAGACGGCGCGCGCGTGGACGATGGTCGAGGTGAACGTCGATCATCTCGTGAAACTCCGCGAGCGCGTCAAGGACGCATTCGAGCGCAAACACGGGGTGAAGCTCACGTACCTGCCCTTCGTGGTTCGCGCGACGGTCGACGCGCTTCGGGAATACCCGGAGGTGAACGCGCGGCTCGACGGCGACAACATCGTTCTCCCGCGCTTCGTGAACATGGGCATCGCGGTCTCGTACGACGACGGACTCATCGTTCCGGTGATCAAGGGAGCCGACACGATGAACTCCATCGGGATCGCGCGAGCCATCGCGGAGCTGGCCGCCCGTGCCCGAGCCCACCAGCTCAAGCCCGACGAGGTGCAGGGCGCAACGTTTACCATCACGAACCCGGGTCCGTATGGCTCGATCGCGTCCGTGCCGATCATCAATCAGCCGAACACGGGGATCCTGTCGCTCGACGCCATCGTGAAGCGCCCGGTCGTCGTCGACGACGCCATCGCCATCCGCAGCATGGTCAACATCTCGATGTCGTGGGACCACCGGACCATCGACGGCGAGCTCGCCACGCGGTTCCTCGCGCGCGTGCGCCAGGACCTCGAGTCGTGGGACTTCGCCGAGGACCTCGGGATCTGAGCGTGCGCGTCCTCCCCGGACGTGCGACGTGACGCGTACCGGCTGGCTGATCCGGCCCGCCGGGTCGGTGGATTACGACCGCGCCAACGAGCTGATGCACGAGCTGGCCTCGCTCCGCCTCCGCGGCGAAATCCCCGACACGCTGATCCTGCTGGAGCATCCTCCCGTCTTCACCGCCGGACGCCGCTCGAAGCCCGAGCACATCGTGTGGACCGAGGAACGGATCCGGGCGGCCGGCGCGCAGCTGCGGCATATCGACCGCGGCGGTTCGCTGACGTTTCACGGACCCGGGCAACTCGTCGGCTACCCGATCCTGGATCTCGGCGTCCGTCCCGACGCGCTCGGTTACGTCCGGCGGCTCGAGGAGGTGGTCATCCGCGCGGGACGGGACCTCGGCGTCGAGCTCGAGCGAAGCGGCGTCCAGACCGGCGTTTGGTCAGGCGATCGCAAGGCGTGCGCGATCGGCGTCCGGCTGATGAGGATGCGCGTGAGCCTGCACGGCTTCGCGCTGAACTGCTCGACGGATCTCTCCTGGTACGACGCGATCGTCCCGTGTGGCCTCTCGGACGAGGGCGTGACGTCGCTGTCGCAGCTGGCCCGACGACCGGTGTCCCTCGCCGACGCAACGATTCCCGTCCTCCGGCACTTCGAGCGGGTGTTCGACATCGAGTTGCGCTCGGCCGCGGATGCGGCCGAGCCGTTCGAGAACGTCGCGGCGTCGTAGCGATCGGCCCCGGCGAGACTACGCGTCGGCGATCAGCGCGTACTGAGGGATCGACTCGAGAACGCCGAGGATCGGCTTGGCGGCGATTCGCCGCGCCCACTCGACGTCGTGAAGGCGTCGGAGCCGGACCGCGCGCCATCCCGCCTCGTAGACGGTGTCGATCAGCGGCCGTGCCGATGGCATTCGCGCCATCGGCAGCTCCGCCAGGATGGCCTCATCGTATTCGGCGTGGTGGTCGTGAGGGATCGAGTACAGGCGCCGGAACGCTTCGGCGAGGGTGTCGCGCGCCCGCTGCACGAGATCGGTTCGCCCCCAGACGCCCTCGAACAGCGCGAGCCGCCCGCCGGGCCGCGTGACGGCGCGCCAGGCGCGGAGCGTCGCGACCGGGTTGGGCGACGTCCACAGGACGTGGCGCTCCATGACGGCGTCGAACGGCCCCGGCGGTGGCTCGTCAGCGCGCCCGACCACGAACGTGATGGCGAGCCCTCGTTCCTCCGCCTTCGAACGGGCCTGAGCGAGCATCGCGGGCGCGAGATCGAGCGCGGTCACGTCGTGGCCGAGCTCCGAGGCGAGCAGGCTCATCGCACCGGTCCCGGCGCCGACGTCGAGCACGCTCACATACTCCGCCGGTAGCGCGTCCCCCAGCGCGGCCCGCCATGCGGCGGCCTCGACCGGATCCGACGCGGCGTGCGAGGGCGCACGATCGTAGACCTCGGCGTCCGCGTTCCACCAGTCGCGGATTCGATCGTGGATCTCGGCCATCGACGCGATCAGAAGAGCGCGCTCGCGAGCTTGCGCCGGTACTCGGTGACGATCTCGTCGTCCTCGCCGAGCAGAGCGAACACCTCGAGCATCGCCTGGCGCGCATCCGGATCGTCCCCGAGTGCGCCGAGCATGCCGTCGAGCGCCTCGCGCCACCGTCCGTGCGCCGCCAGCCGCTTGGCCGACGCAAGCGTCCCGGGCTCCGTCAACCCGCTCCACGACGCGATCTCGAGCTGCGCGAGCTGTCGTTCAGCATCGGCGTCGGGGAGCAGCGGCATCAGGGTCCGTCGCGCCTCCTCGTCCTCGCCACGATCGGCGAGGATCCGCGCGAGGCCGAGTCGGGCGGCGCGGTTGTTCGTGTCCTGCTCCAGGGCGTCACGGTATGCGGCCTCCGCAGCGTCGAGGTCGCCCGCGGCCTCCACACCGGCCGCCTCCTCCGCCTCACGGTCGGCCTCACTCGGCAGCAGACCGGCGACGAACTGCCGCACCATCGGCTCCGGAATGGCCCCGATGAAGCCGTCGATCGGGCGGCCGTCCTTGAACGCGATGACGGTCGGGATGCTCTGCACGCCGAACTGCCCCGCGGTATACGGATTCGCGTCGACGTCGAGTTTCGCGAGCAGGAACTGTCCGCCGTGCTCGTCTGCGACCTTCTCGAGGATCGGCCCCAGGGTCCGGCAGGGACCGCACCACGAGGCCCAAAGATCGACGACGACCGGGCGTTGCTTCGACCCCTCGACGACGACTTCGCCGAAGTTCGCGTCGCTCGCCTCGACGATCGTCGTCCCTTCCACGTGCTGTTCGATGTTCTTCATCTCGTCCGACACCTTTCGATTCTCCTTCAACGGTACTCCTCAGCCGACGAACCGCCTCAGCCGCAACGAGTTGGCGAGCACGGAGACCGACGACATCGCCATCGCGGCGCCGGCGACGATCGGATTCAACATCCCAAACGCGGCGAACGGAATGGCCGCGACGATCCCCCGCCGATCACCCCGCCAGTGTCTCCGTGAAGATCGCCGTTATACCCTGGGGGGGTATAGTATACGAGACCGCCCCGGACACCACCGCGGCACCGTCTACCAGCGCTCGAAGGCGGGTAGCTTCTCGGAACCCGGATGTACACTCGCGCTCGAGGAGGGTGATGTGGCGACCCGGGTAGGTCCCGAGACATCACACGAGGCCCTCGGCCTCGGCGCCGACGACCTCCTCGCGATGTACCGGTACATGATCACCGCCCGTCAGTGCGACGAGGCCGCGTTCAGGCTGAACCGCCAGGGGAAGGCGCCGTTCGTGGTTCCGGTTTCGGGCCACGAGGGCTGCCAGGTTGGGACGGCGTACGCGCTCCAGCGCGGGCGCGACGTCTGGCTCCCCTATTACCGAGATCTGGCCGTCGTTCTCGTCGCCGGGTTCACGCCGAAGGACATCTTTCTGGGACTGTTCGCGAAGGCGGACGACCCGTCGTCCGGCGGCCGTCAGATGCCGTCGCACTGGGGATCGAGTCGCCTCGGCATTGTTTCACACTCGAGTGCGATCGCGACCCAGATCCCGCACGCGGCTGGCATCGCATACGCCGCGAAGCATCGCGGCGAGGAGACTGTCGCGGGATGCTGGTTCGGGGAGGGTGCGACGAGTGAGGGCGACTGGCACGAGGGCCTGAACTTCGCCGGTGTCCACAAGCTGCCCGTCGTATTCGTCTGCGAGAACAACCAGTACGCCATCTCGGTCGCGCAAAGTAAACAGATGGCCATCGCCAACGTTGCCGATCGCGCTGCGGCGTATGGTTTCCCCGGCGTGGTGGTCGACGGGAGCGATGCATTGGCGTGTTACGCGGCGATGAAGGAGGCCGTCGAGCGCGCCCGCGCCGGCGAGGGACCCACGTTGATCGAGGCGAAGACCTATCGCTTCTTCCCGCACACTTCCGACGACGATGACAGGACGTACCGCTCGCGCGAGGAGGTCGAGCAGGCCAAGCACAAAGACCCGCTCGTGGTGTTCGGCCGCTACCTGACCGAACACGGCGTCGCCGACGACGACGCGCTCGACGCCGTCAAGACAGAGATCCGAGGCGACGTCGACCGGCAGATCGACGAGGCGTGGAGCGCGGCGGATCCGGATCCCATGACGCTCGGCGACAGGCTCTTCGCGGAGGAGTCTTCGTGAGCGAGAAGAATGTGGTGACGGCGATCCACGACGCGCTCCACGACGAGATGGCGGCCGACGACCGCATCGTCGTCCTCGGCGAGGACATCGGCGCGCGCGGCGGCGTCTTCCGGATCACGCAGGGGTTCCTCGACGAGTTCGGCGAGGCGCGCGTGATCGATACGCCCCTCGCCGAATCGATGATCGTGGGATTGGCGATCGGCATGTCCTTGCATGGGCTGCTGCCGGTGGCGGAGATCGAGTTCGCGGACTTCATCCATCCCGCCTTCGACCAGATCGTCTCGGAAGTGTCTCGGATGCGTTATCGGACGAACGGCGACTTCGGTCTGCCGATGGTGATGCGCGTTCCGTGGGGCGGTGGCATCCACGGCGGCCTGTATCACTCCCAGTCGATCGAGGGCTTCTACGGGCACGTCCCGGGGCTGAAGGTCGTCGCCCCGTCGACGCCGGCCGACGCCGCCGGCCTTCTTCGCTCGGCGATCCGAGACCCCGACCCAGTCATGTTCCTCGAGCACAAGAAGACGTACCGGTTGATCAAGGGCGAGGTCGCCGACGAGCCATCGACGGTCCCCATCGGCAAGGCCGACGTAAAACGGGAGGGCGAGGACCTCACGGTCGTCGCGTACGGGCTCATGCTGCACCTGTGCCTCGAGGCCGCGGCGCGCCTGGAGGAAGACACCGGGATGCACGCGGAGGTCGTCGACGTCCGGACCATCTCCCCGCTCGACAAGGAGACGATCCTTGAGTCGGTTCGTAAGACGGGCAAGGCGATGGTCGTCTACGAGGACAACCGGACCTATGGCGCCGGCGCGGAAATCGTCGCGACGATCGCCGAGGAGGCGATGTTCGACCTCGACGGTCCGCTCGTGCGCATAGGCGGCCCCGACGTCCCGGCGATGGGATTCGCGGCCTCGCTGGAGCACGCGTTCATGCTCGATACGGACCGAATCTACGAGCGAATGCTCGAGCTGGCGAAGTTCTGACTCGCCCGCGCTAGACGCTCGCCGAGGCGGCTCCCCGCGGCGCGCCCCCTCCCCGATTCAGGGCTCCCCCGGATTGAACCGATATATCCGCCAGGGGAACCTCCGCCGATGGATCGACCGACCGCCCCGCGCACCGAGCGGTCGCGCGCGCTGCGCGACGTCCTCGTCGTGTCCGCCGTCGCCGGCATCGCGCTCTCCCTGCTGGTTGCGATCGGTGCGGCGAACGCCGTGGAGGGGTGGCTGAGGCGGACGCTCGGCCCGGCGGAGGACGAGGTCCTCCTCGGGGTCTCACTCGCCGCGCTCGGTCTCGGAGTCATCGCGGTTCTTCGCTGGCGGGATGCGTCCGCCCACCTCGCAGCCTTGCGCGCGGCCGAGGAGGGCCATCGAGCTGTCGTCGAGAAGATTCCCGCCGTCACGTACACGTGGGACCCGAGCAAGGAGGTCGACGGCACTCGCGTCCTGTATGTCAGCCCCCAGGTCGAACCGATTCTCGGCTTCAGCGTGGATGAGTGGACGCGCGACCCCGACTTGTGGAAGCGACAGATCCATCCCGACGATCGCGAAACGGTCCTCGCTCAGTCGGAGCACTCGGATCGGACCGGCGAGCCGTTCGTGGCCGAGTACCGGCACCGCCGCGCCGACGGGCGCTACGTGTGGATCCACGAGGAGGCACTGGCCGTCGAGCACGGTCCGGACGGGCCGACGCTCGTACAGGGCGTCATGTACGACGTCACCGAACGACGCCGCGCCGAGCAACGTCTGCGCGAGGCGGAGGGGCGATATCGCACGCTCGTCGAGCGCGTCCCGGCGGTGACGTATCTGTGGGACGCGGCCGCTTCGGACGGGCGACGGATGCGGTACGTCAGCCCGCAGATGGAACCGCTCCTTGGGCTATCGCCGGAGGAGTGGACGCGCGATGCCACGGGTTGGTCCCGGAACGTCCATCCCGACGATCTCGCTCATGTGAGGGAGCTGTGGACCAGTGCTAGGACGAGGGGTGTCCCGTTCCGCGCCGAGTATCGAATCGTCCGTGGCGACGGCGACGTCGCGTGGGTGCGCGACGAGGCGGTCCCGGTTGGCTCGAACGACGAGGGGCTGCCGACGTACCAGGGCGTCCTGCTCGACATCACGGAACGAAAGCGCGCCGAGGACCGGCTCCGCGAGGCGGAGGAGCGGTACCGGACGCTGGTCGAGCAACTGCCGGCGATCACCTACGTCGAGGACGCCGCCGGAGCGATCACGTACATCAGCCCGCAGATCGAGACCTTCCTCGGCTTCACCCCGCGCGAGTGGACATCCGACGATGAGCAGTGGGCGCGTCTGCTCCATCCAGACGATCGCGAGCGCGTGCTGGCGGAGAACGCCGCACCGTACGTCCCTGGAAAGGTCTTCAATCTCGACTATCGGATGTACGCGAAGGACGGCCGGTTGGTGTGGCTCCACAACGAAGCTGTCCCCGTCCTGGGGCCGGATGGTGTCCCCACGGCATGGCAGGGCGTCGTGCTCGACATCACCGCGCAGAAGGACGCCGAGACGCACCTGCGAGACGCCGAGGAGCGCTACCGCGCGATCGTCGAGCACATCCCGGGGGCGGTGTATGTCGACGTGCCGGACGGTTCGATGCGGTCGATTTACGTCAGCCCGCAGATCCGGCAGATCCTCGGCGTGTCGCCCGATGCATGGGTCTCGCAGCCAGACCTGTGGCTGCGAATGATGCATCCGGAGGACCGATCGGAGATCGAGGGCAGCTACGCGAAGGCCGTCGAGGCGGGCGCGGCGTGGAGCGCCGAGTACCGCATCCTCCATCCCGACGGCCGGTGGGTCTGGGTACACGACGAGATCACGTTCGTCCGCGATGAACGCGGCCGCCGGCTGTTCCTGCAGGGGGTCCTGTTCGACATCAGCGCGCGAAAGCGCGCCGAGGAGGCACTCCGCTCGAGCGAGCGACGCGAGCGGGACGCCGCCGAACGCCTGCGCGCGCTCGACGAGATGAAGAACACGTTCCTTGCCGCCGTCTCGCACGAGCTCCGCAGCCCGCTCACGTCGATCCTTGGCCTCTCGCTCACGCTGAAGCATCAGGATGTCGCGACGGCAGAGCGAGGTGAGCTCCTGGAGCGTCTTGCGACGAACGCGCGCAAGCTCGACCGCCTGCTCGGCGACCTGCTGGACATCGACCGGCTGAAGCGCGGCATCGTCGCTCCGCAATACCGGACCGTCGACGTCGACTTGCTGGTCCGGCGAACGGTCGAGAGCCTGGACCACATCGAGGATCGAGCGGTCGTCCTCGACCTCGCCGCCGTGAGGATCCTCGCCGACCCTGCCAAGCTCGAGCGTATCGTCGAGAACCTCGTCGTCAACGCGCTTCGTCACACGTCTCGGGCGGTAACGATCTGGGTCCGGGTGCTCGAGACGCCCGAGGGAGCACTCATCGCCATAGAGGACGACGGCCCGGGCGTCCCCGACGAGCTGCGGCGCGAGATCTTTGCCGCGTTTCGGCAGGGGCCGACGAGGTCCGCACACTCGCCCGGGACGGGAATCGGGCTCGCTCTGGTTTCGATGTTCGCTGAGTTGCACGGCGGGCGGGCGTGGGTCGAGGAGCGAGTGGGGGGCGGCGCATCCTTCCGCGTATTGATTCCCGCCGAGCCGCCTCGCGGCGATGTTACCGGCACTCGCTCGAGCACGATCCTGGCCTCCCAGGACGCCACGGTCGCAACGGGAGACGCGGGCTAGACTCGACTCGATGCAGGTCCGCGAGCACAACCCGCGCAACCGGCGCCTGTACCTCCCCATCGTCTCGACGACGGGCGGCGCCGCATCGCCGACGCACAAGCCGCCCTGGCTGAAGGTTCGACTGCAAACCGGACCCAACTACGCCGAGCTGAAGTCGCTGATGCGTGGCCTCGACCTTCACACCGTGTGCGAGGAGGCGTCCTGCCCGAACATCCACGAGTGCTGGGAGGACCGGGAGGCGACCTTTCTGATCCTCGGCGACCGGTGCACGCGTCGGTGCGGGTTCTGTGACGTCATGACGGCAAAGCCCGCCGCCGTCGACGAGCAGGAGCCCCATCGGATCGCCGAGGCCGTTCGAACGATGGGATTGCACTTCGTCGTCCTCACCGGCGTCGCTCGCGACGATCTGTCCGACGGCGGCGCCCGGATCTGGGCCGCGGCCATCCGCGCCGTCCGCGACGCCGTGCCGGGTTGCGGCGTCGAGGTCCTACCGACGGACTTCAAGGGTGGCGCACGGGACATCGCGACGGTCGTCAACGCCGCGCCCGACGTCTTCGCTCACAACCTCGAGACCGTTCGCCGACTGCACAGCAGGATTCGTCCGGCCTTCGGCTACGACCGTTCGCTCGACGTCCTTCGTATCGCGAAACGACTGCGTCCCGAGCTGGTGACGAAGTCGAACCTGATCCTCGGCATGGGCGAGCGGCCCGAAGAGGTGCCACAGGCACTGAGCGACCTCTCGTCGGCCGGTTGCGCCATTGTCACGATCGGTCAGTACCTGCGTCCCACCGAGCACCACCTTCCGGTCGATCGGTGGGTGACCCCGGACGAGTTCGCGCGGTGGAAGAGCGTCGGCGAGGAGGCGGGGATCGCGC
Organism: Actinomycetota bacterium; assembly: GCA_046724395.1. Lineage (GTDB taxonomy): Bacteria > Actinomycetota > UBA4738 > UBA4738 > HRBIN12 > DATAEU01. Next base: position 9,044 of record JBKOWM010000147.1, read on the forward strand.
ACGTCGAGGCGGGCCCGCTCGTACGGAGCTCGTATCACGCGGGTAAGCAGCTCCGCCGCGCGCTCGGGCGATCCGCGGGGGTTCGGGGGACTCAAGTAGCGAGCGCGGCGCGCGAGCGGTAGTCCCCCGAGAAGCGGGGTTCGGAGGGAGGAGTCGGCCTGTAAGCCGGATCCTGTGAGCCGCCTTCAGGCGGCCCGGCGACCATCTCTCTGGGCCCGTTCGGGACCCCGGCGGCGCCCCGGTACCACGGGCGCCGCTCGTGCGGCCTACCCGGGAGCAATCTGGACGGGCCGCCCTGCTCCCTGCTTGGCCTTGCTCCGGGTGGGGCTTGCCGAGCCGAACCGGTCACCCGGTTCGCTGGTGAGCTCTTACCTCACCGTTTCACCCTTACCGCCGGCGTCCGGCGGCGGTCTACTCTCTGTGACGCTTTCCGCGGGTCACCCCGCCTGGGCGTTACCCAGCACCCTGCCCTGTGGAGTCCGGACTTTCCTCGACCGACCCGAGGGTCGACCGCGGCCGCCCGGCCGGCTCCTCCGCAGCTGAGTATACGGACCCGACAGGCTCGATCCGGGAGGGCCGTACGATACCGCCGTCGTGCGCCGCCTCGCGCTCACCCTCGTGCTCATCGTTGTGGTCGTCGCGCCCGCGTGCGCACGTTCGCCTAGCGGGCCGGCGGAGCCCGTCGCGGAAGAGCAGGTGGGCGGGCCGGACGGGGTCGATATCGCGGCGGCCAGGACGACAGCGCTCGATTTCCTCTCCGATTACGCCGAGTCGCCGAAGCGGGGCATCGGACCGCTGCGGAGACTCGTTGCCGGGCCCGATCTGCGTTCCTGGGTGCGCTGGCTCGGTGTCCAGAACCACGAGTTCGACGGGACGATCGATGGTTCCGTCGCCCTGCGGTCGGCGGCCTTCGCATCCCTCGTGCCGCTCCGTACGTCGCTTCGCGCCACCGTGGACATCGGGGCGTCCGTCACGTTCTCGTACTCCCCCTCCAGCGGTGACCCCTTCGAGCGAACTCGCATCCTGGACGGGCCTATGACGCTCGAGCGCATGGGGACGGCTGAATGGAAAGTCGTCGACGTGACGCGCGACGGCGTCTCGATGGATGCGGGCATCACCCGTTTCACTCGACAAACGCGTCGGGTCGCGGGCGTTTCCGTCACGCTCGACTCGGTGTTCCGGTTCGTCCCGAACTGGCAGTTCAACCTCGTCGTGACTAACGACTCACCCGCCACGGTCGGGCTCGACCCGACGATGGCGGCCCTAATCGTCAAAGGACCGCAAGACCTCCAGGCGATCCAGACCGTGCCGACGCAGTCGCTCCGTCAGATCCGCCCGGGGGCGAGGGTCGAGGCGCTCGTGGCGGTGCCCTTTCAGGACTCGGCGAGGGGTCGTGCCCTTTCACTCCCCTTCCTCGGGTCCGACGGTAGGCTCCGGCGCTTCGTGTTCCCGCTCGCGGGACTCATCGACGCGGCGCCGAGTCGCCAGACGGATTCTCCGTCGCCCGGCTGAGGGCGCGTTCGCGCTCGCTTCTTCAGCCCCCGGACCCCGTGTCGGCCAGCCACGCGTCGACGCCGACGTTGGCGAGGCGGTCGGCCTCGCGGTTCTGCTCTCGCGGGACATGGATGTACTTCACGCTAAGGAACGTCCGCGCAAGCCCGCGAGCCTCGGCGTGCAGACGCTGAAGTGTGGGATTCCGCACCCGGAAGCGGCCCGCGAGCTGCTCGACGAGCAGGCGACTGTCCGAGCGAAGCACGACGTCGGTCGCTTCCAGTTCGGCTGCGCGCGCCAAGCCTTCGATCGCGGCGGTGTACTCCGCGACGTTGTTCGTGGCCACGCCGATCCCGCGTGCGACCTCGGCGATGACCTCGCCGCTCGGCGTGGTGATGGACACTCCGATCCCCGCCGGCCCGGGGTTGCCGCGCGCCGCGCCGTCGCACGCGACGATCAGCTGACGACCAGGATCCGCCGGCAGTGCTCGCACCTCTTGACACCGTCGGTCTTCTTGAGCCGCGCCAGCTCGAGCGCCGAGAGCTGTTCGTGGCACGCCTGGCAAACGCCGTCGACCAGGCTCGCAACGGCGACGCCCTTCTTCTGGCGCCGCAAGTCGGCGTAGAGCTCGAGAAGCTCCTCGTCGATCTCGGGAGTGAGCGCCTCCCTGGCGGCGCGCTGCCGATCCAAATCGGATGCGATCCGATCCAGCTCCTGCGCCGACTCCCCGCCGATCTCCTCAAGCCGGTCGCGAAGCACCGTGACGTCGCGCTCGAGCAGGCCCGTCCTCCCGTCCAGCTCCTCGCGGCGCTCCATCACCTCGAGCAGCTCGTCCTCGGTCCGAGACCGCCGATCTCGGATGGAGCGGATTTCGTGCTGGATCGCTTCCAGCTCCTTGGCGTTCGCGACGCTCCCGTCGTACAGCCGCTTCTCCTCGGCGGCGGCCTTCTGGTTCATGGTGTCGATCTCGTGCTCCAGCCGGCTCTGGATGCGCTGCGACTCGTCGAGCGCGAGCCGCAACTCCCCGAGGGCCGACTCGGCCTCCTCGGTCCTCCCCCGCGCGGCCGAGACCTCCTCTCCGGCCTCGAGCTGCTCGCGACGTGACTCAAGGCGATCGATATCGCTGTCGATGCGTTGTAGCTCGAGGAGACGGTCCGCGTCGGGCACGTGCGCAAGCGTATCGGACGACGTTCGTTGAGCGATCAGACGAGCCTCAACTGCTGTGGCTTGGCCGGCCGTTCGTCCGCCTCGCGGTTCCAACGATCCGCTCGATCCCTGCGCGGGCGCGTGCCGCCGAGCGCTCTGACGATTGATGCCACACGATCGCCGACCGCCTTGCGATCCTGGGGCGCGGCATACGGCGAGCGGTACATCGCTTGGTACCGCGGAACCAGATCCGGGTACTCCTTGGCGAGCCACGGCATGAACTCCTCGCGGACCCCGGCGCGAAGGTGAAGAAGGATGGGCGAGACGTGCGTCGCCCCCGCGTCGATCGCCGCCTCGACGACCTCGCGGAGCTGTCGGGGGTCGTCGGTGATCCCCGGCAGGATGGGAGCGACCAGGACCCCGCAGCCGATACCGGCCTCGTTCAGCCTCCGTACGGCGTCGATCCGGCTCCGCGGATGCGGCGTCCCGGGCTCGGTACGGCGCCATGCGTCCTCGTCCAGGGTTCCGATAGAAAACGCCGTGCCGACATCCGCGACAGCGGCGGCCTCTGCGAGGAGGTCGAGATCGCGGAGGATGAGGGTGCCCTTCGTCAGGATGGAGAACGGGTTCCGGTAGTCAGTGAGCGCCCGGATGATGGCCGGCATCAGACGGTAACGGCCCTCGGCGCGCTGGTACGGATCGGTGTTCGTTCCCATTGCGATGTGCTCGCCCTTCCATCGCTTGGCGGCGAGCTCGCGTCGCAGGACGTCCGGGGCGTTGACCTTGACCACGATCTTGGTCTCGAAGTCGCGACCGGCGTCCATCTCGAGGAACGTGTGCGTCGGCCTAGCGAAGCAATACACGCACGCGTGCGTGCATCCCCGGTACGGGTTGATGGACCAGTCGAACGGGACGCCGGCGCCGGGCACCCGGTTGATGATCGACTTGGCCTCGACCTCGATGAACTCGATCCCGCGAAACTCGGGGGTATCGAACGTGCGCCGAGCGATCTCGAAGAGCTGATCGGGCATGGGCGTGGAGAATAGAACGTACGTTCGATGCGGGCAACCCGCTCGAGCCCTACAGCCGGACGGCCCTGCCTTCCGACGAGACGAACCGCACCCCGAACGGCACCCGGCCCTCGGTCGGGACGGGACGGCCGTTCACGACGATCTTCACAGCCGACCCGTCGGCGATCTCGAGGTCAAGGGTGGGTTCGCCCGGCGCGTCCGCGACGGCGCGCAGCACGAGCCGCCGAGGCTGGACGATCCGCTTGACGACCTTTTCTCCGTTCACGAAGGCCTCGACGTGGGTCGGCGCGAGGACGAGCACGATCGCGCGAATCGGAATGTCGGGCTGCGGCGTCCCAACGCCCGCGTGGGGTCGGTGGACGAAGGCCGGCACGTCGATCAGACCGGCGCGCACGTTCTGCGCCGGCGGCGTGTTGTCCGTGCTCGATGCGGCGACCGTGTAGGCCAGGAGCCCAATAAGGACCGCCGCGCCGACGAACCGAATGAAGTGCCCAACCCACCGTCGGGGCGCCTCGAGCTCCTCGACGACGCGCAACGGTGAAGGCGCCGGCGATGTCCGCTCCTGGAGCGCCGTGACGAGCGGCTCGTCGTCGACGCCGAGGTATCGTGCGTACTCCTTCAGGAAGAACCGAGCGTAGATCGGTCCGGGAAACGCGTCCGACCCCGCGTCGTCCTCGAGCGCCGCGAGGTATCGCGGCCGGATCCGCGTCGTGCGCGAGACAGCATCCAGTGACACGCCGCGTGCTTCGCGGGCGCGTCTGAGCACCGGTCCGATGCCGGCGCGCGGGGAAAGTTCCGCCTGCAACGCTCAGTGAACTCCGGCCATGGGGTTCGAACTGCTGCAACAGTATCGAAACCCGGACGCGCCCGGTCAAGGCCGAGAGCGAACTACGGCAGAATACGCAGGAGCGTCGCTGGCTTGTTCCGGCTCGTGAGTGGGCGCTGGAGGATTCGAACCTCCGACCGCTCGCTTGTAAGGCGAGTGCTCTGCCCCTGAGCTAAGCGCCCGACAGCCGTGCTGATTCCGCGGCGGTGTCGCCGCCGCGGATGTGCCCGCACGCACGACACACCACCTCGCCGAGGATTACCGACAACCTCGTGTCGCCGCAGACCTCACATCGGTCGAGCTGGACCGCCCAGTCCGGACGATCCTCCTGGCACGTTGGACACACCAGTAC
>JBKOWM010000144.1:0-21074 GCA_046724395.1 Actinomycetota bacterium
GTGGTCGAAATGACCGTAGCGGCCGGTGAGCGCCCAACGTTCGGTGCCCTGACTGATCCCCGAGAAGACGGTGCGGATGCCCAACTGCGTCGGGGCGACGTCCGGATAGCTCATCTCCCGGATCTCGATCCGCTTCGGCTCGGCGAACACGATGGCCGGCGCCTTCATCGCGCGCTCCTTTCTCGAAGCCCCCGATCCGGCCGACGGGGCCGGCGAGGTGGCCGACGCCCTGCGAATGTGGGAACGATATCATACTGCGGGCGGCCGGCGAGCCGGCCGTCGGGGAGGCGATCCGGATGGAGTGGTACCGGCAGGTGCAGTTCGTCACGGCCGTTCCGATGCCGCGCCCGATGGCAGACGAGTTCGGGACGACGGTGAACGGGATGTGGGCGTCCCCGGAGCTCGGCTCGGCCGAGGAGGTCGCCGATCTGCACGATCGCGGCCGTCGCGTGCTGTTCTCGGTGCCGCTGATCGCGCTCGTTCCCAGGGAGTACGAGCGGCCGGACCGCGCGTTCCTGCTCGACGAGGTCTGTCGCGACGTCGACGGCCGGGAGTCCGAGTGCGACTGGTACTACTGGGAGACCAAGCCCGTCTACGCCGCGTGCATCTACAGCGAGGTCTTCCGCAGCTCCCTCCTCGAGCGATGCAAGCACGGCGTCGATCTCGGCATGGACGTCGTGAACCTGGACGAGATCATGACGAGCATCGGCCTCATGGACCGCGATCCGGGCGGAACGGGGTTCTGCTCCCGCTGCCTCGAGCGCTTCCGCGCATCGCTTGGGCCGGAGGAACCGAGCGGGCGCGCTGATGCCGCCGACGACGTCCTCCGCACGGCGCTCCTCGACGACGATGAGCTTTTCCGCCGCTACCGCGCGTTCCACGAGCGCGAGGCCTTCCGCGTCACGAGCGACTTCATCGCCGAGCTCCGAACGTACGCGGACGCGGTAAACCCCGGGTTCGCGATCAGCGCGAACGTCGCGTACCTCGGGAACATGGTCGAGACGTTCGGGGCGTTGTGGGGTTGCCTATGGGGACCGCACCTCGACTTCGTCCTGATGGAGAACGACTACCGGCTCGCGCACGGAGAGCCGCACACGATCCTGCCGCGCGGGACGTTCGCGCCGTGGTATCGGCTGGGCGCGTCGTTCAAGGGGACGCCCGCGTGGATCTGTCCGAGCATCAACGTCCCCCGGCAGCTCGCCGGCGACGACCGGCACCGCTATTACGAGCTGATGTTCCTCGAGGCGTACGCGCACGGCGGGCGCTGGGGCTACTACTGGTGGCCGGGCGTCGACGCCGAAACGCGCCGGAAGGCGACCGCGCCCGACACGCTCAAGACGTCGATCGGGTTCATCGGGGCCAACCGGGAGCTGTTCGAAGATCCCGAGCCGGCGAACGACCTCTTGGTGCTGTACCCGGACGGGCCGATCATGCGTCGGCCGGAGACGCATTTCGCGTTCGTTGCGTTGGCACAGGCGCTCGGTGAGCTTGGGTTCCAGTTCGATGTCCGGTACGTGGGCGACGGCGAGTTCAATCCGGACGACCTGGACGCGGCGACGCTGCACGGCTACCGGGCCGTGCTCGTCCCTGAGGGGCGCGACCTCGGCGCCACCCCCACCGCCGCGCTCGAGGCGTTCGCGCGCGACGGCGGCGAGGTCATCGTGTACTCCGAGAGCCCGCTCGACCCGTCGGTCGCCCGGCGGGAGGATCCGGACGTGCTTCCCCGTTTCTGGCGCGAGTATCGCGACGAGGATCGTGAACGGATCGCTTCCGCGCTGGCCGGCTTCGAACCGTCGAGGATCCGTACGGCGCCGGCCTCGGTGCGCACGGTTCGGTACGTCCGCGGCGATTCCCAGGTCCTGCACCTGCTGAACTACGACTACGTGCCCGATTCCGACACCGTGACGCCGGCAAAGGACGTCTTGATCCGCGTCCCGTGGGGCGGCGGCGTCGACTCGTGCACCGAGATCCGGCCGGAGGGGACCCGCCAGCTCGTCTGGCGTTTGGACGGCGACCACCTGGTCATCGAGGTGCCGGAGATCGAGCTGTACTCGCTGGTGGTGGTCGGCAAGGACGCCGGATGAGGCTCGGCGGGTACTACTCGGCGGAGCGGGCCGACGATCTCGACGCGCTCTGTAAGCGATTCGACGAGTACGGCCTCTCGGCGATCCCGGCGCCGGCCCGCCTCGCGGAGATGCCGGAAGAGGAGTGCGTCGCATTCGGCGCCGCGGCCGCGGAGCGCGATCTCGTGATCGGTGAGGCCGGCATGTGGGACAACCTGATGTCGGTCGACCCGGCGGCGCGGACCGAACGCATCGAGCGCGTGCGCACGCTGCTGCGCAAGGCGGAGCTGATGGGGTGCCGGTGTGTGGTGTCGCTCGTCGGATCGCCTGACCCGGCCGACGCGCCGCTCGCGCCGCATCCCACGCTGCTGAGGAAGGAGGGCGCCGATGCCTTCCGCGAGATCGTCCTTCGGATCCTCGACCGCCTGGAGCTGGCGCGGACCCGGTACGCGATCGAGCCCTGGCGCACGTCGTTCTTCTTCGAACCCGAGGGTATCGCGGATTTCGTCGCGAGCGTCGATCACCCTCGGCTCGCGTTGCACCTGGACCTCGTCAACATGGTCGGCCGGCGCGACTACTTCGACACGGCCGGTCTCGCCGAACGCACTTTCGCGCTGCTGTCCGACCGGATCGTCGGCGCGCACCTGAAGGATCTCCGCTGGGACCCCGAGTACATGGCCTTGCGGTGGGACGAGGTGCTCGTCGGCGACGGCGTGATGGACTATCCCGCCTATCTGCGCGGGCTCGCGACGCTCGATCCGGACCTGCCCTGCTTCTGCGAGCACCTGCCGAACGAGGCCGCGTACGCCGAGAACTTCGCCCGCCTCCACCGCGTCGCGGCCTCGGCCGGCCTGCGGTTCCGTCCCCGCCGACCGAAGGAGGAGGCGCCCCGATGACGATCGGTCCGGACACGCTACGGATCGCACGGACGGTCCGAACTTCCGACGTGGCCGACGCCCTCGACTCGATGGGGATGCAGGAGCGCTTCCAGATGGACGCCTCGATGCGGCCGCTCTATCCGGGGATCCGGTTCGCCGGCGTCGCCCACCCGATGGCGTACGAGCGGATCGATCGCCCGATCGAGCCGATGAGCTACGACGACTTCGCCCGGCTCCAGTACGCCCCCGGCCCCGAGGGCCTGTGGAAGGAGGCGGGCCCTTGGGGAGCGCCGGACGAGGTCCTCGTGATCGACGCGAAGCGCGCGGCCGCCGGCATCCTCGGCTCGGCGAACACGCTCGAAGGCCGGATCAAGGGGACGGTCGGGTTCGTGATCGACGGGGCATGCCGCGACTCGTACGAGTGCACGATCCAGCGGACGCCCGCGTTCTGCACGGTGCGATCGCCCGCGCATCCGATGGGACGGCTGCGCGCGGCCTCCGATGGCGAGCCGATGACGTGTGCCGGCGTCGAGGTGCGAGCCGGCGATCTCGTCGTCGCGGACGACGACGGCGTGATGGTCGTGCCGCACGAAATGGCCGACGAGGCGATGGACCGCGCACGACGGATCCAGGAGGCAGACCGACCAGGACGGCAAGAGGCCTACCGCCGGCTGGGGCTGCCCCTCGACGCGACCGTCGGAGTCGGGGAGGGACCGGGCGACGTGGCAGCGGACGTCGACCGCCACCTGCGCGAGTCGGGGTTCGGAGAGGCGTGATCGTCATCGACACGTCGGCGATCTATGCGCTCCTCCGGCCACGTCTGCAGCTCGCCGCCTTGCGACGCGCCCTACACGCGCACGGTTTCGCCTCGGACGGCCGCCCTGAGGAGGGCGAGCGAGACCTCAAGCGCGACCAACCCGTCGTCCACGGTGACGTCGGGTTGGCGACCTCCGCGCACACACTCGATGAAGTGCTCGGACGCCGTCCTGTAGCCGAGGTCGCGACCCTCCGCACCGATTGCCTCGGTCCGCTCGGGTCCGCCTCGCGCTGCCCAACGTCCACATGTCCGGTCCGATCAGGCACGTCGCCCCATCCGAGCCGACCACGCCACGGGATGACATTTAGATCGGTGAGGACCAGCTGATGCCGAGCGTGATCGCCGCGCCACCCTCGATGTGGAGCAGGCCGTAGAGCGAGTCGTCAAAGTCCTCGAGCTGCGGTAGCGAGCTCGTGGTCGACGCCGACACGGTTTCGACCTCGCCGAGCGCCCAGCGCGCGAGATCGATGTCGTGCGACGCGGATTCGATCGTGATGCCGGTGAGGAGGCCCGGCGTGGTGCGCCAGTTGGCGTTCGGCCGCGGCGTCGAGGGCGCCAGTCGATGGATCCACCCGCCGAAGGGGGTCCCGAGCTCGCCGCTGACGAGCTCTCGCCAGCGCCGGAAGGCAGGACGGAAGCGGTTGTTGAAGTCCACCATCGCGTGGATCCTCGCGGCGGCCACGGCCTCGACGATCGCGCGGCCGTCCTCGATCGTCGCCGCGAGCGGCTTCTCGCAGAAAACGTCCTTGCCGGTCGACGCCGCCGCGACGACGTGCTCCCGGTGAAACGTCGGAGGGCTGCACACATAGACGACATCGACCTCGTCGAGCATGGGCGGAAGCTCGGTGAACGCCCGCGCGCCGCACGCCCCGGCGAGCTCCGCCGCACGTGTGGCCGACATGTCCATCACGGCCGACACACAGACCCCGTCGATCGTGCGGATGTTCTCGGCGTGGACGCGTCCGATCCCGCCCGCGCCGACGATGCCCACGCGGACGTCCGCTTCTCGGGTCATGGGTCCGGCAGCAGGTCCTCGAGCCAGTCGGGAGTCTCGCGGCCGGGGACGCGGACGAACGTGGGCTCCATCTCGGGCACCAGCGAGAGCTCGGCGGCCGCGTCTTCGAAGGTGATGCCGGCTGCGCGCTTCTCCGCCTCGATCATCATCGGAACCAGCCGCACGTCCCCCGCCATCGCGAGCCCGGTCACGCTCGGACGCGAGAGCGCGAAGGCGACGGCGGCGTCGATCGTTCGCTGATCGTCGAGCGGCTCGTACCAGGTCTCGTACCGGTGAGGCTCGTCGGCCCGCCACAGGTTCCGCGCGAGCGCCTTGATGAACATCAGCCCCGCGTCCTGAGCCTGGACCTCGTCCTCGAGCGCCTCGAGGTCGCGCCGATACTCGGCCTCGATCCAGAGCCGGCGGTTGCACGGCGTGAGCACGGTGTCGAACGGGAACCGCCGGAGCGCCTCGAGGTGCGTGGCCGGCGCCTTCATGCCGTGGCCCGTGATGCCGATCGCCTTCACGAGTCCCTCGTCCTTGGCGCGCAGCGCGCCCTCCAGTGCGCCGCCGGCGCCGGTCGCCCGGCCGAGATCCTCGACGTCGCCGACCGCGTGGAGCTGGATCAGGTCCAGATGCTCGACGCGCAGGCGCTCGAGCGAACGGCGGATCGAGTCGTACGCGGCACCGGCCGCGCGATCCCCCGTCTTGCTCGCCAGGAAGATCCTTTCGCGGATCCGCTCCATCCAGGCGCCGAGACGGATCTCCGAATCGCCGTAGGCGGCGGCGGTGTCGAAGTGGTTGATCCCCGCCCCGACGGCGAGCTCGATCGACCGATCGGCCTCCTCCTGCGGGACGTCGGAAAGGGCGGCACCGCCGTAGATCAGGACGCTGCTCATGTGGCCGATCCGGCCGAGCCTCCGTTGCTCCATCGCTGTCCTCCGTCAGTCGCCGAACGAGACCTCGCGTCGATGCTGCACCCTGCTCGGATCCAGGTCGATCCCGAGGCCGGTACTCGTCGGCAAGTCGAGGGCGCCGTTCACGGGTCGGAGGATCGTCGAGTGGAAGAACTGGTTCCGCTCCTGCATGTTCACGAGGTACTCGATCATCGGGACGACCTGCGGTGACTGCGATGCCGCGATGTGGAGCGGTACGGCGATCGCGTGGCCGTGCGCGACGACGGGAACGTCGTATGCCGAGCAGACCGAGCAGATGTGCCGCTGCTCGGTGACGCCGCCGGCCCAATCCGGATCCGCCTGGATGACGCCAACTCCTGCGTCGAGCAGCTGCTTGATCTGCCACCTCGTGTGCGCATGCTCCCCCGTCGCCAGGCGGATCGAGGTCTTCGCCGCGAGCCGGCGGAACACGTCGAGGCGCTCGGGAGGCACCGGCTCCTCGACCCAGTGCGGCCCGACGGGCTCGAGCCCGCGCAGCATGTCGGTCGCGTACGCCGCGTCCCACCCCATGAACGCGTCGAACATGATCGGGTACGTCTCGCCGACGGCCTCGCGCACCGCTCGGGCCATCGCGAGGTTCCGCCGCATCCCCTCGGCCCCGGCGCCCGGCCCGTACGCGAAGAACCACTTCTGCGCCTCGAACCCCATCGCCCGGTGCTCGGCGGCGGCGGCGGCCGCACGCTCGGGCTCGACGGAGTACCCCAGCATGCTGGCGTAGACCGGGACGCGGTCGCGCGTCGGCCCACCGAGCAGCCGGTAGACCGGCTCGCCGGCGACCCTGCCGCGGAGATCCCAGAGCGCGTTATCGATCGCGCTGATCGCGTTCACGAAGATCCCCGCGCGTCCGTGGCGATGCAGCCGCAGCATCTTGTCGTGAAGCAGCTCGATCCCGGACGGATCGGTGCCAACCAGGAGCGGCCGGAGATCGGTGCCGATCAGGAACGCCTGCCGATCGTCGATCGGACCGTACAGACCGGATGCATCCTCGTCGGTCACGATCTCGACGTACGTGGCGCGCAGGTGCGTCGGCACGTCGCCCGCGCCGGCGGTGGCGCGGACGTGATTCGGATACAGGTCGAGCGGCTCGACCGCGCGGTCGTCGAACGCCCAGGTCGGCCCCTCGCCCTCGACGCGGAACAGCCCCACGTCGACGATCTTCACGGCGCACTCACCCCTGCAGCAGCGTCACGGAGTACAGGGGGACGTCCTCGAGCGCGAGCCGGTGCATCCCACGCTCGTGCCAGCTCATCCCCAGGCCTGCGCGCACCTCGCCCCTCGGCGCGAACGCGTGTGCGTGCCGATACCAACGCGGGAGCCGGATCCGAAAAACGAGCTCCGGCAGGATCGGCACCGCGTCGGCGGCCTCATCGTAGTCGTAGCGGATCAGGTGGACGGCGACCCCACGCTCCGTCCGCTGGAGGTTGATCGCGAAGTCGGGCGCGTCGTCGATCAGCACCTGCGGCCCGTCGGCCAGATCGCTCGCGCGTACCTCGTCGACCGTCCGCACCAGCGGATGCCCGAGCAAGGATGAGCGATCGCCCGCGGAGAGGTTCACGGCGGTCTCGCCCCTCGCAAGCACGTGCCCGCCTCTGTCGAGGAACGCGCGCACGAGGCCGGCCTGATGCTCCGTTAGGAGACTGCACGCGGGAAGCACGAGCGTCCGGTATTGCGCGAGATCCTCGACCCCGATGACGTCGGCCCGGAGTTCGCCGTCGGCGAACACGACGACGTCGAAGGTCTGGTGCTCGCGCACGAGCGCATCGCAGGCGTCGAAGAACGGCACGAAGTCTCGCCCGCCGCCGGCCTCCTGGTACTCGAACGCGCTCGGCACGCTAAACGCGACAGCCGTCTCGGAGAAGGTCCGGGTCGAGTACAGGTCGTCGTGCTCGGCCAGGAACGACTGGATCTCGAGCAGGACCTCGTGCGGCGCCCAGAACGAGTCCTCCTCCACGGCCCCGAGCCACGACCCGTACGGGATGCTCATGTTCACGCCGAGCCCCGCCGCCTCGTAGTGCATGATCCGGAGGCGGTCGCACGCGCGTCCGACCCTCAGGTCGCGCACGAGCTCGGGGACGACGCCGTTGAACGGCTGCTCCACGACGGTCAGGGGGGTCTCGCCCGCGAACCCGGCCACGTAGCGGCACCACGACGGCTGCCGGTACTTGGTCTCGTGCTGCTCGGCCGCGATCAGGTCGGCGTGCTGCGCGAACGCATACATGTGCGGCGGGCAGTCGCCCGAGTTGAACCCGACGAGCACGGCGCGGCCACGCGACGCCGCATATTCGCGGATGTAACCGCACAGGTCCGCGAAGTGGCCGGTCACCTCGCGCCGCTGGAAGCGGACGTAGTCCCAGTACAGAGGCGCGCGCTCGCGGCCCGCGCCGAAGTCGTGCCCTCGCTCGAGCAGCCACGACCCATAGTGGAACGCCTCGAGGTCGACGGCCTCGAGCTCCGTCGGAAGCTCCTCCCTCGGCAACGCCTGCAGATACGCCCGGAACCCCTTCATGCAGTCCTTGCAGAAGCATCCGCCCCATCGCGTGGAGAACAGCGGCAGATCGGACTCGTCGAGCTCGACGCCCGCGACGCCGGCGTCGACTTGGATGCGGACGATCGCCTTCAGGTACTCGCGCCACACCGGGTTGTTCCGGTCCATGAGGTACGCGTAGTGCTTGCGGTCTGGCGCCTCGACCCACACCGAGTGCAACGGGTTGCCGTGGATGTCGCGCGAGACGCACTCCTCGAGCAGGTCGGCCACTGCCTCGCCGTCGCTGTTCACGAGCCCTTGCGGGAAGTAGTGCTCGAACCGCTCCCACAGGTTCGGGTGCGCGTTCTGGGTGAATTCGCGAAGTCCGAGCCAGGCCGGTTTGCCCACGCCGCGCGGCTCGTTGAGTGCGAGGACACGTCCGCCGTCGTCGTCGAGTTCGGCGGGGAACTCCCAGCCCTGGACCTCGAAGACGATCCCGAAGACCTTGATCCCGCGCTCCCCACAGTGCTCGATGAACTCGGCGTCGTTCACGAAGCCGTAGAACCGCATCCGCGGATCGATCTCCTGCCATGCCTCATGCTCCAGGTACGGCAACGAGATCGAGCCGCCGCCGAGCGCCGACCACACGAGCGACGTGGCGCGGTAGGCCTCGAGGTCCTCGATCATCCGGAGGCGCCTCGGCGGCAGGCTCGGGTGGTAGCAGTGCTGGCGTGGGAACCAGGCGTCGAAGTAGACGGCCCGCTCCAGCTCAAGCACCGTCCCAGGTCAGGACCATCCCGAGCGTCCGCGCCGGATGCTCGACGACGAGGTCGTACGCGTGGGCGGCCTCCGTGTACCGGATCCGATGCGTGATAAGGGGTTCGATGAGGACGTCGCCACGCGCGAGATCCGTCGCGAGCGCCGCGTCCTCCTCCTCGTCAACCCAGCACGGAAACGTCACGGAAGGTCGCTTGAGGTGCGTCGGATGAAAGTCGATCTCGATCAGCTCGGGATAGTAGCCCTGGAGGCAGATCCTGCCCTCGCGCCGGACGATGTCGACGCACGTGAGGACCAGCCGGGCGTCTCCGGTCGTCTCGATCACGACGTCGGCCCCGTCCGGCGCCTCCTCGCGTACGGCCTCGCGTAGATCCTGCGTCGATGCGTCCACGGCCCGATCGGCCGAGTACTTCTCGGATGCCTCGACCCGCGCAGCGACGAGGTCGGAGGCGATCACTCGGGCCCCGCGGCGTCGTGCCGCCTGCGCCGACATCTGGCCGATCAAGCCCTGCCCAATGACCGCCACGAGGTCGCCCTCGTGGACACCGGTCAGTCGCACGCCGTGCCGCGAGACGCCGGCCATGCGGAGCAGCGACGCTGAACCCAGATCGACCGAGGGATCGAGCTTCGTTACAGCAGAGCGCGACACAACGTGGAACCCCGTGTGCGACGCGAGCCCGTAGCGAGACGACACCCCCGCGAACGGTGTCCCCTGGGTGAAGACGTGATCGCCGATCTGCAGATCCCCGACCTCGGGCCCGACCTCCTCGACCACACCCGCCGCCTGATACCCGGGAAAGTGTGGATACTGCGGGATCCCGTCCGCCCATCGATAGCGACCCGTCAGCAGCCACCGCTCGGTGCCCTGGCTCACGCCGGAGCAGACGGTTCGAACGAGGACGTCGTCGGGCTCGACATCCGGCAGATCCACCGTCCAGATCTCGACCCGCCCCTGCGCGGGGAAGACGACGGTCGGTGCCCTGACGCCCACGGACCCTCCTCGCCGTCCGGTCGGACCGTCCCGACGCCGCTCGGGCCGTAGACATGATAACGTTCCCACACTCGCGCGACCGTGAGGTTGGTCATGAGGCGTGCCGTTTCGGGCGCCCGGCCCGTTCGGATTGGGCTAGCCGGATGCGGGGGCATCTCCCACCGACACGCGAGGGCGGCGGCCGCCGTCCAGGACGTCAGCATCGTCGCTTGCTGCGATGTTCGCGCCGACGTCGCGGACGCGTGGGGCGAGCGCTACGCGTGCGAGAGCGCGTATTCCAATCTCGACGCGATGCTCGGCCACGACCTCGACGCCGTGCTGCTGTCGACGTGGCCGAGCCAGCACCACGACCAGGTGCTCCGCGCCCTCGAGGCGGGCGTCCGGAACATCCTTTGCGAGAAGGCGCTCGCCACGACGGGCCGCGACGCGCACGAGATGTGGGCCGCCGCTCGGCGATCCGGCGCGCTCGTCGTCGAAGGGTTCATGTACCGGCACCATCCTGCGACTCGTGAGATCGAACGCCGCCTCGCGGCCGGCGATCTCGGTGACATCGCGCACGTCCGGGCGACGTTCAGCTCCCTCGATGCCGAGGAGGCAGACGCTGTTGACACCGGTCGCGATTGGCGGCAGCGGCCCGAGTGCGGGGGCGGTGTCCCGTTCGACCTCACGTGCTACGGCGTCGATTCGTGCAACCACTTCAACCCGGGCCTGCCGGTCCGCGTCTCGGCGCTCGGCGGCACGAGCGCGCGATACCGGACGGTCGATCGCCTGTACGCGGTGATCGAGTACTCCGGTGGGACGTTCGGGCTGATCGAAAGCACGCGGCGCGGCGGGTTCGGGCAGGGGATCTCGGTCACGTGTGCCGGCGGGCACCTCTTCCTCCCCGAGACCTGGATCGTGGAGGGGCCGACCGAGGTTCGGGAGGAGCGGAGCGAGGGCTGGCGCACCGTCTCGACGCGTTCGATCCCGATTCCCGAGGCCGACTTCTACGGGCTGCAGCTCGAGAACTTCGCGGCCGCCATTCGCGGGGACGAGCCGCCACGGGTCGACCTCGCCGAGTCCGTCGTCGGCGTCTTCACGATCGAGGCGATGCTCGAGAGCCTGGCCTCGGGGCGCGCGGTGCAGATCCGGCTCCTGAGCGAGGTCGTCGCCGACTTGCCGCCCGGGCGAACCATCGTCGGATGAACGCGCGCGGTTGGTGGGAGGAGCGGCCGTGGCGGTTGATCCAAACGAACCTGCGCGAGATCGACATGCGCGACATCGACGCCGATCGGTACGTCGCGTCGCTGAAGGCCTTCGACGCCACAGTGGCGATGATCAACACGTCGGGCATCATCGCGAGCTACCCGACGGCGCTTCCCTTCCACACGCCGAGCGCGTTCCTGCGGGGCGACAGCCTGCAGACGATCATCGACGCCTGCCACGCCGCCGGCATCCGGATGATCGCGAGGACGGACTTCTCCAAGGTACGCCGTCCGCTGTTCGAGGAGCATCCCGAGTGGGCGTCCCGGCCAGCGGACGGCCAGATCGTTCAGGACGAGGGCGACGTGCACGTCTGTCCGTCGGGCGCGTACCAGCAGGAATGCGCGCCGCGCATCGTCGAGGAGACGATCACCACCCTCGACGTCGACGGCATCTACTTCAACATGGCCGGCTTCCAGACACGCGACTACCGCGGCACGCATCACGGAATCTGTCACTGCGACGCGTGCGTCCGCGGATTCCAGGCGATGTTCGGTCTGTCGCTTCCGACGACGGAGGACCTCGATGATCCGTGCTACCGCCGGTACATGGTCTTCACACAGCACACGCTGCGCGTATCGAAGGAGCGGATGGATGCGCTGATCCGCCGGCTTCGGCCCGACATGGCGATCGACCGCCCGAGCGACGGGCGCGGCGGCTTCGTGCGCCAGGAGTCGAACACCGCGCTCGACCGCTCGCCTCCGGACTGGCCGTACAGCGCGTCGGCGAACACCAGGTGGGTCGTCTCCACGTTTCCCCGCACGGTGTCGAGCAACAGCTCGGTCGACTTCATCGACTTTCCCGTCCGGCACGTCGCCGTGTCACCGGCCCGACAGCGGCTCCGGCTCGCGCAGGCGCTCGCGAACGGCGGGGGCCTCGACTACTACGTGATCGGACACCTCGACGATCACCGCGACCGCACCGGCTTCGCCCCCGTCCGGGAGGTCTTCCGGTTCCACGCCGAGCACGAGGAGGAGTACCGGGATCTGCGGTCGTGCGCGCGGATCGCTCTGTTGACCGCGCCGCAAGGCGACGTCGAGGAGTTCCGTGGATGGTTCGAGGTGCTGGCCCAGCACCACTTCCTGTTCGACGTGCTGTTGCTCGACGCTGCTCGACCGGGCGTCTCCGAGCGCTATGAAGCGGTGATTTTGCCCGGCGACGAGCCGATCGCGGACGAGACGGCGACCGCGCTGGATCGGTTCGTCGAGGCCGGCCGAACCCTGGTCGCGAGCGGCCGGGCGGGGTCTCGTAATGCCGAGTTCGAGCCCCGGCCCGCGCCGCCGCTGGCGTGCCTCGGCATCGAACGGATCCATGAGATCCGACAGAGCGTGCGAGGCGCTTATCTCGACATCGACGACCGGCAGGGCTTCAGTCGGCTCGGCAACACCGATCTGGTCTTCCTCGACGGTCCTTACGTCGACGCCGAGTACCGGCCGGAGGTCGAGCGGCCGCTGCGGCTGATCCCGCCCGGGCCGTTCGGACCGCCGGAGCGATGCGTGCTGCCCGAACCCACCGGCGAGCCCGGGCTCGTGACGAACTCGTTCGGCGCCGGTCGGTCCGTCTACGTTCCCTGGGCCTGCGGCACGCTCTTCCACCGGCACGGCCACGCGAACACCTCGAACTTCATGGCGGACGCGCTCCAGCACCACGCCGGGCTGGCGCCGCTCGGCGGGACTCTCTCGCCGATGGTCGAGGCCACGCTGTTCGAACGGACGGACGGAGCCGTCCGGCTCCTGCACCTCGTGAACGGCTCGGGCGTCCTCGGCCCGAGCATCGTCGATCCCGTGACGATGCGGGACGTCGACGTCGTCCTTCCGACCGACGGCGAGCCGGCGGAGGTGACGGCGCTCGTCGCCGGCCGGCCGCTCGAGTATCAGGTGACCGACGGCGACCTCACCGTCCGCGTCCCGCAGCTCGGCGCGTTCGAGGCGATCAGGATTTCGCGACACTGACGAAGTGAGCTGGGCGAGGCGAACGAAGGACTGGATGAAGAGCCTCCTGGTGGTCGTCGCCCTCCTCGCCGTGATGCTCGTCCTCGCATGGGGGTTGTCGATGCTGCGCCATCGGACGTGTGGCCGGCTTGACGCCGAACGGATCTCGCACCTGGAACCTGGCCACCTCCATCCGGGACCGGACAGCATCTACGTCAAGGGCATCGGCCCCGGCCCTCCGCCGTCCGAGCTCGTGGCCTACTACGAAGCCGAGGCCGCGATGGAAAGCGCCGGATGCGGGGGGACGGGGAGACCGGGGCCGGGAGATTGAGCGATCCACCCGAAGACATCGCAGGAACTGCCCATGGATCCGAAGGACGTCGTGGCGGTGGGCTACGACCGGCTCGGTGACGCCTTCCCGGAGTGGGAGGAGTCGCGTCCGGCTGAGGTCCGGCAGTGGTTCCTGCGCAAGGTGCTCGACAGAGTCAGACCGGGATCCGCCGTGCTCGAGCTCGGGTGCGGGCCGGGCACGGCCGCGGCGGAGCTGTCCGCCGGACGACGGTACATCGGTGTCGATCTGTCCCAGGTCCAGCTCTCGATCGCGCGGTGGCGGGTGCCGGGTGCGACGTTCGTTCTCGGCGACTTGACCTCGATGGCGTTCCGTCCGAGCTCGTTCGACGGCGTCGTCGCCTTCTACGTCTTCAATCACGTTCCGCAAGACGAGGTAGGACCGGCCTTCGAACGGATCTTCGGGTGGCTGCGCCTCGGCGGTCGCCTGATGTCGTCGTTCCTCACCGTCGAGGACGAGGACCGGGTCGAGGAATGGCTCGGCGTCCCGATGTTCTTCGCGGGGTTCGAACCGGGCTCGAACGAGCGACTCCTGCGCAACGCGGGGTTCGAGTTGGAGCTGTCCGAGGTCCGCCAGGAGTCGGATCCGGTGTACGGTCCGAGTGACACGCACTGGATCATCGCGAGGAAGCCGGAAGACGGCGAGACTTTTGAGAACCGATGAACCTCCGGGGTCGACATCCATCCGGTCCGCCCTGAGGAACTGGCGATCGTGCCGGAAGGTCTCGCGCATCGACCACCGAGCGTCATCGATTGCGGCTGGAGAGGCAGGCCCGAGGCGACTTCCCCTACGTCATCGCCTGGCACGCCGTCGTGCCGGTGGGACATGTGGAAAATCGACTGGCCGGACGATCCGGAGCCGCGTCGATGCTCGAGCGGCACGGCCAGGCGTTCGTTCACGACAACCCCTGCGTAACGAAGGTGTATGTGAGCGCGTCTGAGATCCCGTAGCCGCCGAGGATGGGTCGGACGGCGAACAGCGCGATCAGGATGTATGCGCGGATGAAGCCGAAGACCGTGTTGGTGAAAACGCCGGCGATCGTCGCCCCGAGGTAGGTGGCGTACCGGCGGAACCCGCGGCGCGCGACCTCCCAGTACAGACGCATGGCGGCCCCGGCTCGAGCGCAGGACAGGAGCGTACGGCGCGGTGAAGCGGTCCACCCGCCAGACCGGTGGATGATAACGTTCTCACATCAGCCGGACAGGCGGTTGCGATGATCTCCCTCTACGAAGGAAGGGCCCGAGCAAGCCTCGACGGCGTCTGGAAGTACCGGCTCGAGGAGGACGAGCGCGGCGAATCACTCGGGTACCCGGATCCGAAGCTAGACACGTCCTCGTGGCGCGAGATCGAACTGCCCACCAACTGGTACCTGACCGAGGTTGGCGACTTCTTCGGAGCGATCTGGTTCCGTCGCGAGTTCCGCATCCCGAACGAGCTCCGCGGGCAGCGGCTGTTCCTTCGGTTCGGCGCGGTCGACTACTTCGCCGACGTCTGGCTGAACGGCACATACCTCGGCTCGCACGAGGGCATGTTCAACCCGTTCGAGTTCGACGTGACCGACGTCGTCCACTCCGACGGGACGAACGTCGTCGTCGTCAAGGACGCGGCCCCGCGGGACCCGACCGAGTACGTCCAGGTCGACTTCGGCGACAACCCGCTCTCCGCGCCGTACCGCACGCACCAGGCGAGCGCGATCGAGCAGGTCAAGGGGCACATGATCGATGCGATGCATCGGCCCGGGTCGATGACGTCGTTCCGGTCCGACGGGAACTCCGGCGGCATCTGGGACAGCGTCGAGCTCATCGCGCGGCCGAGCGTCTACATCGACCACGTCAAGATCTTCACGAAGATCGGGGTCAAGAAGGACTGGCTCGGCGACGGCCTCGCCAAGCGGGACGGCACGGCGATCGTCGCGGTCGACCTCACCGTGCACAACACGACCGGCGCCGTCGTCGAGACCGACCTCAGGCTGGCGGTCGCACCCAGGAACTTCGATGGCGCGTCCGGCGGCGAGCGGATGCGGCGCGTCACGCTCCAGCCCGGGCGTACGACGCACAAGCTGGTTCTCACGGTTCCCACCGTCGAGCTGTGGTGGACGTGGGACCGCGGCCGCCCGAACCTCTACACGGCGACCATCGGCGTTGGCGACGACGCGATCGAGCAACCGTTCGGGATCAAGGAGGTCGTCCGCGACGAGGAGACCGGCCAGTGGTTCCTGAACGGCGAGCGCCTGTTCCTCCGCGGCATGCGCTACATCTCGAGCCTATGGATGAGCGAGGCGAACGAGGCGATGTGGACCGAGGACCTCGCGAAGATGAGCGACATGCAGATCAATGCGATCCGCATCGGAAGCCACGTGGAGAAGGACGGCTTCTACACGATGTGCGACGAGATGGGGTTCCTCGTCTGGCAGGTGTTCCCGCTCCATTACTGCGTGAGCGACAGCGACGACCTCATCGAGCGCGCGAGCGAGCAGATCCGCGACATGGGACTGATGCTGTGCAACCACGCGAGCATCGGCATGTGGTCGGTGTTCAAGGAGCCCGAGGTCTATCTGCTGCCCGACAAGCCGAACAACTACCACCGCCTTTGCCAGGTCCTGAAGGAAACGCTTGGCACCGTCGATCCCGTCCGGTGGATCCACCTCGGCGACTACCGCGAGGGTGTCTACAACCTGATGATCGGCTACTGCTGGGACGGCGACACCGACCTGAACAAGGTCGAGCTCCCGCCGCAGATCGTCGAGTTCGGCGCTGGCTCGATCCCGGGCGTCGACACGCTGAAGACGTTCGTCCCCGAGGACAAGCTGTGGCCACCCGACTGGGACACCTGGGAGTACCACGGGTTCTTCTACAACCTGGCCTTCGACTTCGCGAAGGTCGAGATGAAGGACACGCTCGAGGAGTTCGTCGACGCGTACCAGGCGTACGAGGCGCTGGTCGTCAAGGAGCAGATCGAGTACCTCCGGCAGCGGAAGTACCGGCCCATCGCGTCGATGTATTTGTACTACTGGAGCGACCCGTGCCCGATCATGGGGTCGGGCCTCCTGGACTACTATCGCCGGCCGTACCGAGTGTACGAGGCGATGAAGGCCGTCTACACGCGCGTGCTGATCAGCCTCGAGCGCGAGGCCGACCCGTACATCCTCGGCCGCGAGAAGGTGTACGAGCGCGGCACGCCGTTCCGAGCCAGGATGTGGGTGACGAACGACTTCCCGTTCGCGATCAGGGACGCGCAGGTCTCCTGGAAGCTCGTAGACGTCGACACCGGCGAGGTCGTCGACAAGAACGCGTTCACGGCGACGCTTTCGGCCGATTCCGTAGACGAGGTCGACCACCTTAGGTGGGATATCCCCGATGCCGCCCGGCCCGGATCGTATCGGGTGGCGATGCAGGTGCTGGGCTCCGACGGCCAGACGCTCTCGACGAACGCGATGGACCTCACGGTCCAATAGGCCACGTGGGATGACGGATCGCATGCCCGCCGTTCTGGTCCCGGCGTTTCTGCTCGCCGGGAACCGCGACGTCGTCGAGGCGGCGGTCCGCGGACGCGCTACGGTCATCGCGGAGGACGACATCGGCCCGCTCGAGGAACGGTCCGAGACGCTCGAGATCATCATGACCGGTGTCGAGGCCGACGTATTCGAACGCGCGATCGACGGACCGTCGATCCGTTGGGTCCACAGCATGTCGGCAGGCGTCGAGCACCTGCCGCTCGAACGGATGGCCGAGCGCGGGATCTTGCTCACGAACTCCGCCGGCGCGTACGCGACCGCGATGGCCGAGTACTCGCTCGCTGCGATGATCATGCTCGCCCGAAGCCTGCCCGTCTTCCTCGACAGCCAGCGCGAGCGGCGGTGGCGACACGACGATGAGGGCGCGTCTAACGTCCTGCGCGGGAAGCGGCTCGGCATCGTCGGCTACGGTGCGGTCGGGCGCGAGCTCGCCGTCGCGGCACGAGCGGTCGGGATGGAGGTTTGGGCCACGAAGCGGACCCCGCTGTTCCTGACGGGTGAGCCGCTCGACCGCCTGCTGCCACCCGATGAACTCTCCGAGCTCCTCCCGGCAAGCGACTTCGTCGTCCTGTGTGCGTCGCTGAACCGGACGACCCACCACATCATCGGCGATGCCGAGCTCCGAGCGATGAAGCAGACGGCGGCGCTCGTGAACGTGGCGCGCGGTGGTCTCATCGACGAGGACGCCCTCGTCCGCGCGCTCCGCGCGGGCAAGATACGGGGGGCGATGCTCGACGTCACGACCGAGGAGCCGCTTCCTGCTGAGAGCGAGCTCTGGAGGACCCCGAACCTGCTCATCACGCCGCATATCTCGGGCAACGCCGAGGAGAGCTGGACGTACGAGGTCGGGTTCTTCTGCAGCAAGCTTCGACTCTACCTGGACGGATCGCCGGAGCGGATGGGCAACCTGGTGGACTACTCGGCCGTCTTCTGAGGGAACGAGTGCCGCAGACACTGCGAGGCTCAGCGGGCGATGCTGACCAAGCTTGGGTCGAGCTCCTCGGTGCGCGCCACGCCGAGGAGCTGCAGCGTTCGTCGATAGTCGAGATCGAAGATGTCCAGCAATCGCTCGACGCCCCGCTGACCGCCGGCCATCAGCGCGAACAGGTACGGCCTCCCGATGAAGACTGCCTGCGCGCCGAGCGCGACCGCCGCCGCAATGTCGGCGCCGGAGCGCACGCCGCCATCGAGGAAGATCTCGACCTGGTCCCCGACGGCATCGACGGCGTCGGGAAGCAACGTCAGCGGCGTCACGGCACGATCGAGCTGACGGCCGCCGTGGTTCGAGAGCGCGATCCCGTCCACGCCGGCGCTCGCGATGTCCTTCGCGTCGTCGACCCGCTGCACCCCCTTGACGACGATGGGACCGCTCCACACCGAGCGCAACCATTCGATGTCGGCGAGCGTGACGGATGGGTCGAAGACACGACCGAAGAGCGTCGGGATCTCGTCTGCCACCCCGAGCGACTCGAACGCGAGTGGCTCAAAGGTCAGCGCATCGAACAGCCAGCGGGGATGCCTCGCCATGTTGTATAGGGTCCGGAACGTGAGCGTGGGTGGGATGGTGAGCCCGTTGTAGACGTCGCGGAGGCGCGCGCCGATAACGGGGACGTCGACGGTGAGCACCAGACACCGGAATCCGTGGTCGCGCGCCCGGGCGATCAGCTCGTCGCTCCGCCCGCGATCGCGTGAGACGTAGAGCTGGAACCAGCGGTCACCCTCGGCGCTCGCGGCGAGTGATTCGAGCGATGTCGTTCCGAGCGTCGACAGCGTATACGGGATGCCCCACTGCCCGGCCGCGCGGAAGACCGCCACCTCGCCGTCCGTACGCATCATGCGCGTGAACCCGGTCGGCGCCAGCACGAGCGGTAACGGCACTCGGCGCCCGAGGATCGTCGTCGACGGGTCCACCGTCGAGACGTCCCGTAGGACATGCGGGTGGAACACGACGCTCTGGAATGCCTTCATCGAGCGACGGAGGCTCCATTCACTCTCCGCTGCTCCGGACGCATACTCGAAGACCGCGCGCGGCGTGCGGCGCTTGGCGAGCCGCTCGAAGTCCGAAACCGTATGGACCCTCGAGAGCGGGTCGCGCTTGCGGAGGTGAAGCGACGGCCCGACGAATCGTTTCACCTCGGTCCACCGGGGCCAGTGTCTGCGGTTCACAGGGTTGGCGTCCCTGGACACGATGCTTCTCCCTCTATCCGTCAGAAACGCGATCGAGCCTCGTCCACGTCTCACCGCCGAGGAACAGCTCGCGCACCCGTCCGTCTGCGGCCCGTATGAAGGTCGCGGGCTCTCCGGACGGCCGGAACCCGGGATCGACCATGAACACGTCGGGCACATCCGTCGGCGAGATGGTCGGCCTCCACACGGGATCGTCCGGCAGGACGAACATCAGCTTCCCGTCTCGCCACTCCAGGCGGAGCAGGTCGCTCTCGTGAGCCGAAACGTAGACGCCGAGGAGCGATCGGTAGGCCTCCGGCGTCGCGGGCGGCGCCTCGATCGCCGGCGCGCTCTCGAGAACGGCTGTCCGGGCGATCTCGCCCAGGTTCATCGCGAGCTCGGCCGCGTCCTCGTCGCCGTTCAGCAGGGCGATCGCGCCGATCCGTTCCTTCGGGTCGAAGCAGACGTTCGTGATGAACCCGGGCAGGCCGCCGGAGTGCTGCACCCAGATGACGTCGTTCCGGCGCATCGCGTACCAGGCGATCGCCCAAGCCTCGGTCCAGGCTTCATCGACGAGGTAGCGCGGTCGGTGCATCTCCCGAAGCGTGGAGCCGGCGAGGATCTGTGCGCCCTCGCGCGGGCCGCCATCGACGCGGAACTGGAACGAGAGCCACCGCGCGAGATCCTCGACGCACGACCAAAGGCCACCCTCGGCCCACACCCCCGGCATCGCGACCGCCGCGTCCAGCTCGTCCGAGAACCGCCGCGGACCGTATCCGGTTGCGCGTCGGGCGACGAGTCCCGCCGGCAGGGGTTCGAACGCCGTCGACTTCATGCCGAGCGGGTCGAGGATCTCCGATCGAACATACTCGACGTATGGTGTCCCGCTCACCCGCGCGACGATCTCGCCGAGGAGCTGGTAACCCAGGTTGGAGTACTTCCAATGCATGTTGGGCGGAACGCGGATGCCGATCTCACCGGCGCGCGCGAGGCTCCGCTCGGCAAGGCCTTCGTACCGCGGAACAGCCCAGTCGGTTCCGGGCGGCTCGCTGAGAAGGCCAGACTCGTGCGAAAGCGCGCGGCGGACCGTGACGGACTCGATCGGAGCCACCGACTCGTCGGCGCCCTTCAGCTCGGGAAGATGAACCGTGATCGGATCGTCGAGGTCCAACCTCCCCGCGTCGCGGATCTGCATGATCGCGAGGCCGGTGAACGTCTTGGTGATCGAGGCGATCCGGTACAGGGTCGATGCGTCGGGTGCGCGGCGACCCGCCACGTCGGCGAACCCGATCCCCGCGGACCAGACGAGCTCGCCGTCGTGCACGACGCCGACCGCCGCCCCAGGGAGCCGTTTGTCCTTGACGAACCGAACCGCCTTCGCGTGTAGCCTGTCCGCGACGCCGGCGACCGGATCGTTCATCGACGGGGACTCTAGCCGACGTTCATGCGTCGCCAAGCCGCGGGATCTGTTCTAGCCGGCTCGATCCCCTCCGTAGTGGTACCGACGCGAGCCCCCGGCGCCGTCCCCGTCAGGGGCGACGTACAGGAAGCGTGGCTGCTCTTTCATGTCCTCACATGCCTCCAGATCAGTCGGTCCGAACCCGAGCGCCCTCAAGCGGCTCGCACGGGACGTGCGCGCGCCGCTGGGTGTCGTCGACGAGTGTCCAGAACGGTATCCGCGGACGGAGATTCGGCTCGAGCGGAATCTCACGGCGCTCGCGTTCGACCGGCGACGACGCGCGATCACGCGAGCGATGTCACCGCGGGAACGACCTCCCGACCGATCAGTTCCACGGCATCGAGGTCGTCGTGGACGAGTTGATGCATCAGGATCCTGCGGATCCCCGCGCCCGCATACTCGGCCAACCGCTCGACCACCTGCTCCGCTGTGCCGGCGACGTGCGTGGCGCGGAGGTCGTCGAGGTACGCGCC